>CAXVWN010000418.1:0-21139 GCA_964263725.1 Spirosoma sp.
AAGTTGATGCAACGATACGGGTAGCCTTGCCAACATCGACCTTACCCTCGTATCCATCAGAAGATGCTGTCGTAGCGTCTGCGTCCTACACTGTATTGAAAGCGATGTTTCCCGGCGAAGGTCTTTTCCTGGATGCGAAACTGGCCGAACACAAAAACAGTCGTTTATGGGCGGGCATGAACGTAACCAGTGATTTGACTGCCGGAGCTGATCTAGGCAATCAGGTAGCGGCTAAAGTGATGGCCCGATCCAGGGCCGATGGTATGAGTGCTGCCAATAACCAGGCATTAACGGCGGGTATGATCGAAGCCGCAAAAGGCCGGGGGCTGAGCGAAGCTTGGGTTAGTCAGGAAACACCTATTCGGCCGCCAATGCTACCCAACTACGGTGCCGTAACAACCTGGAATTTCGACAAAGCAACCTTGGTTACGTTACGCCCCGGTCCACCACCGGCGCTGAACTCAGCAGAATTCACGACCGCATTAGACGAACTGAAAGCAATCAACAAAAGCCAAACCCGCGATCAGGCTCGTATTGCCAACTATTGGTCCGACGGTGCGGGGAGCTACACGCCCCCCGGTCATTGGATGCGAACAGCTGCCAATGCGGCAAACGAAGCCAAATATAGTGAGGTCCGCATGGCTCGTACGCTGGCCCTGGTCGGTACAACGCTTATGGATGCCGGGATTGCCTGCTGGGATGCGAAGTATTTTTACTACTATCCGCGACCACAGCAGTTTGGGGTAAAAACATCGGTTGGATTGCCGAATTTTCCCTCTTATGCGTCGGGGCACTCAACGTTTTCAGGTGCTGCGGCTGCGGTACTAAGTTCTATTTTTCCTGAAAAAGCGCAGGATTTCAGTGATGAAGCGTCAGAAGCTTCTATATCCCGGGTCTACGGCATGATTCATTACCGCTTCGATTCGGATCAGGGATTGATACACGGCAAAAAAATAGGCTCCTACGCTATAACACGCGGGAAAGCTGACGGATCGGGACTTTAAAAAATGGTCAATGAATAATGACCTCTCAGCAACACGTCATTCTACATTAACCATTATACATTCATACACAAACTCAAAAAATGCCACATATCCCACTACCAGCGCAGTTACCAGGCATTACCGGCCTGCTCGAATATCGGCTGGATACGGCCCAGCCAATCCGGGAACTCACGCAGATTTTACTGCGGGGCGAGTCAACTCTGTCACAGGGGGAACGTGAGCTGATTGCTGCTTTGGTATCAGCTCGTAACTGCACCAATTTCTGCGAAGCGGCCCATTCCAAAGCTGCCGACTTACTGTTGGGCAATGACGAAACGGCCCGCGCCGTAAAACAGGATATCGAAACGGCTCCTGTGAGCGAAAAAATGAAGGCGCTGCTTCAGATCGCAGCCATTGCCCAGAAAAACGGAAAGGACGTTACGCCCAAAGCCGTTGCCCGAGCCCGCGAAGCTGGTGCTACTGACCGCGAGATTCATGACACCGTGCTGATTACGGGTCTGTTTTGCCTGTATAATAAGTACGTGGATGGGCTGGCCAGTGTAACACCTACCGATCCGGCTTACTATCAGATGCTTGGCGAACGGATAACCAGCCGGGGCTATGTTCGGCCACCAGGCGGTTATCAAACCCAAACTCACTAACCGATTAAAAGGGATTTTGCCCAACGTTTTGTGAGGCTTATGTAGCTAAACAACGTACTCCAAAAACAACTCGATTACCCTATTTCTTGCTTCTATTTTACCGACCGGGAAAGCTCATTTTTCGGTCGGCCCACCCATCATTTGCTTTTTTTACCGAAACCGACATGAAAACAAGACAAATCATTTCCACCCTGGCAATGATATTTTTACTCTCCTTATCCGCTTTTGCGCAATCGCGCCGGGTATCAGGTACAGTACGCGATGCCGATAATGGACAACCACTGGCTGGCGCCAGTGTGGTTGTGAGAGGTCAACAGACTGGCGCTGTGGCTGATGCCGCTGGTCGGTTTACGTTAACGACGAATCAACGCGGACCACTAACCCTAAAAGTTTCGATGGTTGGTCACGAAACCCAAACGGCTCACGTAGCCGATGGCGACCAATCGGTTGCTGTAGTTCTCCAGCTTGCCACCAATGCTTTGCAGGATGTGGTTGTGGCCGCATCGCGGGTGGAGGAAAGTTTGCTGCTTGCTCCCGTAACGGTCGAGAAAATGGACCTGCGAACCATTCGGGAAACGCCATCGGCTACGTTCTATGAAGGGATCAATAACCTGAAGGGAGTTGATATGGTCACGAGTGGATTGACCTACAAACAAATTAACACGCGTGGTTTTGCCAGCACGGGCAACAGCCGTTTTTTGCAATTAATTGATGGTGTTGATAACCAACCGGCGGGTTTCGGCTTTTCCGTTGGTAACATGTTTGGTTTGAGTGATTTAGACGCCGAAAGTGTGGAGTTGGTACCGGGAGCCGCTTCGGCTTTGTATGGTCCGGCGGCTTTCAACGGTGCCTTGCTCATGACCAGTAAAAATCCCTTTAAGTATCAGGGGCTGAGTGTTCAGACGAAGGTTGGCGTAAATCACGTCAACGATTCAAATACCGGGGCTGCTATTTATCAGGACTATGGGCTGCGCTATGCCAAAGCGTTTAACAATCGACTGGCAGTGAAACTGGTCGCTTCGTATATGAAAGGGCTCGACTGGTTTGCCACCGACTATACAGATGTAGATGCCACCACATCACCCGATAAATTGGGACCTAACAACCCGGCTTATAACGGCCTGAATATATATGGCGACGAGGTGAACCGGACAATTACCGGCATTGGCAAAGTGTCTCGCACCGGCTATCAGGAAAAAGATCTGACGGACTACAATGTGTATAGTCTAAAACTAAATGGCACCGTTCACTACCGCATTACCCCAAAACTAGAGGCCATCTACTCCTATAATTTTTCCAAAGGAACCGCAAATTATACGGGTAGTAACCGTTTTTCTGTCAATGGGTTTTCGCTGATTCAGCATCGGATTGAACTCCGGGGGACAAACTTCATGGTGCGCGGCTACACGAATCAGGAAGATTCGCACGATTCGTTCAACACGCGTTCGTTGGGCCAACAAATTGACCGGACTTGGGTGCGAGATCTAAGTGGTAATTTAGTAGCTCCTAACGTCGCTGACCAGACTTGGTTTGACCGGTATACTGCCGCCTATCAGGGCAAAGTGCAGGGCGTAACAGCCAGCGATAATGCTATTGCCCGTTCGTTTGCCGACCAGGGTCGATTGCTGCCCGGTTCGGCTGAATATGAACAACAAAAAGCGCGACTAATTGGCGTTCAGGGACTGGCGGGAGCCGGAATCCTGAGCCAGACGAACATGTACCATGCCGATGCCCAATACAATCTGACATCGGCTCTAAAGTCAGCAGGGATTTCGGGAACTGATTTGCTGATTGGTGGTAATTTCCGGCAGTTCAGTCTATTCACGAATGGAACGCTTTTTGACGATAAGGGTGGCCGGATATTATATAGCGAGTTTGGAGCCTTTGCCCAATTGAGCAAAACGCTGCTCGAAGACAAACTAAAGCTAACCGTATCGGGTCGCTACGACAAGAACCAGAACTTCGCGGGGTACTTCACGCCCCGTGCCTCGGCGGTGTTTTCGCCCAGCGACCGGCACCATTTTCGGGCTTCGTTCCAGTCGGGCTACCGTAATCCAACGCCCAGCGATCAGTTTATCAAACTCAATGTCGGACCAATCACGATTCTGGGTGGTGCGCCCAGCAATAGTGCGGGCATGAACGTCTATGAAAACTCCATCAACTCAAGCAGCGTTGGGGGCTTTGTGAATGGATTTCTGGCTGATGTAAATAAGGTGGGGCCGCAACAAGCCGTAATGAATAACAAAGCCAAGTTGGTGAAATCGAACGTACCGTACATTGCTCCCGAACGGGTGCAGAGTTTTGAGCTTGGTTATCGGTCCCTGCTAACCAGCCGCCTGTCGCTCGATGCGAATTACTACTTCGGCTCGTACCGGAATTTCATCCTGAATACGGTTGTCATCCGGCCCAACAGCCCCGTACTGAGTGCCGATGGAAGTATTAATCCCGCTGCTGCTCAGGACATTCTGAATTCGGCCTATCAGGCGTTCCAATTGTATACCAACGCCCCTGACCGCGTAACGGCTCAGGGTGCCACGCTCGGTTTGAACTATGCTACATCCGGTGGCTATACGCTAACCGGTAACGGAACCTGGTCGGCTTTTAATCTGCAAAATGCCGATCCGAACAGTATTCCGGCTTTCAATACGCCCCGTTTCAAAACCAATGTAACACTTGGCCACCGCAATATTGCACCTAATGTTGGGTTCAATGTGGCTTGGCATTGGCAGGAAGCGTTTGATTGGGTTGGTGCGTTCAACGATTTACACGCCGGTCGCATTCAGGCCTATAGCCTGCTCGATGCGCAGGTAACATTGAGGTTACCGACTTATAAGACATTGCTCAAAATCGGCGCGTCGAACCTGACAAATCAATACGTTGTGCAGGCTTATGGTTCGCCGGCAGTAGGGGGCTTATACTACATATCGTTGACGTTTGATCAGGGTATGTTGCGGTAACTATCATCAAAATTACATCAGATTCATTCAGCCCTATAAGCCATGCAAACAATCCAAATGCCTGTTGCTCAGGAGCAACGTATCAAACTTCCCTGGGGTAGTTTTACTCTTTGTCTGGTGGCCTATGTGTTTGGCGGTACAGCCAGCACACTTATGGCAACGTATCTGCCGGTGGCTGTTCCTCAGTTGCTCGGCGTATCAACTTCGGCAGATCAGGTGAGCGAAGTGGGAGCCTGGATTAGCGCGGCTTTTTTGTATGGCTGGATGACAGGTGGTCTGTTATTTGGGCCATTGGCTGACCGACTGGGTCGCGTTCGGGCGTTATCGCTAGCAACAGCATTGTGTGGGAGCGCCATGCTGGCAACGGTTTTTGTGCCAAATGAATACGTATTGTTTTCGTTAAGGTTCTTAACGGGCGCAGGTGTTGGCGGTGTTTTACTAATCTCAACCGTCTATATATCTGAGATTTGGCCCGCCCAATCGCGACCCATTGCGTTGGGCATACTCGCAACGGCTTTCCCGGTAGGCATTGTTGCAACAGGTGGGCTGGCCAGTGGTTTTGGCGATTGGCGTGCCGCTTTTGGCATTGGTATCGTGCCGTTAGTTGTCGCTTGTCTGGTGTGGGTATTACTGCCTGAATCGGCCATGTGGCAACAAGGACGCAGCGCAACATCAGTAAATAAACCCAACTTATTTAGTGTCGAAAATCGACCCAATGTTATCGCTGGTGCCATTATTTATGGGTCGGTGCTGATTGGACTCTGGGGGATTTTCTCCTGGATACCAACCTGGGTGCAATCACTGCTACCAGCGGGTCAAACCGGTCAGGCCGAACGCGGTATTACAATGGTGCTTTTGGGCATGGGGGGCATTTTGGGCGGAGTCGCTTCTGGTTTTCTGGTCGCCCGGCTGGGACCTCGCCCAACGTTACTGTTCACATTTGCCAGTTGCCTACTGGCTTGTGGGTTGCTTTTTCTGACGAATCACTCCTTTTCAGCTGTCGTTTATGGCGAACTGGCTTTGTTGGCGTTGTTTTTTGGCCTTAGTCAGGGATCATTATCCAGTTACGTACCAACCTTATTCCCGGTATCCATTCGCGCTACCGCCACGGGTTTCTGTTTTAACGTTGGGCGATTGTTTACGGCTACTTCAGTACTTTTTGTTGGCGCTTTAACTGTTGCATTAGGCGGTATCGGAAACGCATTAGTTATATTTTCAGCCGCTTTTGTGATCGCGTTTGGCGCGATCTGGATAAAGAAATAAACGATCAGACTCAAAAAAACACGCAGTAATTATGCCTCATATCACACTTCCAGAAGACGTTCCGGGTATTCGGAGCTTAGTCATGTACCGGCCCGATACCGGGCAACCACTTTATGCGCTGGCACAGGCTTTGCTACGGGCCGGATCGCCCGACAGTACGCTTATTGATGCCGAACGTGAACTGATTGCGGCCTTCGTCTCGAAGCAAAATCAGACCGATTTTTGCATGAATAGCCATGCTGCTGCCTCCCGTTATCTCTATGCCGACCAACAAAATTTGGTCGATCAGACGTTAAAAAACACGGACACGGCCCCAATTTCAGCAAAATTGAAAGCCTTATTAGCTATTGCCGACCATGTTCAGTCCGATGCCCGTACCGTTTCGGATGAATTGGTGGCAGCGGCACGTGCAGAGGGAGCAACCGATGGCGATGTTCACGATACGGTACTGATTGCTGCTTCATTCTGCATGTACAATCGCTACGTAGATGGGCTGGCCTCGCTCACGCCCACCGACCCGGCTGCTTACAAGGCAATGGGCGAACGAATGGGAACCCTAGGTTATCAACTGCCGAATGCAAAGGTGTGATCTAGTCTCATGGAGTTGGGTTCTCAACCCCGATATTTCGAAACCACAGCATCACGATGAGTCTCAAACGGCCTCATGAATCCTTTATCAACAAACGAAAGTAGAGAACACATGCATGTGTTCTCTACTGCCACTCATTTATCATAGGTTGGTTATATAGCCCCCGGCTACTTTGTGGCCGGGGGACTATTGTTCATTATTCATCAATAAAGTACAGGCCAAATCCAGACCAGTAGAGTAAATATTGGCAGTTAAAATATATTCGTAAGTGGCTCTGTCTGAGTGTTTTTGGTAATCTTGCCGTTTTTGTTGTCTCTTAAAAATGAGCAAATGAATATGGCATGACTCTTGTTTTAATTAGTATATATCATTGGCAATAAATAGCCTATATCTATCTATTTAAGTAACGCTATATATGTATTTAATAGGCATTTATAGCGAGACACCAATGATTGAATAGCTATCATTCTCCTCACTAAACACAGGTACAGTTATGAGCTTTTTTACGTGTTCTCCTTTTCAAAAACGAAACACATTTAGCATTGAAGGACGTAGCCTCCACTATATATTGATCGTTGCCTTTTTATGGATACTGGCGTCCTGCCAATCCAAAAAAGATGATGTAACACCAGTAACAACGCCAACCGCAGCCACAACAGATGCCTCCGTAGCTCTTCAATGGATGGATTTGTTTTTGACTGTTGAGCGATATGCTCCCGGTTACAGGCCGCCGGTAGCGGCTCGAACGCTGGGGTATATTGGTTTAGCCGCCTACGAAACTGTAGTGCCGGGTTCGATAGACTACAAATCAGTGGCTTATAAATTTGCTGGCTTAACCGTGCCAAAGGTTGAAGACGGTAAATCGTATCGCTGGGATGTAGCCGTAAACGAAACGTACTACATCATGATGAAAGGCCTTTTTCCTCAGGTTGTTGACGCCGATAAAGCCAAGATTGATGATTTGTACAAGAAACTGACTGTCACAACCGGAGCGACTGATGAGCTGGAACGATCTAAGAAGTTTGGGCAAGAGATGGCAACGGCTGTGTTAGCCTTTTCTAAAACAGACATTGCTGGCGATGCCGCTTACCTACGCAACCAGCCTGCAGATTACATACCGCCAACGGGCGTTGGAAAATGGCAACCCACATCGCCCGATTTCAGCCGGGCACTGTTACCCTATTGGGGAAAGGTCAGAACATTTGTGGCTAACGAGGCTGATAAACTAGCTAAACCTCCCCTCGATTATAGTAGCAATGTTAAATCAACGTTGTTTGCTCAGGGATTGGAAATATATACCTCAACAACGCCCTTGTCGAAAGATCAGCAATGGATTGGGGAATTTTGGAGTGACGATATCTACAAACTAACCTTTGAACCGGCGGGTCGCTGGCTGGCCATTGCGCAACAGGTGGTTCGCGAACAAAAGGCCCCTCTGGACAAAACTGTGTATACATATGCTAAATTGGGAATGGGTCTGAGCGATATTGGTGTAGCGTGCTGGGGCTCTAAATACATCTATAATATTGAACGGCCTATCACCTACATCCGACGAACGATTGACCCAACCTGGCAGACTCGCTTAAATAATCCGATCAGTATTATGGAGGGAATTACGCCCCCTTTTCCATCCTATCCGTCCGGGCATTCGTGTTTTGGCGCGGTAGCGGCTGAAGTTCTGACGAATATTTACGGACCTGCGTATGCCATGACCGATCACTGTCACGAAGGTCGTACTGAATTTAACGGCACACCACGAAGCTTCAATAACTTCTATGAGATGGCTCAGGAAAATGCTTATTCCCGGGTTGTTCTGGGTGTTCATTACCGCATGGATTGCGAAGAAGGTCTGCGTATGGGCTATGCAATCGGGCGTAAGGTGAACCAGTTGCCCTGGGAGAAGTAGGGGTGAAAGTCGTTGACTATCAGTGCGTAACATTAACTACCCATAAATAAATCAGAATCATGCCACATATCGAACTACCCGCCGGGTTGCCCGGCATTCGTGGACCAATGGCTTTTAGTCCCGAAACCGCCCGTCCGCTCAACGATCTGGTCAATGCCTTACTAAGAACCAACGCGCACCGGCCTGAGTCGGGCCTGACCGAAGGAGAACGTGAACTGATTGCTACCTACGTTTCGTCGCTGAACGACTGCTTTTTTTGCCAGACTATTCACGGGGCTGTTGCCAGTCAGCACCTCGGCGATGATACTTGGGAATTGGTCAAATCGGTCAAGACTGATTACCAGGCTGCGGCAGTTTCCTCAAAGGTAAAGGCGTTACTGACCATTGCCGGTAGTGTTCAGCAAGGGGGTAAATCGGTGACGCCCGCGCAAGTGGAAGCCGCCCGTTCCGAAGGCGCTACTGACCACGATATTCACGATACAGTGCTGATTGCAGCCGCTTTTTGTATGTTTAATCGCTATGTCGATGGATTGGCTACCTGGGCACCCGAAGATCCGTCTCTATATCGGTATCGTGCCCAGAAAGTGGCCGAATATGGCTATACGCACGAAGATCATTACATGCCGAAATGAAAAAAGAGAGTTTATGAACGATACTGCCGGGTCTCAAAACCCGGCTTTTTTTGTCTATAACATAGCCCAAATCACAATTTTCAGGCTAAAAGCGTAGAATTATGCGCTCGGGTTGACCAGTAACAAGGAAAACGTTCGTTCATACCATATGTCAGTCTGAACGACTACTTTTGCTCAATCTAACATGGATTTATGCGATTAATAGCCTTTACCGCCAGTGTTCTGGTTCTTCTGACTCTAGTTTTGCAAGCCCAGGCTCAGGGTTTAGTAGATGGCTTTATGCGCGGTCAACGCAAAGCCAGTTTGGCCATAATTGGCTCACAATCCACGTATGATACCTATTTTATCAACAAGACCGAAACGAAAAACCCAAACCTGGGCACCGTTACCACGCAAGCACTGACCTTAGTTGGAACGTATGGGTTAGGCTATGATCTGGACCTAATTGTAGCGGCTCCGTATATTCGAACAGAAGCCAGCGCGGGTTATTTTCCTAAACAGGAAGGCTTTCAGGATGTATCGGCTACACTTCGTTGGGAAGCTTTCGACTACAAATTTGGCTCTACCCGGTTGTCCTGGTTATTTGCGGTTGGGTATTCAATTCCGATGCAGAATTACGTCAATGACGCCTTTGTATCCATTGGGCGCGGTTCGCAGAATCTGGATGGCCGAACCATGCTTCATTTTAAAGCGCGTTCGTTTTTCATAACGGGACAGTATGGCTATATCCGACGTGGGCAGGTCTCGCTCGATCGGCAGGTAAATTATTACGATCCCAGCCAGCTTAATCTGTATAGTAGCACAAAGGCCAACGTGCCCGATGTAACAGAACTGATTTTAAGGGCGGGTATTGTAACAAAATGGTGCAACATTGATGTGTGGGGACAGCGCCAAACACCCTACAACGAAGGAACAAACATTGGTCCTGGTATCCCGTTTCCGACGAATGCAGTTGGTTTTACGCGGGTGGGTGCAACGGCGTACCTACGCTTGCTAAAGCAATTTGGTCTGACAGCGGGCTATAACACGACCCTTGATGGTCGCAATACGGGCAAAAGCACACAAATCAATGGGGGCATTGTCATTGGCCATTGGACCGCAAATAATTAGTCCTTCGTCAATAGCTATACTGGGTCTTCGCATGACCATATCAACTATGAAAACGCTTTTCTCTACTATTATTCTTAGTGCGGTGCTGTTGTGTGTAGTGGGTTGTAAAGAACCCATCATCGACGAAGGTATTCTGCCGTTTATAGTGCCTTCTACGGTCGATGCTGATGGAGGCTCCTGGCAGACCATTGTTCTGAAATCATCGACTGATATTTCTGTGCCACAACCCACTGCCACTACGTCGGATGGGTATCAAAAGGAATTGACAGACATAAAAAATGGGCTACTGGCAGCCACTCCCGAGCAGAATATCGCCGTTGATTACTGGGCCGCCGGGGGCGTTTTACGCTGGAACCAGATTGCCCGGCAGTTGGTGGCAAAATACAATATAACGCCCGGTTACGACTACGCAACCGGTCAGACCACACCAGCCGATGCCGCCAATCCCTATGCGGGGCCGCCGTATGCCGCTCGCGTATATGCCCTGTTAAGTGTGGCTCAATACGATGCCTTAGTGGTGGCGTGGCGTGCCAAGTACCAGTACAATCGCCCATCGCTGGCGAAGCAGGATGTCTTCTCGCGGGTGCCCGTACTCGATGTGCCGTCCTACCCATCGGAGGGTGCAGCTATTGCCGAGGCTTCGTACCAAGTGCTGGTGTACTTTTTTCCGAACGAGGCTAACTGGCTCAAGACCAAAGCTGTAGAGCACAAGCAAAGCCGACTTTGGGCCGGGGTTAATGTTCCCAGTGATGTGAAAGCCGGTGAAGATCTGGCTACGGCTGTGGCCGCCAAAGTCATTGATCGGGCTAAGAACGACCGCTTCAATGTCGCTTATGATCCGAATAATACCTGGCAAACGACATTTAATAGTGCCTCCTACGACCAGAAATGGAAAAGTTTGGAAAATCCAGCGCGCGCGCCCATACTGCCGTTGGCTGGAAAGGTGAAAACCTGGTATGATTCAACGACTATTTTTCGGGCATCGCCTGCGGTTCCACCGGCTACCACGTCGCCGGAGTTTCAGAAAGCACTAACTGAGGTTCGTGACATTGCTAACACCCGCACCCGCGAGCAATGGCGCATTGCCAATTATTGGGATAACGGCAACAATACCTATTCGCTGTCGGGACTCTGGAATTTTCTGGCTGAAGATTTTATTCGGGAGGATGGGCAAAACGAACTGCGAACGGCCCGTACTTACGCTCTCCTGAACCGGGCCATGCACGATGGAACGACGGCCAGCTGGCGAACGATGTATACGTATTTTGTACCACGACCTTCGCAAGTCGATCCTGCTATCAAAACGGCCACGACTATCCCGAACATGCCTGGCTACGTATCTGATCGAGCCACCGTTTCGACCGCAGCCGCTACAGTACTGGCCTATCTTTTTCCCACAGAAGCGACTAGCCTGAATGCACAAGCCACCGAAGCTACCTTATCAGGAATGTATGGCGGAACCCAGTTTCGGTTCGATAATGATGAAGGCGCAAAACTAGGGGCGTTTATTGGGCAGATGGCCGTTTCCAATGCGAAAGCCGATGGCGCTAAATAGTTATATTTCCTGATTTCTGAAGAGCAACTTTAGCAACGGCTTAGGTACGTTTACTTTCTTGGCGTACCTGGAACAAACTGCCACTGATCAGGATACCGAAGTCCGAACAGATGGGTAGTTCTTTAAACTTTACCATATTGTTTTTGTTGTACTAAACTGGCGCTGATTCGTCTGGCTTTTGGGGTGCTAGGTTACTCCTTGCTTGCCAACCGGCTTTATGGACAAATATTTGTGTTCAGTAAATAGCAAAAATTGTATTCATGACTGATTCCGTCGTCGAACTACTTCGGCAAAAGAAAAAACAAATATTAACTACCTGGATGAGAATTCAGTTGGCTGATGATGGCCTTCGGGATGATTTGATGGCTAGCAGCGATCTCAGAGAACAGTCAGAAGAACTTCTCAACACACTTTTTAGCGTAGTTACAGATGCTAATCTTAGCCAGGTAAACTCGCCTGACCTCGAACCGCTTGTAACCATGCTATCGGGAATTTCGATGTCCCGTGCCCGGCAGGGCTACACTCCCCGAGAAACGGGAGCGTATGTCTTTAGCTTAAAAGATGCTCTGGTAGAAACGCTGCAGGCCGAACTGAAAAACGATCTGCCAAGGCTTTTCTCAGAAACATTAAAAATTAGCAAATTCACCGACAAGCTAAGTGTCATTACGTTCGAGACATTCATTCAGGGACGCGAGGAAGTGATCTTGCGACAGACCGATGAAATGACCAATATATCGACGCCAGTTGTGAAAGTCTGGGAAGGTATTCTGGCTATGCCGCTTATCGGTACACTGGATAGTTCACGCACCCTGGTCGTGATGGAAAACCTGTTGCAGGAAATTGTCAATACAGGCAGTGATATCGCTATTCTGGATATTTCGGGTGTGCCGATGGTAGATTCAATGGTGGCTCAGCACCTTATTAAAACCGTGAATGCCACTCGCCTGATGGGGGCCGAGTGTATTATAAGCGGAATTCGGCCTGAAATTGCTCAAACCATTGTCCATCTGGGAATTGACCTGTCGAATGTGGTTACCAAAGCTACAATGGCCAGTGCGCTCAAGCATGCCTTTCGAACACTACGTTTAGAAGTACGAAAAGCACCACCAGCCAGCCCGTCAGCACTAACCGGGTCAATACCTTTTTAAATACCACTGGCTATGGAACGCATTCCTATTCTGAAGATGGGCCAGTTTCTGTTGGTAACTATTCAGGTTGATCTCTATGATCGGCTGGCCCTCGATCTTGAAGCAAATATTATTGGTGCCATAACCAAAAACAATGCTCAAGGAGTCATGATTGATATTTCGGCCGTTTCGATTGTCGATTCATTCATGGGCCGCATATTGAGCAACATCGCCAGTATGGCCCGAATTCTGGATGCTGCCACTGTGGTAGTGGGTATGCAACCCGCCGTTGCCATTACATTGGTTGAACTAGGTTTACCCCTAACGGGCGTTTATACGGCATTAAACGTAGAGAAAGGCATGGAACTTTTGCGCAGCAAGATAGTGTCTGACAACGATGCCGACTTCGACGACTAAGGGTAAGGCGGTTGAAACAAATACCATCGGGAGCGAACAGGATGTTGTTCGCCTTATTAATCTTGTTCGTAAGCAAGCCGGGTTTGCCGGTATGACGTTGCTCAATCTAACCAAGCTCATGACGGCTACCAGCGAACTGGCTCGTAATATGATCAATTATGCTGGCGGGGGCAATGTGACAATAGAATTGATAAATCGGGGTAAACAAGTCGGACTGCGATTAACATTTATTGATAAAGGCCCTGGTATTGACAATCTCGACCAGGCTATGCAAAATGGGTATTCGACAAGTTCGGGTTTAGGTTTAGGATTACCAGGTGCCAAACGGTTATCGAGCGAGTTTTTTATTGAAAGTACGGTTGGACAGGGGACAACGGTAGTCATTACTAAGTGGGCAAATGGATAATACACCCCACCAATCTTTTGTTGTACCAGACCGCAGCTACGGGGCTACTATTAAACGGGAGGTACGGTTGCTGGCGGGTAAACTCCGGTTCAGCGAAAAAAAAATGGGTGAACTCGATATTATCGTTGCTGAGCTGCTATCCAACTTAGTTAAGTATGCTAATAACGGTGAGTTACTGGTCAAACCGATTTATGACACGGATAATGCCAGCCTCGAATTGATCAGCGTAGACAGTGGTCCCGGCATGCTCGATCCCAACCAAATGATGATGGATGGTATATCAACGGGTGGGTCGCTGGGACAGGGTCTGGGTGCTATCCAACGGTTGGCAAACGAGTTTCAGCTGTATTCGCATCCGAATCATGGAACCGTGGTACTGGTACGGCTCCATCAGAAAGCGAAACCACCCGTTACAACACCGTCCCGTGCCGACACTCGTTTCATTAATGTACCAAAAGCCGGCCAAACCGTTTGTGGCGATGGATGCTATAGTCGATTAACCAGCTCATTTCTGACGGTATTTCTGGGTGATGGATTAGGGCATGGTGTGCCCGCGCAGATGGCTGTTGAGCAAGCTATAAGAATGCTGGAGCAAACAGTAGACTATAGCCCTGCCAACTTGTTGGACGCTGTTCATAAGGCTTCTGCTGGTACGAGAGGCCTGGTAGGTACGTGTGCTGTTTTCGATTTTACCAGGCGAAAATGGAAAATTTGCGGTGTCGGCAACATCGTTACTAAAGTAAGCGGTTCGCTTGGCATTAAAGGATACATGCCTCAAAACGGTATTTTGGGCAATAGCCTACCTCGAACACTACTTGATATTGAAATGTCTTACGAGCGCAATCAGGTACTGATCATGACTTCCGATGGTTTGCAATCGCGGTGGAATCCAGCCCGCTATCCAGGTATTGGAAAGTATGACCCCTCTATATTGGCAGCTATCATTTATAAAGAATGTGCCCGCCATACCGACGACATGTCGGTGTTGGTAAGCAAACTTTACTAACGTTATGCATGAATTGACGAAATTAATGCTGGACAACGAAATGGACCTGATCCTGGTCCATAAACGCAGCATGAAATTGGCTGAACTGGCGGGCCTGTCGCTGGCTTCTCAAACTACCTTCGCCACCGCCGTTTCGGAGGTAGCCCGGCTGGCTGTAACCAGTAGTAAGCATGCATCCTTAACGCTTGGCGTTAGTGCCAGTGACACGAAGGGCTGGCGTATTCTGGCCCGGTTGGAGGACAGCCGACAGTATAATCCCAGCACGACTGAAGCCGCTCTGATGCATGCCCGCCGGCTGGTAGACGAGCTGAGTATTGACATAACCAATAGAGGAACCGATATTCGATTGTATTGTACTGTTTCAGACCTAAAATCGGTTAGTTCGGAGCGAATTAATGGATGGAAAAGCCAGTTTTTTCGTGAGCCGCCCGCATCGCCCTACGACGATATCAAACGTAAAAACAGCCAGTTACAGGAATTAGCCGAACGGCTCAGCCAGAGCGAACAGCAGTATAAGCAAGTGACAAACTCGCTGCCGCTGCTAATTTTCTCGATGACATCCAATGGCCAACTGATTTATGCCAATCAGGGGTTTACCACTTTTTTGGGCAAGCCCATACCCTCTCTGAATGAAGAAAGCTGGCTAAGTCATTTTCATGACGATGACTATCCCATAGTTCGAACGATCTGGGCTGACAGTGTGGCTTCCAGTTTGCCTTTTAAAGGTGAATGGCGCCTGCAAAATAGCTTGACGGGTGAATATATCTGGCATATGCTCTCGGCTACACCCCTGCGAAATGCCGATCAGCAAGTAATTCACTGGACAGGGTTTCTGGCTGACATTCACGTTCAGAAGGTAATTGAACAGACACTGCGGGATAATGAAGAGCTACGACAAAACAAGAGCCGTTTAGAAAGTAGTCAACAGCAACTGACCGACAACATTGGCGAGCTAAACCGTAGCAATACCGAGCTGTCGCAATTTGCCTACGTAGCCAGTCATGATTTGCAGGAACCCTTGCGTAAAATTCAGGCCTTTAGCAGCATGCTGACTGATCAGTATGGACCGGCGCTCGATGCCAATGCGCAGGATATCATTCGGCGAATGCAGTCGGCTACAGGTCGAATGCAGGAGTTAATTCGCGGTCTATTAACGTATTCCCGGCTCAATACCGAAAAACCTTCATTTCATAAAGTATCGCTGTCGGCGTTAGTGGCAGAGGTGCAAAGTGACCTGGAAACCGCTATTCGGGGCCGGGATGCCCAAATTCAGACTGGTTCTCTGCCTATTATTCGCGGCAATACCCTGCAACTGAGACAACTGTTTCAGAATCTGCTGAGTAACGCACTGAAATTTACGCCACCTGAGCGAGTTCCCAGCGTGCATGTCAATAGTCGAACGGTTTCTGCCCAACAGTTGCCCGTTCTAGCCGCTGGTTCATCAGACAAATACCTAGAGATTAGCGTAGAAGATAACGGAATTGGCTTTGATGAAAAATACGTAGATCGGATATTTAACCTGTTTCAGCGCCTGCACGGTCGTAGCGAGTATGCTGGAACGGGTATTGGGCTGGCCATCTGTAAGAAAGTAGCTGATAATCATGGCGGATATCTTACGGCTCGCAGCCAGCCGGGCCGGGGGGCCACGTTTCTAGTGTATCTACCCATAAATTAATGTAGACACTATAGTGGGACTAAGGTAGTAGAACCAGCTTTTTTTGTAACATTGCTCACCCGTTTACGATTTAGTAATCAAACGATTTAGTAATGAGTATGCCTAGTTCTCTTTCCGGTGTAGCTGGTTTCGGCCAGTCTCGTGTAGTTATCGAACGTGTTAGCCCCGAGCTTGACGGTGGCAAATTTCCCATAAAAGCTATTCCCGGCGATGTCGTGGCCGTTGAAGCCGACATCTTCGCCGATGGCCATGATTACTTGTCGGCTGTGCTGCTTTATAAACATATGGACGATGCCAACTGGACCGAAATGACTATGGTTCTGCTGGGTAATGATCGCTGGGGCGCATCGTTTATTGTTGAAAAGCAGGGACGATATGTCTACACCCTCGAAGCTTGGATCGACCATCCTGCATCCTGGCAACATGATACTCATCTGAAAGTGGCTGACGGCCAACGAGTTACGAGTGAATTGCTGGCGGGCGCTCAATACCTGGATAAGATGGTTGAGCGGGCAGGAGGAAAGCCAACCGAAGTGCCAGCGGCAAAGGGAAAAGGGAAAAAGAAGGTCGAGACTAGAGAAGAAACGCCTGATGTGAAGGCACTGCGCGAAATGGCCGAACTATTTCGAGCCGGGGCAACCAATGCATCCGATGAGAATAGCTATAACGAAGCCATTTCTGTAGCCGAAAGCGACCAGTTTACGTTCTATGCCAATCGCTATCCCGAACGCGAATATCCTACACGCTATGCTCATGAGCTGGGCGTCGACGTGGATCGTGCCCGTGCCGGATTCAGTACATGGTATTGTCTATTTCCACGTTCGGCGGCACGAGAGGAGGGCGTTCACGGTACTTTTAAGGATGTTGAAGCGTTGTTGCCACGCATTTCGGGCATGGGTTTTGATGTGCTTTACTTACCGCCAATTCACCCCATTGGCACCGCGCATCGCAAGGGAAAAAACAACTCCGTCGTCTGCCTGCCCGGCGATCCGGGCGTTCCTTATGGCATTGGCTCGACCGACGGTGGACATGATGCTATCCATTCAGAACTTGGTACGGTAGCCGATTTCAAACACCTGATTAGCATTGCTCACAACTATGGGATGGAGGTTGCTATGGATCTCGCTATCCAGTGCTCACCCGACCATCCCTGGGCCAAGGATCATCCCGAATGGTTCAAAAAACGGCCCGATGGTACGATTCAATATGCTGAAAATCCACCCAAAAAGTATCAGGATATTTACCCGGTTTATTTCGAGACAGAAGATTGGCAAAATCTCTGGGAAGAATTAAAGCGTGTTCTGCTGGTTTGGGGATCGTGGGGTGTTCGTATTGTTCGGGTCGATAATCCACATACCAAGCCATTTAGTTTCTGGGAGTGGATTATTGCGGAAGTCAAAAAAGAGTTTCCGGATATGCTCTTTCTAGCCGAAGCGTTCACGAAGCCGAAAGTAATGCAGGAACTGGCTAAACGGGGTTTTGCGCAATCGTACACGTACTATACGTGGCGCAACACAAAGGCCGAATTACAGCAATACATGGAGGAATTGACGCAAGGGAAAATGACGCATTATTTCCGTCCTAACTTCTGGCCAACTACGCATGATATCAACCCCCCTGGTTTGCAGTCCGGCCATGAGCCACAGTTTTTGATTCGCTACTTTCTGGCCGCAACACTGTCGAGTAACTACGGTATATATGGACCATCATTCGAATTAATGGAACATGAGCCTTTTCCGAAAAAAGAAGAATTTCTAAACTCCGAAAAATACGAAGTTCGGCATTGGGACTGGGAGAAAACTAACAAACTGACCTACTTGATTTCGCTCGTTAACCGGATCCGGCATGAGAATGCGGCTCTGCAAAGAACCAACAACCTGACATTCTGCTCCGTTAGTGATGAGTACATTATGGCCTATCTGAAAACCACCGGTACTAATCGGCTGCTTATTATCGTCAATACCGATGCTTATCAACGCAGGGCCGGTATGGTGCAGGTGCCCCTTTGGGAATTAGGCATTGATCAAGACCAGTCTTATCAGGTTCATGACTTGCTCACGGAGGCTTACTACACCTGGAAAGGGGAATACAATTATGTTGAGCTGGACCCTTATGTATTGCCCATGCATTTGTTCCGAATTGAGGTGTAGGCAGCAAAATCTGAAATGTCCTGACAAAATCTTATTTCATATCTGATTAACTCGCCAAAATGCAAACGTCCAAGTTCGATAATCGAACTTGGACGTTTGCATTTTGGCGATTAAAAGCCTTAGCTAAGGAGTTCTAATGTGTTGCTGTAGGTCAGCGTTGTTTCTGTTACGTCTGTAGTGCCCGTAACGGGTGCTGCACCAGAGGGTTCGGGTGTGCAGGCCAGCGGGATGTGGCCTTCTGTGGCCAACATTCCCGAGGTGGGATCAAGGCCAATCCACCCGGCACCGGGTATGTACACCTCAGCCCAGGCGTGTAAGGCAAGCGTGTTTCCTGCTGTTATAGCTGGATCGTTTAGGGCGCTTTCTGCCGTTATTATCTGGGCAAGATAGCCAGAAACAAAGCGGGCTGCCAAGCCAAATTGCCGAAGAACCTGCACCAGTAACCAGCCCGAATCACGGCAGGAACCAATGGCTAGTTCAAATGTTTCTTCAACCGTCTGTACACCAGCCTCCATGCGGGTGCTGTAGGCAATATCCTGAAAAACCCGTTTATTGAGCATTATCAGGAAGTCTATTGTACCCTGTTGCGTTTGGTCTATGTTTGCTAACCATTGCTTAAGCAGTGGTCCCTGTTCGGTAATTTCCAGATAGGGTACAAGGTCTTTTTTTAGCTGTGGCTCGTATTCAAACGGAAACGATTGCGCATAGGTATCCAGAAAAAAGTCGAAGGGATTAACCGGTTCCAGACCCGCAATAATGTTTACGTCAATGGACATCGCCTGCATAGATTCCCAGAAATCGACCCGTGCTATAAAATTTCCAAAGGGGTCCTGCTGCCAGTGCACAACATGATTCGCCGGTTGAATGGTCAATGAATAGGATTCAATCGTAGCACGCGAGTGCGCCACTGGTCTGAGCCTGATTAAGTGGGGCGAAACGAAAACCACCCGATCAAATTCATAATGGGTATAGTGGTGAATAGCGACTCGAATAGACATAGTTGATGGTGAAGTGGCGGCTTTTTGAGCTATACTTTTTCAAAGACCAATCGGTAATGTTCCATGGTTTCCCGTTCGAAACACACGCGGTTTGGGCTGAGCCTGAATACGGCGATCAGGTCTTTAAAGGGTTTATTCGTTAATAGCTTTGGCAATAGGGAAAGATAAAGAGCATACTTTTTTAGATTGAAGGCTCGGAATCGTTTACGCCATTGGCCAATGGTTTCGATATAGTCAAGTCGTCCGCTGCTCTGCGAAATGAGTTTGAAGAGCGGTTGCGCATTACGGATTACCTGCTCAGGACCGTATGGAAGCCACGATCCCGGAAACTGGGCAATCATCAGCGCCAGCATGTACGAATCCGAATCCTTCGGCGCGTCCAGACTGATTTCGTCAAATGGAATCATGTTTTTGCCGAATACCATCGTTTGCATGTAAAACCGACCGCCTACGGGTAATAAGTCATACAACTTTTTGAAAAAATCGGCATATACCTGATCCTGCTGTCCAGCCTGATACTGCTCAATAGAACAGAAATGCTCCATTCCGCCAATGCAACTAACCGCATCGAAAGTACCATAATCGGCCGGTGTAATCAGGCGGCAGTCCTTAATGTCAACGTTCAGACCGTTGGCCCGGCAAGCTTCGGCCTGGCCTTGAGATAAGGTTACTCCACGTCCAATAGCACCACGTTTTTTAGTAGCGTATGTCAGGTATGGTCCCCAGCCACAACCCATATCAAGTATGCGGGAGCCAGCCTTCACTCCCAGACTATCGGCTATAAATTTATGTTTTTGTTCCTGGGCTTGCTCAAGGGTCAACGAAAAATCGCCGTTATACATGGCACCGCTATAATCGCCGGTTTGCCCCATGCTTAGGCGAAAAACTTTATCAATTGTTGTGTACGTGAAATCAAGGTCTTGCTGAGACGCCATAAGTTACGGAGGGAAATAAGGTACTAATTAACAGTGGCAGGCTTTGTCATACTTTACTAGTATGACAAAGGTACTTCCTCGGCTATGTTTTGGGTTTTTTGACGCAGAGCTTCAACGGGTTGGGGTCGACCCAGTTTCTTCAATAGGCGGAAGTGAGAAACAAGTGCTGAACCAAAGCTTCTATTCTCCAGGTAAGGCAAGTCAAATTCATGAGCTGTACGCTTAACAATAGCCGTAATAGCCGGATAATGGATATGGCAAATTTTAGGGAATAGGTGGTGTTCAATCTGGCGATTCAAGCCACCACAAAAAAACGCGGCCAGTTCACTTTGTGGGGCGAAATTAGCTGTTGTGTGCATTTGGTGAATGGCCCAGGCCGCCTGTATGTCGCCTTGCTCATCGGGAAATGGGAAGGCGGTTCCTTCTACAGCATGTGCCAGCTGGAAAACAAGACCCAGTACCAGTCCTTCAGCCACATGCATGAGAAAGAAGCCCGTAGCCAACTGCCACCAGGTTATATCAAGCACCAAAAGCGGTAGAACCAGAAAGAAAAAGTAATAGATTGCTTTCGAAACAAATAACTTAACATACTCATTTTTTGGGTGCGATGAGTTGTCGTGATGGCCGATCTGGCTCTTGAAGAACTTCACATAGTCTTTACGAAATACCCAGGAAAGCGAAGCCAGAGAATACAGGGGAATTGTGTACCACTGCTGATAACGATGCCAGGGGCGAAGTTCTTCTTCTGGATCTAGACGCACCAAGCCC
>CAXVWN010000419.1:0-8637 GCA_964263725.1 Spirosoma sp.
CCCACACGCACAAACCCAAAATCGTTTAAGATCACATTTTAACGGGCAAACCTGTCCGGGTTGATTCGTAAATAGCCTGGAACAGCGCCACAACCTTACGGCCGTCTTCGCCAGTCACAACGGGTGCACGTTTCTCCCGAATGGCATCCCGAAATTCAGCGATTTGCAAACCGAAATAGTACACCGTCGCGTCGATGGTGTTGAAAAAAGCAGTGTCTTCGGCGATAAACTGAGCCAAAAGAGTTTCTTCGCCCGGCACCGTCCAGAGATCATTGACAGGTGGGTCGGTAATGGTTGACATGCCAGCAATAAACAGGGCTCCCCCATCAGTCTGAACACCTACCGAAGCGCCATTCTGCCCGTGAACGTGGACTTTTCCGAAAATGCCCGGCTTCTGCGAATTACTAACGATGATGTTGCCCAAACCGCCATTTTTGAACTTCACGATAGCCAGCGCGGTATCATCTACCTCGATGTAGGGATGATTTAAGTTTCGCCAAACACCATATACCTCGTC
This sequence comes from Spirosoma sp., assembly GCA_964263725.1. Lineage (GTDB taxonomy): Bacteria > Bacteroidota > Bacteroidia > Cytophagales > Spirosomataceae > Spirosoma. The sequence goes on from CAXVWN010000419.1 coordinate 518, forward strand.
CACTTCGCCCATATACCACAGGAGCAAATCCAACTGGTGAGGTGATTGGTTTACCAGAACACCACCCCCTTCTTCGGCCCACGTGCCACGCCAGGCATCGCTCTGGTAGTACGCTTCGCTACGCCAGCCGAGCATCTGAATGGTGCCCAGCACAGGGTTTCCAATTTTTCCGGAGTCGATAGCGTGCCGGATGCGCATGGATGGTTCGTAGAACCGCCGTTGGCTAATTACACCCAATTGACGATTGTTTTGTTTGGCCGCGTCGATCATCGCATCACAATCGTCGAGTGATGACGCCAGCGGCTTCTCAACCAATACGTGTGAACCTGCAGTGAGGGCTGCAACCGTGGGCTCGCGGTGAGCCGGATGCGTTGTACAGACAAGACACAGATCTACTCTTTCTTGAACAACCATCTGGTGCACATCGCTATACGCCTGAATACCATACTGTTTGGCGAAGTCTTCGGCTTTTTGATACGTCCGACCATAGACGGCAACTAATTCAGTGTCGGGTGTTTGTAAAACGGCCTGGGCATGTAAATGAGCCACTTTACCGGGGCCAATGATGGCAATACGGAGGGGAGTAGACATAATTTATTAAACGTATTCCAACGAAATGCGTTAGAACAGGCTCTTCTACTCAAAACCTGACGAAATTATGAGAGGCTTTCGGTACGGCTTACTAATACTGATCGTGGCTGTGGCAGGCTGTCGCCGAGACGAAGCGGTTCCCAGCTCCAGCGATCCGTTATACAGGAAATGGGCCATGACGGAGATTCACTACAAAAATGGTCGGGCAGATCTGATTTCGCCGACTAATGAATGGGCCATTGTAGCGTTCCAATTAAACGGCACAATTTTGTACGGCGACGATGGAAAATACGACCCTTGCTGCTCTCCTGCCCGGTTTAAGCGTAAAGGCAATACCTTAGATCTTGTTGATGTAGCCTCTATTCCTTTGCCGGAACGGACTCCAAATGGCTTGTGTGCCATGGCCAGTTGTATTACCCCGGCGAGTGTCTGGCAAATTGACGAGTTGACAACGAACAAATTGGTTATCAATCAAGTCTATGCAGTAATTGTCTATCAGCCCTATCCTTGATATGAAAAAGCTGCTTATCTTTTCAGTTCTGCTCACGGCCCTTTCCAGTGCCTGCCGGAGCGATGATTCTATTGGCCCATCTGACTTGCTCTACAAACGCTGGCACCTATTGCAAAGCCGAGATGTGAATAATCCTGTCTGGTCCATGTATGATACAGATGCTTATTACGATACAGAATACCGGCCAGATGGCACTCTCATTTATCGCCGGAATAATATCGTTACCTCAGCACCCTGCTGTGCTGATAACCGATTTGAGCGAAACGGAGTGATAATTCAATACAATGAACAAGAGTCTTGCCCAAACGTTAGGTGTGCCCTTACGGCAAATGCTACAATTACGATTCTGAAAGACAATTTACTGGAGTTACAAACCGGAGATCGGATTACCCAATATACTTCGGCGAAATAATGGCTTTTTATTAAGGTCGCATTCAGTTGATTAGCTTTGACGAAGTTTTGAACCGCTCCGGCGGCTTGGTTTGTCAAAGCTAATCAACTAGCCATTACGGTTTCAGAACCACTTTAATTAGTCCCTTCTCTTTAGCATACAGCCGTTTAAACCAATCGGCTCCTTGTTCCAGCGGTACTTCGGCGCTTAGAATTGCTTCGACATTTATACGACCCGACGAAATCAGGGCCAGCGCAGCTTCGTATTCACCATTGATAGCGCAGGAACCCTGCAACCGCAATTGGCGGGTTACAACGGCTTGCAACGGAATCTCAACCGTTGGAGCCAGGTTGCCCACTAACGTAACAGTTGCCCCTTTCCGAACGCAGTCGATGGCGGTTTTGACCGTTGGTCCTGCGCCCACTACTTCAAACGAAACGTCGGCTCCGCGCCCGTGTGTGAGCGCTTGTACTTGCTTCGCGACATCGCCGTTTTGACTGTCCGGCGTGCCGGCATTAATTGTGTGCGTTGCGCCAAGGGTTCGCGCCAGTGCGAGCCGGTCGTCGTCCAGATCAATGGCGATGATGGTGCCGCAACCCGCCAGTTTCAGCACTTGAATGACGAACAAACCAATCATACCCGCACCAACAACCACCGCCGAATCATTAACCTGAATTGGCGTTAGGCTGACGGCGTGGAGAGCTACAGCTACCGGTTCAACCAGAGCAGCCTGGGTGAAACTAACGTTATCCGGAATAGCATAAAGAATATGCTGTGGCACACTCACAAACTCCGCAAACGCTCCCTGACGCTTGAAATCGGGCGTTGATACACCAACCACTTCCCGACCGTCGCTAAGGTTGTACTGACCCCGGCGACTGTACCAGTCGTCGAGTGCATAAACTGTTGAGTCGAAGGTGACGCGATCGCCGGTTGCCCAGCCGCGCACATCGGCGCCGACTTCGGCAATAATACCCGATGCTTCGTGTCCCATCACAATGGGGGGAATGCGCCGACCGCTACTGCCATCCATACCATGAACATCGGAACCGCAAATACCGACGGCCTGCACTCGAACCAACACTTCATTAGGTAGAATAGTCGGCTTGGGCAAATCTTGTAAATCGAACTGATTATACTCAGTGAGAACGAGTGCTTTCATGTGTATGAATGGGCTTTAGCCCGTTTTTTTTGTTAACGAACTCAAGCCGAACGCGGCCCGGCCCGTCGATACATTATTTCTGATAAATCTTCACAAACGCATCGGCCGGAATCTGCTCATAATCGCTTTGTTGCAGATGCGGGTTAATTTCGTATGTAATAACCTCGTCGATTAAGTCAGGCATTTCACCAAATAGCTTACTGGCGGCTGCGGCTGTATATTTCTTTTTGACCCGGACTAAACGCAAATCAGGGTCTTTTCCCCAAGCCGGATTATCGCCCAGAACCAGTTGAATTTTAGCCCAATCGTTGAAAAAATACTCTTGCAATAAGGGAATAATTCGGTCGCGGAAGGTAGCACAAAGATCAGCGCAGGTTTCTACACTGGTCAAATAGGCTTGTCCAATCTGATGGTCGCGATCGAGCAGATATTCAATACGTTCGTTTATAGTTCGCAATAACTGAGCTAGATCTATACCGTCAACTACCGCCAGAATTGTTGGATCGGGCAACATCTCACGAAACGAAAACCGCCGACGTAGTGCAATGTCTAACAGCGCAATTGATCGATCAGTTGTGTTCATCGTCGCCACCACAAATAGGTTTAACGGGACACCGAAGCGCTCCTGCGAATACGGTAACGTCAACCAAAGTTCGTTACCGGCACCGAGTCTTTTATCGGTTTCGAGTAGTGTAATCAAATCCCCGAACACGCTGGCAACATTGGCCCGGTTGACTTCATCAATGAGCAAATAACAGGCGGGGGCCTTTTTTAATTTATGACTACGATTCTCCGGTGAGTCATTCAGACAATCGGCAATAGTGCCATAACCCGCCTGCTGAATAGCGGATAAACAGGCTTTATGGAAAATTCCTTTGCGGATTTTATAACTGATCTGCCCATTGACGATTTCCGGCCGAATGCCTTCAATAAACTCTTCGTAGCTGTACGACGGATGGAATGTAATCAGGCTGGAATTTTTCTCCTTCAAATACGGCTGCAACGCGAATGTTTTTCCCGTACCCGGCGGGCCGAATAAAATCAGATTTTTTGGTTGATCAGGCAATTCAGGGTCAACACCATAATCAGCTTCTGGTTCTTCGACACTATATCCGTTCAGAACACGATCACCCAAAGTTGGGTCATCGGCAAGTCTGATAACTTCGCTTTGAAACGCTTCATCTTCGGCCGCCCGATACACATCGGCATTGTGCCGAGCCGAGTGCGGACCTCGTTTGTTACTTTCAACGAGTTCGAGCAGGCAGTCTTCCCAGCACGTGCGTAATGTAGGATTGTATAGCAGATGAACGTTCGATTGACCGATAATAACGGCCAGATAATCAGACTTTTCGGTAAGTGGTTCAAAGACCAGTTCTTCCGTACTTTTCAGTCGGTCGTAGCAGGATTTCTTAACGGTCAGGTGGTATTCAACTTCACCCCGGCGCGGTTTCTGAATACGCAGTGCCTGAAAGAAATTAATATTTGCAATGATCGACGTTTTTTCCTGCCGTACTGTAAATGCCAGCCGAGCATCGCCGTTTGGCAAGTTTATAATGTCGATTAATTCCTTCAACAACCCAAAGAAACGCCGAACGGCTTCGGGGTGACCAATGTCACGAATACAGTCGATCAGGGGTTGTTGTTGGGTATCGGGTAGCACAGAAAAAAGGAATTTATCGTCTACGAATTTACGGATTTTTCAGCGTTTATGGTTGGCTATGTTCTATTGTAATTAATAGATTACGCCAAATAACTCCCGATGCTCACGACGTCGGCGAACACACCAGAGGCTGTTACTTCGGCACCGGCACCGGGGCCTTTGATCACTAATGGACGATCTTTATAACGCTCCGTCGTAAACGAAACGATATTATCGGCGCCGGTTAGCTGATAGAAGGGGTGATCCACGCCCACAGGTCGTAGGCCGATTGTCGCTTTGTTGTTCTCGAAACTGGCTACGAACCGTAGCTTTTCGCCGTTTGTTTCGGCGGTTCTCAGCAGATTCTCAAAGTACTCGTTGTTACGTTCCAACTCCTCAAAAAAGGCCGGAATCGTTGGTGCATCCAGGCAAACCTGCGGAAGCAACGTGTCGATTGTTACGTCTTCGGGTTCCAGCGGGAAACCGGCTTCACGGGCGAGAATTAGAATTTTTCGGGCTACATCCAGTCCACTTAGATCGTCGCGGGGATCGGGTTCCGTGTAACCTTTTTCTTTGGCTTCACGGACGACATCGGCGAAGGACGTACCCGGACGAAACGTGTTAAAAATGAACGATAACGTACCGGATAAAATCGCTTCAATTTTTAGAAAACGGTCGCCGGAGGTCATCAGCCCCTGAACGGTGTTGATGATTGGCAGACCCGCCCCGACGTTGGTTTCGTACAGAAACTTGACGCCCCGGTTTAAGGCCGTGCGCTGTAACCGTCGATACTCGGCATACGGGCCAGAGTTGGCTACTTTATTGGGCGTTACCACCGAGATGTTAGCATCTAACAGCGACTCATAAAACTGCACAATATCCTTGTCTGACGTGCAGTCGATAAACACGGAGTTGGGTAGGTTATAGTCTTTAATTTTTTCAACAAACGCTGGTAAAGACGTTGTAACGCCTTCTGTTAATAGCCGCTCCCGCCAGTCATCCAGCGAGACGCCTTTCGGGTCGAGGAGCATCTTTTTGGTGTTCGTCATGCCCACCACACAGATTTTCAATAACTTTTCTGTGCGTAAGTATTCGGCCTGGTCGAAGATCTGTTTCAGGAGTGTTTTGCCAATCAGCCCTGTACCAACCAGATACAGGTTTAGCACGCGCGCTTCTGACTGGAAGAAAATGTTATGTAGGGAGTTAAGCGCTTTCGAGAGGTTATTTTTGTTGATAACCACCGAGATATTAATCTCCGATGATCCCTGCGCGACGGCCACAATGTTGACCCCGTTTTTGCCCAGTACAGAAAACAATTTCCCGGCAATACCGGAGCTTTTCTTCATGCCCTCGCCCACCGTGGCAATGACCGACAAATCACGCTCGATGGCGATGTTGTCGATGTGGCCGTGCATGATTTCGGTCGCAAATTCGGCATCTAAAATTGTCTTCACATTTTCGGCTCCGCGCGGGTCGATGGCAAAGCAAATTGAGTGTTCCGACGATGCCTGCGAGATCAGAATAACGCTGATTTTGTGAGCCGCCAACACACCAAACAACTTTGCCGATACACCGGCCACCCCGATCATACCAGAACCCTGCACATTCACAAGGGCGATGTCATCGATGCTCGAAATGCCCGTAATGGTATATTGCCGCCGTTCGGCGGTGCGACTAACGAGCGTGCCTTCGTGCGTTGGGTTGAAGGTATTCAGCACCCGAATCGGGATGTTCCGCGCGAATGCCGGTTGCAGACTCGGCGGGTAAATTACTTTTGCGCCAAAGTGCGATAACTCCATCGCTTCGGCGTAGGTGATGGTCGGAATGTTGAACGCGTTGGGCACTTTACGCGGATCGGCGGTCATCATGCCGTCGACATCGGACCAGATGTCAATGATTTCGGCGTTTAATGCCGCCCCAATTATCGACGCGGTATAATCGGACCCGCCCCGGCCAAGAGTGGTTGTTTCGTTTTTTTCGGTAGACCCAATAAATCCCGTAATCATTTGCACCGGAGCGCCGGGCCGTTCAGCCGATTTGGCAAAATAATCCTGAATGAGTTGATTTGTCAGTGTATAATTTACTTCGGCCTGTCCAAACTGGGTATCGGTTTTGATGATCTTACGGGCATCGCAAAACTGCGCAGCAATACCGCGGCTATTCACACATTCCGTAATGACCGTTGTCGACAGCCGCTCCCCGAAACTGGTAATGAGATCGTGGGTTCGGAGAGTGAGTTCACGGATGAGCGAGACGCCCCGCAACAAATCCTCCAGTTCGTTGATAATGCCCCGGATGTGAGCAAAGACTTTGCCTTGTTCCTTAATCGGAATCAGCGCTTTCACAACGTTGAAGTGTCGGTCTTCAATTCGCCGAACCAGCTCCATATAATCGGGTTCTCCATTCGTCGCCATGCGACCGATTTCGATGAGCTGGTTGGTAATACCGCCCATCGCCGAAAACACGACCGCTATCTGACTACCCTCTTGCAGTCCGTCGCCACGGCGATGATTTTCAATAATTTGGATAACCTGCTTTATACTGTCTACGGACCCAACCGAGGTGCCGCCAAATTTAAGAACCTGCATAAAATAATGTAGAATGAATAATGTGGAATGAATAACAGCAGGATCAGCTCAGGCACGTTTTACAGAGTGCATGGTCCATTATTCATTTCAAGGAAGCCGTCGATGAGCGTAGTTCTGGAAAAGCAAAGATAATGCCTGGTAAAGATTTTGCGGGTTTATTTATGAGAAAAGGCGCACTCTCCAAGTGCGCCTTTCTTATTGAGTATCTATTTTTTGACCTGTGCTAAGCAGTTGTATTGCGCCATTCACCGTCATTTATAGTGAGCCATCCCGCGCCTATAGTCAGCACATCTTCGACCAGCGCCACTACTGGATCGGGCAAATCTTTTTCGTGGGTCAACCAGCGACGCAGATGAAAAAAGGCAAATGAACCGACAAAAGCGCCTGCCGCGCCTAAGGTCGCTCCATACGCAACGGATTTTCCATCGGCCTCGGTCAGGGCGGCACCACACATTGTTCCGGACGCAATTCGACCCAAGATCTGTGGGAACCCAATACGGTCGGACGCGTTGGGAAGTTTATCGCCAATCAGTTCGCCACCAGCCAATACGGCAAATGTTGTCGCCGTTTTGGGCGAGGTCATAAAGTGAAGTGTTGAATCAGGCAACGGATTGGGCCTCATCTGCGACAACTTATAGCTAACCAAAGCTGGAGCCGTCATAGTACGCATACCAGCGACGATGCCCATCTGAAAGGCTTTCAGGTACGTTCGAATCATGTTGTTTGTGTTGAGTATATGAATCAAAACAGCAATAATCTGCCTTTGTTTTTATGGCCGGCACCTTTGGCAGATTAAGAGGTTTAATGGTCTTATTGCTTGTGTATTCAAAATACCGGCTCCTTCGCCCGATGCTAATTTTACCGTCAACACATTGGTTTTTAGTTAAATGATCTTGTTAAAATACAGAACTAGCGTTGGCCGGTGTTGTTGGAATAGTTTGTAAAACACCCCATTTGACAAGAAAAATAAATCCAAGTCAGAAAAGTTGCCGTAAGTGTGTTAAACCGTCTGGCAAAATAGAGGTTATACTGACACACTTAATTAAACTCATTATGAGCAAGCAACAGAATGAATCGGGCCTGACCATGCTACCAGGCCAATTAGAGCCGGTCATGGTAGGCCGCCGGTTGTTTCTGCGCTACGCAGGCGCTTTTGCTGCAGGAGGAGTCATTTTGGCTTCCTGCAAAGAAGGAGAAGAAAACCCAACGACGGTGACGGCACCCGTCGATTTAGGTAC
>CAXVWN010000420.1:0-11525 GCA_964263725.1 Spirosoma sp.
CTGCGTCAGCATGACAAAAATTTACCAGGTACGGGTTTTCAGATAGTCCTGAATCTGCTCTTTGGGAACAGGTAGTTTATCAGCGTGGGAATTCAGCCATTGCGAGAAGTCTTTTTCAATATCATCCGACCAGCGGGTATCAATCTGACCCGGAGTATATTTCTGCTCGCGCAGCCGCAGGTGTCCGAACATGTCCCGCAACCGAATAATTTCTGACGTTTTCACAACTTTCTCGGCCAAATGGGGCGGAATAAAGGCCACACCGCCATCGCGACCCAGCACTATATCGCCCGGCATAACCATCACTTTACCAATGCGTGTCGGACGGTTGATCCCAACCAGCGTGGTGTTCAAATTTCCTTCCGGGTTATGGTGCGAGGGGTGATAGCTTCTGAAATAGGATGTAAAACCACCAATTTCTTTCAATCCGGCAACATCCCGAACGGCCCCTTCGTAGACAATACCGTTGCCCGTTTTGGCGTAGATAGAATTGCCAAGGTTATCGCCAATGGTCGGTCCATCTTCGTGCATCCCATACTGGTCAACCACATACACATCACCCTTCACGAGCATGTCAATTGGCCAGGCGTTCTGCGACTTCACCCGACCATCTTTTGTATGTCCTTTGTCATCCGTCACCCGGTGTACATCCGGTCGTCCGGGCATAAATGTGGCCGTCAATGCCCGACCAACCAGCACACTATCCGGGTTGATGGTTTGCCAGTCGCCGGTGAATTGATAGCGATAATTTTCGCCTTTCATAACGGCCCAGGCTTCTTCCTGCGTAACTAACTTCATGCGTTTCAGGATGGCATCCGGCACTTTTGGTCGTCCATCCGGGAACCGTTCGCCTTTCCAGTCGGGGGTCAGGAAGATCAGTTCTTCTTTAGAAATCTGCTGTGCAAACGACATGGTTGCCCAACCGGTCATCAACAACACAGCCACAGCAATACGTATCCGTTTCATAGATAACAACAGGAAAGTAAAGGATTTAGGATTTGGCTGAAATAAGGATTATAGCGCATGCTTCTACCCTTCCGTTTGGTTTATATGGCTAAAGAAAATTCGCTGCGTGTCAACCAATTCTACATGTGGATAAGTACAATTCAGTATGTGGATAAGTAAAGGTTAACCGACATATTGTTTATGTTGTGGATGTTTTCCTTTAGATACGCAAATCAACATTCCCGATGCAAAAAAACACGGCCCTTTACGTTTCAATTAGCTTACTCTTTTCCTTCCTTTTCGGGCCACTACAGGCCCAAACGTTACGCCCACCTGCCTACCCGCTCATTACGCACGATCCCTACTTCAGCGTCTGGAGCACGACTGATAAACTGACCGATTCACCCACGCGCCACTGGACGGGCAAAGCTCAATCTTTGGAAGGTATTGTTCGGGTGGATGGGAAAGCCTACCAGTTTTTGGGCGCCATACCCACTACATACGAAGCCATTCTACCAACGGCAGAATTGAAGCCTTACACCGCCCAATACACAATGACAAAACCGGATGCGGGCTGGGAGAAAACTGACTTCAACGCTGGTACCTGGAAATCGGGGCCGGGGCCGTTTGGCGATACACCCGAAGCGAAAACGAAGTGGACAAATAGCGAGACGATGGGCACCGCATCGTCGGGCCGTTCAGATGGTATTTACATCCGGCGGGAGTTTACATACGATGGGAAAGCCGACCCGACCAAATTGTTGCTCTCTATCAATCACGACGACGATGTAGTCGTTTACCTCAACGGCAGCAAGATTCTGGATAAGCCCGATTATATCAACGAATACATTTATCTGCCTCTATCATCGGCGGGTCAGAAAGCGCTTCGCAAAGGCAAAAATGTACTGGCCGTGCATTGCATAAGCCCGCGGGGCGGTTCGTTTGTCGATGTGGGTATCGTCAATCCCATTATGGCCTCGTCGGTTACGACTGCAAACCAAACGGGCGTGACCGTATCGGCAACCCAAACCAACTACACGTTCACGGCCGGGCCGGTGAATCTGGCCGTAAACTTCCTGTCGCCCTTACTGCTGGACGACTTGGACGTTGCCGCCCGACCCATTACGTATGTTACGTTTGATGTTCGTTCAGACGATGGCAAGCCGCATTCGGTACAGGTATTTCTCAGCGAATCCGGCACGTTGGCCACGAACACCATTGGGCAGGAAGTCGTGATGAAATCGGGTCAGGCATCGGGGCTGGTTTATCAATCGGTTGGCACCGAAGCGCAAGCGGTGCTGGCAAAGAAAGGCGACAATGTGCGCATCGACTGGGGTTACGCCTACTTAGCGGTGCCTCAAGAGACTGGTAATCAAACCGGATCGGGTATGGCCGATGGATTGAAACAGGCATTTTTGATGAATGGACAATTGCCCACGACTAACAATAAACTAGCCCCACGAGCTGCAATAGACGTTGCCCTCGCTACCGTTCTCGACTTCAGTAACGTAACGAAACCGGTCTCAAAACACCTGATGCTGGCCTACGACGATTTGTATTCGGTGCAGTATTTTAAGGAGAATCTCCGCGCCTGGTGGCGTCGGGACGAGAAAACGACAATGCCCGAACTGTTGCAAACTGCCGAGAAAGACTACGAAAAACTCCAGAAAAAATGCACAGCTTTCGACGCCAAACTCCGCAGTGATGCCCGGAAAGCGGGCGGTAATGACTACGCCGATTTATGCGTGTTGGCTTACCGACAGGCTATTTCAGCGCATAAGATTGTGGCTGGACCAAAGGGCGAAGTCTTTTTTTTATCAAAAGAAAACTTCTCGAACGGTTCCATTGGTACGGTGGATATTACTTACCCATCGGCTCCGCTATTCCTGCTTTACAACCCGACGTTGCTGAAGGGTATGATGGAACCGATTTTCCAATATTCGGAGAGTGGTCGCTGGAAAAAACCCTTTGCCGCGCATGATGTTGGAACGTATCCACAAGCCAACGGGCAAACCTATGGCGAAGATATGCCTGTTGAAGAGTCCGGCAATATGCTCCTGCTGACGGGCGCTATTGCCGGGGCAGAAGGCAACGCCAATTACGCCAAACAGCACTGGAAAACCCTGACGACCTGGGTCGAATATCTTAAGAAGGACGGCTTCGATCCCACCAATCAATTGTGCACCGATGACTTCGCCGGGCACATTGCCCGCAACGCTAATTTGTCTGTAAAAGCTATTTTAGGCATTGCAGCTTATGGCAAGTTGGCAGCGCAACTGGGCGACAAGGCAACGTCGCAAGCCTATTTGAAAATCGCACGGGATATGGCCGTCAAATGGCAACAGCTCGCCTTGGATAAAACCGCTGCCGAGAAGACACACTATGACCTGACGTTTGAAAATTCGGCAGATACATGGAGTCAGAAATACAACCTGGTTTGGGATAAGTTGCTGGCACTGGATGTATTTCCCAAGGAAGTTTCCCAAACGGAAATCGCCTTTTACCTGACGAAACAGAAACCTTACGGACTCCCGTTGGACAGCCGAAAAACATACACAAAGTCAGACTGGATTGTGTGGACGGCTACACTCGCCAAGTCAGATCGTGATTTTGAGTCATTGATCAAGCCCGTTTGGCGCTACGTCAATGAAACGCCAAGCCGGGTGCCGCTTTCCGACTGGCACGAAACGACCAACGCCAAACAGGTTGGTTTTCAGGCCCGTTCGGTGGTGGGCGGTTACTTTATTAAAATGCTCGAAGGTAAATTGACTAAGTAAGTAAATGGACAATGTAAAATGAATAATTAGTAATGAAAACAGGTTGATTATCAAATAAATATCAATTACTCATTATTCATTGTCCATTTACTAAACAACCCTGCAACTCCACTCATTTATGCGTTCAACTCACTTATTATTCGTTTCGTTTAGCCTCACCTTATTGGGTGCGGGTGGTACGATTGCTCAAACGACAGCCTCAAACCAGGTGCGTTCTGCGCCAATCATGAGCCGTTGGGAAAAACAAATCACGCCCGAGAATGCCTGGCGCGAATATCCCCGCCCACAAATGGTTCGGAAACAATGGCAAAATCTGAATGGCTTGTGGGATTATGCCATTACGCCAAAAACCGCCCCCCAACCCACTGATTTTTCGGGGAAAATTCTGGTGCCCTTCTGTGTAGAATCTACGATATCGAAAGTCAACAAAGCGCTCACTGCCGACCAACGGTTGTGGTATCGGCGGACTGTAAGCCTGACCGGCGATTGGGCCGGTCAGCGGGTGTTACTCCACTTTGGTGCCGTTGATTATGAATGCAATTTATGGGTCAACGGTGGGCTGGTTGGGTCACATACGGGTGGCTCCGATGCGTTTAGTTTCGACGTTACGGACTTCCTGAAAGATGGACAAAATCAATTGGTGCTGGGCGTAACCGACCCCACCTCAATGGGCGAGCAACCGCGTGGCAAACAGTTGCTGAATCCCAACAGCATCTGGTACACCCCCGTGTCGGGTATTTGGCAAACAGTTTGGATGGAGCCCGTTCCGAAACAGGCATACATCGAAGAAGTGAAGGTGACACCCGAAGTCGATTCGGGGCGCGTTCGGGTAGATGTATTGCTCGATCAACCCGCCAATAATTACACAACTGCTATTCGGCTAACCGCGTTGAATGGAAATCAAACGGTGGCAACGGCACTCGTTCGGGCCGGACGAACGGCTTACCTTACGATTAAAACGCCTAAACTCTGGTCGCCAGACAGTCCGTTTCTGTACGATATTAAAGCTGAATTAGTCACGGTTACCGATCCTTTCGGCGATACACCCCGAGATAAACGTTCCCGTCAGGACGAGATTATAACCACAGCTTTCGCGAAAGCAACGGTGACCGGCACACCGCTCGATGTCGTAACCGGCTATTTCGCCATGCGTAAAATTTCGGTTGGTCGGCATCCCGACGGAAAAGGGCCGGTTGCCAATCAGCCGGTCTTGCTATTGAACAACAAATTTGTCTTTCAGAACGGCCCACTCGATCAGGGTTGGTGGCCCGGTAGTTTGCTAACGCCACCCTCAGACGAAGCCATGACGTTTGAAATTGATTTTCTGAAAAAATCTGGCTTCAACATGCTTCGTAAGCACATTAAAGTTGAACCGGAGCGCTATTATTACCTCTGCGACAAACTCGGAATATTGGTTTGGCAGGATATGCCGTCAGGATTTCTGGAAGGCCAGAACGAACATCCGGGTGACCAATCTGAACCCATACGCCGGTCGAAAAGCAAAGAACAGTTTGAACTGGAACTCCGCCGGATGATGAACCGACTGCACAATCATCCCAGCATTGTTACGTGGGTGGTGCATAACGAAGGTTGGGGTCAGTATGATAACAAACGCCTGGCCGATTGGGTGAAAGCCCTCGACCCAAGCCGGACCGTAAACGCAAGCAGCGGCTGGAATGACCTCGGCGCCGGTGATTTTTACGACATTCATACGTATCAGGAAGAGCCACATGCGCCAACGCCCAAAACAGACCGGGTGGTTGTTATCGGCGAATTTGGCGGTATTGGCTGGCCAATTCAGGGTCACCTCTGGAATCCTGATATGCGAAATTGGGGCTACCAAACGTATCAATCAGCCGATGTTGTGCTAAAAGCCTATCAGAAGAAGTACGCCAAAATTGTGGAGTATTATCAGAAACAGGCATTATCGGCGGCTGTTTATACGCAGACGACTGATGTAGAGGGCGAAGTAAACGGGCTATTAACCTACGACCGGGAAGTCATTAAGATTCCAGTCGAAACACTCCGGCAAATTCACGCGCCATTGTTTAAATAGTGGAGAGGTTTGAAGTTGAATTACAATAGATCATTCACGGCCATCGTATGACCCCTTCAGGGGTCATACGATGGAGATCAAATTTAGTTATACATGACTATCTATAACCCCAAGGCCGTTTAAACTTATTTCATTACCTAATACAGCAAGAAATTTTTTTTCAATAAAAACCCGCTTATGACATTATGAGCGGGTTTTATTGTTTTTTCAACAAATCAACTAACAAATTAGTTGTAAAACTAAACCATTAGTCATACATTTCGATTACAATCATAATACAACTGGAAATCATGCCGATACGCGAACTAACTAAAGCCGAAGAGGAGATAATGCGGGTGCTTTGGCAACTTCAAAAAGGCTTCGTTAAAGATGTTCTGGCCGAGTTACCAGAGCCGAAACCAGCTTATAACACCGTTTCGACGATCATTCGTATTCTGGAGAAAAAGGAATTGGTAGGCTATACGGCCTACGGGAAAACGCACGAGTATTTTCCGCTCATTACCGAAGAGCAATACCGCCGTTTCCAGACCGAGCAACTGATGGCTAACTACTTCGATAATTCGCTAAAAAAACTGGTGTCCTTTTTCGTGAACGACAAAAATATTAGCCTGAACGAAGCCGACGAAATCATCAAACTCCTAAACAAGCAGAAAGACAAATGAATGCGCTTGACTACCTCCTGAAAGCCAACCTTTATGGCCTATTGTTTGTGAGTTGCTACTGGCTACTCTTACGTCGGCATACATTTCTGAATCTAAATCGGGCATACTTATTACTATCAGCGGTATTGTCACTGATTTTGCCACTGGTAAGTCTGCCAGCCCAAACTGTCGAGACACTTCCCGGTATGGATTGGCCAGTGCCGGTTGGTGTTATCGCCCTGCCGGTTGCCTCCATTGCAGCCGCGCCCATTGACATACCACAAGCCCAGGCTGGCCCGGATTGGGAAACGATTGGATTACTGATTTATGAATTAGTTGCCCTGACTTTGTTATCGCGTCTATTTGTTCGCATTGGGCGTTTGCTGTGGATGATTCGTCAGTCGCCCCGGCAGGCTTGTGATACCTATGTTCTGGTAGAGCCCAAGGACCCGAGCATACCTACTTTTTCATTTTTCAGGTATATGATTCTTAACCCGGCAGATAGCCATAACAGCCTCATTATTGATCATGAACTGGTACACATCCGGCAACAGCACAGTATTGATGTTATTGGTATTTCCTTGTTACGATCTGTATTCTGGGCCTGTCCGGCCTTGTGGCTGATTGACCGAATGCTGCGACAGGTACATGAATTTCTGGCTGACAAACCAACAAATCAACCCAGCGATTATGCCCGTTTTTTGGTCGAATACACATTTGGCATACGGCCTGACACACTCACCAACGGCTTTTTTAATCCTTCTTTGCTGAAACAGCGCATTTTAATGCTGCACCAGAAAGCAACAACGCGCTGGGCACTGGGCAAATATGCGCTAGTACTTCCACTCGCATTTGGTCTGCTGTCAATGACGACAGCACGAGACGAAATTACAGCCGCTGTCAGTCAGGCGACAGATGATATGATTACCGTTTCGGGCGTGGTGACGGATGCCAACAGGAGGCCACTTTCAGGGGCACACGTAATTATCAAAGGCACAACGACCGGCACGGAAACAACTGCCGAAGGCCGCTATACATTGAAAAACGTGTCTAAAAATGCATCGCTGTTCGTAAGTTTCGTAGGCTTTAAGTCGGTTTCTTATGAGATAACACATGCCACCAAACTCAATATTACCCTTCAACCAATTCTTAGCGAACTACCCACAATGGGCGCAACGGACGCCTATAGAGCAGTTAAGCCAAATCCTGCAATGCCCGTCCGAACACCGCCCTCATCTCAAACTATTAATGGCCAAGTATTTACCGCTGTTGAAGAAGCGGCTGTTTTTCCAACTGGTATACCAGGATTAATGCAGTATGTGGCTCATACACTGCGCTATCCGGCCAAAGCCCGGTTGGCAGGTGTGCAGGGCAATGTGTTAGTGCAATTTGTGGTACTACCAACTGGAGCCATCGGTTTAGCAAAAATCAAAAAGGGTATTGGCAGTGGTTGTGATGAAGAGGCCCTTCGAGTAGTAAAGAAGATGCCTCACTGGCTTCCTGGCAAACAGAACGGCAAAGCAGTGGCAATGGAGTACGTACTTCCTATTCAGTTTGCGCTGGCGAAAAAGGAAGATAAACGAACCGGGCAAATTAGCCCAACTAACCAAACCGGGTCAGAGCCGAACATGAGCGTTTCTAGTGATAATAACCGAAACGAGTGGTTCGCGGTACAAACTAATTTCAGCCAAAAACCCATTGTTCACCCAGACTCGAACCTTGTTAGTCAACCAGACTCTGGTAGCAAACCAAGGCTAAAATTTCGGGCATTTCCATCTCAAAAACCTGACCAGACTAGTCAAACGCGTTATTCGTTACCTATGGCTAAACGGTTTACAATGAAACCGTTTAGCCAGACTTTACCGGGAGGAAAACCTGAACTCTTCCTGCTAAATGGTGTAAAGCAAATTGATCGTATCGAAGACATTAACAAAAATGACATTGAGTCAATTGAAGTTTACAAAGGCGAGGACATCATAACTAAGTATAAGATACTGTATGGCGAAAAAGCATCTAAAGGCGTAGTAATCATTCATTTAAAAAGTGCTAATGTCTTATGAACAACCTCCCCTATCTCTTAACCGCCAGCCTGTATTTGCTATTGTTCTACGGCTGCTACGAGTTGCTCCTGCGTCGAAACACGTTTTTCGGGCTGAACCGGGCTTATTTGTTGATTTCGGTAGGTTTATCGCTACTACTTCCGCTGGTTGAATTACCGGGTGGAGCGTCTGATTCATTGCCCGTTGGTATGATTACACTGCCCACTTTTGTGGTGGGCGCTTCTCAATCGCAACCAACCGATGGTCTGACCGTAAGTCAATGGCTCTGGGTGGTGTATGGCCTCGGTATCGTCCTGATGCTCGGGCGGTTATCGCTGAATATAGGGTCGGTATTCAGGCTTATTAAAGGAGGTAACAGTGAACGAAAACCGGCCTATACGCTGGTGCGGCTCCCCGATAATTCATCTCCATCTTTTTCATTCGGATGGTATTTAGTCTTGAATCACACCGATTCGCTTACGGAACCTGATGCGTTAATGCGTCACGAGGAAGCGCACATAGGTCAGCGTCACACCGCCGACGTTCTGTTTCTTGAAATTGTACAGGCAGTATTCTGGTTCAATCCGGTGCTATGGCTGTACAAACGCGCGGTACAGGAAGTCCACGAGTTTCTGGCCGACCGGGCTGCACTAACGCAGGAACATTTGCAAACAGATTACGCCCGGCAGTTGGTTGCCTACGCACTCAATATTCCATCGGCCGCACTGACAACCCCTTTTGTTTCTAAATCAACCCTTAAACAACGAATTGTTATGTTACAAAAACCCCAAACGCATTATCGGGCGTTGCTCGGTTATGCCTTAGTTCTGCCGCTGGCTGGCCTATTGGCCATGTGTACGCAATCGGAACGAGACCAGCCCCAGCTTGAAAGCGGCCTCCCTGCTATAGCACAAACGCAAGCCCGTAAAGCGGTGAAGGTGGATGGTGAAGTTTTTACCGTTGTTGAACAGCAACCGGAGTTTCAGGGAGGAATGGCAAATCTAGGCTCATACTTAGAAAAAAACCTTCGCTACCCAGCAGCCGCGCAAAAGGCTAAAGCTGAAGGCCGGATATTTGTCAACTTTATTGTCACAAAAACGGGTGAGATTACAGATGTACAACTTTTAAAAGGCATTGGCTACGGAGCCGACGAAGAAGCAATACGGGTTGTACAAAATATGCCCCGCTGGATACCAGCCAGGCAAAATGGTCAGCTGGTCAATGTTCGCTATAATTTACCTATCAATTTTCAGTTGGAAGCCAATGAATCGACAGCTTTCAAGGGAATAGAAAAGTTTCTGATTGACGGTAAGACTGCTACCGAAAAAGAGGTTCTTGAACTTCCATCCCAAAAAATTGCTCGTATGGACGTCAACAAAGAGAGCAAAACGATTGTCATAACGACGAAGTAATTTACACCTCAGCATTAAGTTAGTTTCCATTGTATGACCCTGATTGTGGCCCCAAATGTCATCTAATGAGACATTCTTGGTGATTTGGCCAATGGCTGGAAATGTAAAAAGGGAAGCCGAATCCAAAAGCGACGGGTTCTCATGAGGGCAATCAAATTTAAAAATGGGTAAACATAGCAACACGGCGAACACAAAGAATTACTCTGTGTTCGCCGTGTTGCTATAGTACACAAAAATCGATTTATTTGACCGTTTCAGCCGGAACACTGCCCGGCAATAACCCCTTACGTCTCAGTAGAGCATCGGTAAAGCGCAGGTCGTTTTCGCTGGTAAAAATGGTAAATGGCAGATAAAGAAACTGCGCTTTTGCTAATCCTTTGGTAACAGTTTTAGCAATCCAGTTGGCCTTTACGTTGGCCATAGCCTCGGCATTATCTAAAAACAGAATATAAGCGTCCTTGTCTTTAATAACACTATCGATCTGGCTCCATTTCAAAATACCGCCTTCTTTAGCATTTATCCGCATCAAAATCTGGCGACTGTCGATTTCATATATGTATTTCTGAAACAAGGCTTTACTCTGTTCCATCTGGGCAATACCCGTAATTTGAACCGCCCAAAACAAGACATATAGTATCGTAAGCACCACAATGACAATATAAATCCAGTAATTAGGATAAACATTCGTTAGGCTCAGAACAACGTTCAGAAGAATTAGGCCCAGGGGCACAAATGCCCATTTCCAGTTGTCTTTTACCCACTGCCGCAGAGCAATGTTGATATACGTTTTTTGGTCTAACGCGTATTTTTTAGTCTTAACAATCATAGTACCTCTACATGAAAGTGCAAAGATAAGATGATTTGGAATGTATGGTGTAGGATGAATGATTTATGATGGATTCTCATTCTTTTCTGAAATGAAGTGCGTTGATCGTGTATTGATGATCGTTGGCCTGACGCATGAGTACATACACCGAGAATACTTGCCCATTGGTGGCATACGTACCCGTACTGTAACGCAACCGGTCAGACGAGCCTCGATACACAAACTGGAAGCTGTGCGGTGGGTATTTCCGAAAGAAAGAGCGCAAAATCAGTTCAGCATGCGTGGCCTGCACAGCCTGAAACTCAACGTTCTCGGCGTCGATCACTAATTCAATCGTTTTTGCGAAACGAGCCGACAACTGACTGGCATCACCAGTGCGCAGCGATGTGCCTACGGTCTGGGTTATGTCTGTCTCCGCTGGTGGTTTGCCGGGGAGCACCCAAAGTAACAGACCAAAAATAAAACTAATAATTATAGGCATAGCTGACTAAAGCAGGAATCTCTTTCCACGACTAAAGGCGAAAACTATGCCAACTAAACACCCTCACCAGATATTTGATTGACTAACTACTTTTTTCCCATCTTTACACGATCAATACATTCGTCAATTCGTACATGAATACCGTTCAGCCGACGCTTATCCTGAATGCAGAGCAGATTCGCCAGAAAATCAGGCGGATAGCCTTTCAGATTTATGAGAATAATTTTGAAGAACCCGCTTTACTGCTAGCTGGTATTTCGGGAGAGGGTTATGTGCTGGCCCAAGCATTGGCGCGAGAATTGCAGGCCATTGCCCCGTTTTCGATTAACTTACTCCAGCTCGATTTCG
>CAXVWN010000421.1:0-10085 GCA_964263725.1 Spirosoma sp.
ATACACAGTAACAGCTCAAGGAAATAGAAAAACAAGCCGAGAAAGAAGATCTTAATAAACCTGAACCCTCCGAGAAAGAGCAGCAGGAGATTGAGAAGGACATGGAGGAAGCGGCCAAAGACATGAAAAAGAATGAGGGTAAGCAAGCCTCTTCTAAGCAGAAAAAGTCGGCTAAATCGATGCGGGCTATGAGTAAAGCCATGAAAGAATCAATGCAATCGTCAGAGATGGAAGAGATGCAGGAGAACATTGACGATCTCCGAAACATACTTGACAACCTAATTACCTTGTCATTTGGTCAGGAGCGCGTAATGAAGGATTTCCGGGGAATGAGCTTGCAAGACCCTCGTGTTACCAAACTTTCTCAGGAACAATTGAAATTGCAGGATGACGCAAAAATCATAGAGGACAGCTTAAATGCATTGGCCAGCCGAGTTGTACAAATTCAGTCATTTGTAACTCGTGAACTTACAAATATGAAGTTTTATATGGATGAAAGTGTCCAGCAATTGCGTGACCGCCGATTAAGTATGGCTTCTTCCAAACAGCAATTTGCTATGACTTCCATTAATAATCTGGCACTGATGTTAAGCGATGTTTTGAAAAACATGCAGCAGCAAATGAATGCTATGGCCATGCCTGGGAAAGGCAAGGGGGGCAAGAAAGGTCAAAATCCCAGCGGTATGGGCGAAATGCAGAAACAGCTTAATGCTAAAATGCAACAAACGCAGAAGGGCGGAAAATCGGGTAGGGGATTATCAGAAGAGCTTTCGCAAATGGCTGCCGAACAAGCTATGATTCGTCAGATGTTGAAAAAGCTGGAAGAGAATGCAAAGGGTACAGAAACGGGTAAACAACAAGAAAAGCAAGTGAAGGAATTGATGGAGAAGATGGACGAAGCCGAAACTGATTTAGTTAATAAGCGTGTCAATCCAAATACAATCAATCGCCAGAATGAAATTTTGACTCGTTTACTTGAATCGGAGAAAGCCTTGAAACAACAGGAGGAAGACCCCAAGCGTCAGGCTGAAGCAGCTAAGTCAATGAAACGTAGTACACCTGCTTTTTTTGATTCGACTAACTTTCAACAGAAAACGAAACAAGTTGAAGTACTTCGTTCAGTTACGCCGAATTATAATCTTTTTTATAAAAAGGAAGCAAATCAATACTTACAGAAAGTAAGTAAATAAAACTAAATTCTAAAAACCGCTGATCACGCACTAAGGTCAGCGGTTTTTTGTTGCTTTATTATTCAATTATTATCACGTTTTACCTTTTCATCAACTTTTAACAATTTTGTGAAAAGTTTCCACGTGAAACATTTTCACAAAATCACTAAAAATGTATTCATCATACGACGTCATTGTAGTAGGGGCGGGCCATGCCGGTTGTGAAGCAGCAAATGCTGCGGCTACAATGGGTTCAAGCGTTTTGCTCATAACAATGAATATGCAAACGATTGCGCAAATGTCCTGCAATCCGGCAATGGGCGGAGTTGCCAAGGGTCAAATCGTGCGTGAAGTCGATGCATTAGGCGGCCTCTCGGGAATCATCAGCGACAAGAGTATGATACAATTCCGAATGTTGAACCGATCAAAAGGTCCAGCCATGTGGAGCCCGCGTTGTCAAAGCGATCGAAATGTTTTCGCATGGGAGTGGCGAAAAGCGCTGGAAGCAAACACGAACGTTGATTTTTGGCAAGATACCGTCAGTGAAGTTGTCGTAAAAGATGGTCGCGTTAGTGGCGTAAAAACTAGTTTAGGCGTAGAATTTTCGTCAAAAGCGGTTGTTTTAACAAACGGTACATTCCTGAATGGACAAATGTTTATTGGTGAGAAAGTCTTTGGAGGAGGTCGAACGGCCGAGCGCTCATCAACGGGTCTAACCGAACAACTAGTAAGTTTAGGCTTTGAAGCCGGCCGAATGAAAACCGGTACGCCCCCACGGGTAGATGGTAGAAGCCTGAATTATGATTTGATGGAAGAACAACTCGGTGATGAAAATCCAGGGAAATTCTCTTACACAAGTACACCAGCTTTAACTAAGCAACGAAGTTGCTGGATTACATACACAAATCAGGCAGTACACGACGAACTCAAAAAGGGCTTCGATAAATCGCCAATGTTTACCGGGCGAATAAAAGGATTGGGACCAAGGTACTGCCCCTCAGTTGAAGACAAAATAAACCGTTTTGCCGACAAAGACCGTCATCAAATTTTTGTAGAGCCGGAAGGTTGGGACACTGTAGAAGTCTATGTAAATGGATTCTCCACTTCATTACCTGAAACGGTACAATACAATGCGCTACGAAAAATTCCGGGTTTCGAAAATGTACGAATGTTCCGTCCGGGTTACGCTGTTGAATATGATTTCTTCCCGCCAACCCAATTAAAGCCAACATTAGAAACCCAACTAGTCCATAATCTATTCTTTGCGGGACAGATTAATGGGACCACAGGTTATGAAGAAGCTGCTTGTCAGGGGTTGATGGCAGGTATTAACGCGCATCGAAATACACACGAAGAAGCTGAATTCACGATCAAACGATCGGAGGGATATATAGGTGTTTTGGTTGACGACTTAATTACAAAAGGTACTGAAGAACCTTACCGAATGTTTACCTCACGAGCAGAATACCGGACATTGTTGAGACAGGACAACGCAGACCTTCGCCTTACCGAGAAAGGATATGCGATTGGATTGGCTTCACAGGAACGCTACGAAACTATGGTTTCAAAGCGAGCTGATATTGCCCAATTAACAGAAGCCATTCGTTCTGCAAAAGCAAAGCCAGAGGAAATTAATGGTTTTCTCGAATCGAAAGGAAGTGCCCCGTTACGCGAGAAAAGCAGCTTATATACGCTCTTAAAACGTCCCGAAATTGATCAGACCGACGTGAAGGATCTCTTGAATATATTTCCGAACATGCCTGGGGTAGGGGAGGAGATCATTGAGCAAACGGTTATCGAAATAAAATACGAGGATTACCTTAGTCGGGAAAAACAGAACGCCGAAAAGTTAGACAAATGGGAAAACCTATCAATCAATTCCACATTTGACTATGACCGCCTGAAAGCGCTTTCATTTGAAGGTAAAGAAAAATTGAAGCGGTTACGACCGTCAACGATTGGCCAGGCATCACGAATTAGTGGCGTTAGTCCATCCGATGTATCGATTCTACTTGTCTATATGGGCCGGTAATTTTCCTTAAGTTTAGGCCATGAATTCGTAAAAGTTCATGGCCTTTTTTTTGTCTTCATTTTTTTGACAACTGTTTTGGAAACTATAAATCAATGCCCGGTCTGCGGCAATAATACATTCAGTCCATATATAATCTGTGAAGATTACCTGGTTAGTAATCAGAAATTCGCTATCCAGCAATGTCAGAAATGCAGTTTTCGTCTAACGAATCCGCGTCCAGATGCCAACTCAATTGGGGCTTACTACAAGTCTGAACAATATGTATCTCACAATGACGAGAGCAGTGGATTGATCAACACAGCTTATCGTGTAGTTAGAAATTACACCTTACGATCTAAGTTAAATCTTATAAATAAATTAAATGGAAAGCCCGGACGAATTTTGGATGTCGGCTGCGGAACAGGTGCTTTTCTGGAAAGTTGTCGTACTGGCGGTTGGCAAGTAACAGGTATGGAACCTGATCCTGATGCGCGGGCTATAGCTATAAAAAAGTTACAGGCCGAAATCAAACCCAGTCTCGACGCGTTGAATGGCACTAAGGCATTTGATATTATTTCGCTCTGGCATGTACTTGAACACGTTCCCAACCTGAACGAATCAATAATAAACCTTCATAAATTATTGACAGATAAAGGAACCATACTGATAGCGGTTCCAAATTCAGATTCTTACGATGCCCAGTATTTTAAAGAGCACTGGGCTGCTTATGATGTTCCCCGCCATCTGCACCATTTTACTCCCTCAACGATTGATCCTTTATTTAAGAAACATGGTTTTGCGTTAGTTGATAAACGTCCAATGGTCTTCGATGCATTTTACATCGCCATGTTGAGTACACGCTATCAAACTGGTAAGACAAATTATATGAAAAGTGTACAAGTAGGGTTAGCGTCAAATGCTCAGGCAAAACAAACGGGTAATTCATCAAGTTTAATCTATATCTTCAAGAAGGCACAATAATTGCCCTGATAGTGATATAGATGGACTTTTTAAAGCTTGTCAGGTAAAGGTCTATTCTAAATTAAAAAAGTTAAATTTCTGTGTGCATAACCATGTGCATAACTAAGCACTTACCGTGGACAACTTGTTCACAACAGATCAGAGTGATGTGGAAGAACCATAAAGTAATCCACATAACTTTATAATAAGCCGGTAGTTGTGGACAAACAGGTACATATCCCAAGTAGCTCCACAAATTTTCCCCAACCAAAACTGTGCATTAAGTTTATACACAAATACACAAAAGTATCATGAAGTAATTGTGGATAAAATGTTATTTGCTTAGTTATAAGCCTATTACAAGTGGATAAGTAGTATATAAATGGTGGATAACTTGTTGCTCTTATCCACATTCCGTATATTCAAAAGTGGACAACTTATTTGTACACATATCCACATAGCTAATGGTTATAAAAACGTTTCTTTTAAAAAGCCTTTATATAAAATGTTAATAAGGTTAAAAGTAATTATTGCATTACTGTGGCTACTGTCTGCCGGGCTGGCTTGGGGACAAGGCGGGGCAACGCTGGCCGAAGAATATTATAAAGCAGGCGAATTTGAAAAAGCTGCCAACGAATATGCCAAGCTGCTGAAAGCAGATGTAACATGGACAAAGCTGTCTCGATATGTTTACAGTTTGCAAAAAAGTAATAAAGGCGAAGACGCCGTCAAATACCTGCGGAAGCAACAGCGCAGTGATGAAGCGAATCGAGCGTACTACGAACTGTTGGCGGGTCAACTAGCCACACAACAGGGCGATACCACAATGGCAAAAACGCAATTCACGGCGGCCATACAATCGAGCAAGTCGTCAATAACAAAACTCGAAAAAGTTGCAGCGGCTTTCAATGAGGCAGGAGAAACCCGCTGGGCGATTCGGTCACTCGAAACGGCGCGAGAGGTCGGTAAAGACCCCACAGCTTACAGCGAAGATCTAATGGCGCTTTATCGGGCGACGGGTCAAACTGAAAAAGCTATAGACGAAATCATAACGACCAGTAAGCAGACGGAAAAAAAGGAGACGGTGCTGGCTGCCTTACAAAGCTTTATCAATACCAAGGACGAACCCCTTGTGGAAAAAGCTCTTTACACCAAGATTCAACAAGAACCAAACGAGTTGGCCTACAACGAACTTCTGATTTGGTACTTTGTCCAGAAACAAAAATTCAGTCGGGCTTTGTTGCAGGAAAAAGCAACTGACAAGCGATTAAAGTTAAATGGCAGTAGAGTCTATGATCTTGGCATGCTGGCTATGAACAATAAAGAATATAAAACAGCAGCCGAAGCATTCGATTACATATCCACAACATATCCACAAGGACAACTTTATCCATTTGCCCGTCGGTTAGTAATCAATGCGCGCGAAGAACAGGTGAAAAACACATACCCTGTCGATAAAATTGAAATCCGAAAACTCATTGGTGACTACCAGCGAATGCTTCAGGAAATTGGTACAAACGCGAAAACGCTCGAAGCACTGCGCAGTACAGCTAACCTATATGGCAATTATCTAGACAGTAAGGACACGGCCTTAACGGTGCTGGATTTAGCTATTGATTTGGGCAAAGCCGACAAGAACTTCGTAGACCGGTGCAAACTTGATAAAGGTGATATATATCTGCTTAAGGGCGAACCTTGGGAATCAACATTACTATACTCTCAGGTTGAAAAATCACAAAAAGAAGAGCTCTTGGGATACGAGGCAAAACTAAAAAATGCCAAGCTTCACTATTACAGAGGAAATTTGGCCGTGGCAAAGGATCTGTTGGATGTACTGAAATTGGCTACATCGCGTGAGATTGCCAATGATGCGGAGCAATTGAGTTTATTAATTGTGGATAACACGGGTATGGATAGTACCGAAGCCGCTATGCGAGAATACGCCAGTATTGATCTGTTGTTGTTTCAGAATAAAACGGACGAAGCGGTGGAAGCTCTTAATAAAATGTTGACAAAGTTTGCCGATCATAGCCTAGCTGATGAGATACTTTGGCTACGGGCAAACACATACATGAAGCAGGGGAAAAACGCTGAAGCGCTCGAAGACCTAAAGAAAATCGTCACATCTTACCCGAATGACATTTTGGGAGACGATGCACTCTTTACGGAAGGAAAAATTTATGAAGAGCGAATAAAAGATAAGCAGGCCGCTATGGATGCCTACCAAAAAGTCTTAACTCAATACCCAGGCAGTATCTACGGTGCTGAAGCCCGTAAACGTTTCAGAGCGTTGCGGGGTGATACATTAAACTAAAGTAAACAGTAAAATTTAATCGACTTATCCACAAAAAAAAGCTCAAATCACGTGATTTGAGCTTTTTTTTGTGGATAAGTCGATTAAACCGTTTGCAGAAAAGATTCTTTAAAAGCTTCATACTGAGCCGAAATTTGAATGCTGTGTTTCGTCCGGTCAGCCAAAATCGCCAACCGCTCGGGCACGTCTACAGTTAGACCAAGCACCTCTTCAACCAGAGGTTTAAATTTAGAAGGATGTGCCGTGGCCAACGCAACACCCATATAATCTTGTTGTGTCTGATTCAAGAATGTCTGAAGCCCTAAGATTCCGATTGCCGTATGTGGACAAGCTACATAGCCATACAGCTCGTAAAAACGCTTCATACCCGCTCGCGTCTCGTCATCATCATAGAAATAGCCGGATACATTTGTTTTGAAACGATCATAGTCATCACCGTAAAGATGAGCTAACCGGACAAAGTTGCTTGGGCTGCCCACATCCATAGCATTCGAAATGGTTGCTACTGAATCTTTAGGCGTGTAATTACCAGTTTTAAGGTAAGTGGGAACAACATGATTAATGTTGGTAGCCGCAACGAAATGAGCTACGGGTAACCCCATTTTTTGAACCATCGCACCAGCACTCAAATTGCCGAAATTACCACTTGGCGTCGAAAAAACGACTGGCTTGCCATATTGTCGAACCTGGCCATAAGCGCTAACGTAATAAAATCCCTGGGGAATGAGTCGGAAAATATTGATAGAATTAGCCGACGACAGAGATACATGAGTATTCAACTCTGAGTCAACAAAAGCTTGCTTAACAATAGCCTGGCAATCGTCAAACGACCCATCTACTTCGAAAGCCTGTATATTTCCACCGAGCGTAGTCAACTGCTTTTCCTGTAATTCGCTAACTCGGCCACTAGGATAAAGAATGGAAACCCGAACGCCCGGGACATTATGAAAACCCATCGCTACAGCTCCACCCGTATCTCCTGACGTTGCCACCAAAATATTAACTTCTCGATCGCTATG
This sequence comes from Spirosoma sp., assembly GCA_964263725.1. Taxonomy (GTDB): domain Bacteria; phylum Bacteroidota; class Bacteroidia; order Cytophagales; family Spirosomataceae; genus Spirosoma. The sequence continues at coordinate 7,474 of CAXVWN010000421.1, forward strand.
TTTAGAATAATAAGACATTATAGCTGCCATATAACGTGCTCCAACATCTTTAAACGCCAATGATGGACCATGAAATAATTCCAGAACGCCAGTTTTACCAGCTTGCAAATCAACCACGGGTGTATCGAAAGGAAAAGCCCGATGAGTTAGTTCCTCTAAATCAGCCTTGCTTATTTCATCGCCAAACAATGCCTGACTAATAGCAAAACCGATATCGGCCAATGATTGACCGGCAATAGTTGAAAAAAAGTGGGTGCCCAAAAAAGGCAAAGGCGTTGGCATATAAAGCCCTTTGTCAGCAGGCATGCTATGAAAAAGGGCTTGTTTCGTAGATACGGTCGTTTGAGGACTGTTTGTGCTATAAAAACGCATAAGCAAATAGAAATAAGATAACAAAGTACGGTAAATCAGTCCAATGAAATAAGATAGAATAACCAAAATGTTGAAAACTATTGTTGATTAGTGGATAAGTAGAGCAATCAGTAAATTTGTAGAAATTCCAACACTTCATTATGTCATTCGGACTATTCAATGTACCAACACCGGCGAATGAACCGGTAAAAGAATATCGGCCAGGTTCTCCAGAACGCGAAGCCGTTAAAAAAGCATTACAGGATTTCCGCTCTCAGGAAACTGATATTCCCATGTATATTGGGGATAAAGAAGTACGCACCGACCGTAAACTGCGTATCGCTCCACCGCATGATCATCAGCATACAATAGGGTATTTCAACGAAGGAGACGCTCAACATGTCGAAGACGCTATACAGGCTGCCTTGGCTGCGAAAGATTCGTGGGCAAATTTGTCATGGGAGCACCGAGCCAGCATTTTTCTAAAAGCTGCCGATCTAATCGCAGGACCGTATCGCGCCCGAATCAACGCAGCCACCATGTTGGGGCAGTCAAAAAATGCGTATCAAGCCGAAATTGATTCTGCCTGCGAATTAATTGACTTTCTGCGTTTTAATGTTCATTACGCGACGGATATATATAAACAGCAACCTAATTCATCAGCGGGCGTTTGGAACCGGTTAGAATATCGGCCGCTCGAAGGATTCGTTTTTGCCTTGACACCGTTCAATTTTACGGCCATTGCCGGAAATCTACCCACATCGGCAGCCTTGATGGGTAACACCGTCGTTTGGAAACCAGCTTATTCACAAGTTTTATCGGCTAACGTAATCATGCAAGTGCTACAGGAAGCAGGATTACCGAGTGGCGTTATCAATTTAATCTATGTGGATGGACCGGTAGCTGGGGAAGTAATTTTTAATCACCCAGACTTCGCTGGTATCCATTTTACAGGTAGTACCGGGGTTTTTCAACAAATCTGGGGAACAATTGGAGCTAACATACATAAGTATAAAACATATCCACGAATAGTGGGAGAAACAGGCGGAAAAGATTTCGTCGTCGTTCATGAATCAGCAAATGCCGACGAGGTAGCTACGGGATTAGTTAGAGGAGCTTTTGAATACCAGGGCCAAAAGTGTTCAGCAGCCTCACGTGCCTATGTCCCGTCGACGCTTTGGCCAGCGGTAGAAGCCAGAATAAAAGAGTTCTTGAGTAGGATGAAAATGGGAGTGACGGAAGATTTTACCAACTTCATTAATGCTGTTATCGACGAAAGAGCGTTCAAAAAAATCACCGTTTACATTGATGATGCCAAACAAAGCGATATCGTTGAGGTCGTAGCCGGGGGGAATTACGATGGTAAAACTGGTTATTTTATTGAGCCAACAGTCTTGTTAGTCAAGGATCCAGCCTACCGCACAATGTGTGAAGAGATTTTCGGACCTGTCCTTTCTATCTATGTTTATGAGCCATCTGAGTTTGAAAACATGCTCCAAATAGTGAACACTACTTCACCTTATGCATTGACAGGATCAATATTTGCCAAGGACAGGTATGTCATTGAGCACGTCGCTTACACCCTTCAAAACGCTGCCGGTAACTTTTATATTAATGATAAACCGACTGGTGCCGTAGTAGGGCAACAACCTTTTGGTGGAGCACGAGCTTCGGGTACAAATGACAAAGCAGGATCTGCTTTAAACCTATATCGTTGGGTATCAGCACGTACTATAAAGGAAACGTATGTATCTCCCCGATCTTTCGAATACCCATTTCTGGAAGCCGAATAAATATTTTAAAAAAGTTTTAAATAAGGTTTGCGTAAGGAAATAAAATACCTAATTTTGCACTCCCAAACAGAGAAAGACAATTGACAAAGTAGTGTAATTGCCTTTCTATCAATAAGTTAATAATGGGATCAATAAAGAGTTGTTAAAAATATTTCTCAACTTTTACTTGACAAAACAAATAGAGTGTTGTACCTTTGCACTCCGAAATATAAGAAAGGCTAACAACGGTTAGCCACAATCTCGAAAGAGAGACAGTTCTTTGACGTATTGACATCATAGGTTAGCACTACTTAAGGCTATAAACATCGTGACCCGATAAATCGGGTCACACAATTATTTACGATGGAGAGTTTGATCCTGGCTCAGGATGAACGCTAGCGGCAGGCCTAATACATGCAAGTCGAACGGAGTAGCAATACTTAGTGGCAAACGGGTGCGTAACGCGTAAGCAACCTGCCTCATACTGGG
>CAXVWN010000422.1:0-18628 GCA_964263725.1 Spirosoma sp.
GCCTTTCCCTTTTTCGTGTTTGAATATATTTGCTAGTTAATTTACGCTGAAGCCAATTGACAGCAAACCGACACCATTTTTGGCATTGCCCAATATCGTTTTTGCAGCACCGCTGGTAGCAATCTGTTGCAATCCTTGCTCATATCGTGCGCCAATAAAAGCTTTACCGAAGTAAAAATTTAGGCCGCCTGCAATTCCGTAATCTACTTTATTAAAATTATCCCGGTTAATAGCACTTGTTCCGGTGCCAAAATCTCCGTTAGAATTTATATTTGAATTAAGCAGATACGAAACATATGGACCGGCTTGTAATTCAACTGCTTGGCCTAATTTGAACGTGGCTAATACCGGTAATTCAGCGTAGTTAAGTTTAAATGTGTTTTTGCCGTTGAACCCAAGCATATTGTAGTCGGCAGATGCACCTTTGGTCATATAAAGTAACTCCGGCTGAATAGCAAAAAACTCACCAACTGGGGCTTGCGCAAATACACCGACATGAAAACCAATACGTTCGCTTTTATTCGTGGCACCCTGGCTATCATAAAACAGCGAGCTGGCATTTAAACCACCTTTTACACCGATTCGTGTACGTCCTTGAGCTACAGCATCAGGCGAGTTGAGCAAGAACGCGCTGGTCAACAGAACGGCTGTTGTAAATAGAGTATTTATTGACTTTTTCATAACAGTTAGTGAATTAACGACAGATTTAAATTTTGACTGTCATGCACACTAATAGGTTAAAATCGTGCCAAAACTGTTCAATTAGCTTGGAATAGCTGTATAGTATTGGATTATACCCATTTACGATTAATTGAGAAAGATAACTATGTATAGATATTTTAAATAAATTGCGGAAAAAACTCCCCAATCTGTAGAGTACGCCAGTCAGTTTTTTCGACACCCGAACGCATATAAATAGACGAGAGTAGTTTCTGGTGACAAGTGCTTTGTTGCTTAAAAGCGGCCTTTTATGCTGACAGAAGATATTGTTTTCTGGCTATCCTTACTAATTAAAATTGGAATGAATAAACCTAATAAAGACAGGATTAAATACTAAAAATCTACGGTGAAGATCTGTGTACGTGATACCCTTAAGACGCTTATAAGTTAATGTTTTTGAGTATCTTTGAAAGGAAAGAATAGTTCCAATATTATGGATCAAATACGTCAATTGTATCCTTATTTGACTTTAAAGATACATTGCCTGTTCTCACCAAACGGTATAATTTGATTAATTTAACGCAACCGTACGCCTACCCGTAACAACTTTATTCAGCAGTAACTATATGCACCTTACACCAACCTTAATGACCATTCTGATTGCCGACGATGACTCGGATGATCGGCTATTTATGGAGCGTGCCCTCCGGCAAAGTGGTTACACCCAGACAATACAATTTGTTGAAGATGGTGAAGAATTGATGGAGTATTTGCGTCGTAAAGGACGCTATTCGGAACAAAATGCACCTTGGCCTGATCTGCTGATTTTAGATCTGAACATGCCTCGTAAAAATGGTTTTCAGGCACTTAGTGAAATAAAAGATGATTTTAAACTTCGTCGGTTGCCAGTAGTTGTTATGACTACATCCTCGGCTGATGAAGATATATTGAAGACGTATACGCTTGGTGTCAATTCATTTGTAACGAAACCATTTAATTTCAATCGGTTGGTTGAAATGGTAGGTGCGTTAAAAACATATTGGATGGACACCGTTAAGTTACCCTAAGCTGTAACCATATTGTTGGTAAGGTGGCTAGTAAAATGGCTATTATTTATACTGATGACTGCTTACTGATACTTATAACTGCTCGCTATTTATGACTCCCGTTGCGGCACTACTCGACGTTGCTGACGAAAAAGAAATCATTCGCGTTTTACTCATTGAAGACGACGAAGATGATTATTTGCTGACCAAAGCATTAGTGTCAGCCAAAGAAAATTCAGCTATTAAACTTGATTGGGTAGATAGTTACGACCTCGCGTTGGCTGCTATTGACACCCACAAACATGATGTTTATTTAGTCGATTATCGGTTAGGACATCATACGGGTATCGACCTTATTCAGGAAGCTTTTCGGAGAGGTTGCCGGGCGCCAATGATTCTGCTCACGGGTCAGGATGACTTAACGGTAGATCAGTCGGCACTCGAACTGGGCGCTGCGGATTATCTGGTTAAAGGGCGCATTGATGCTCAATTGCTCGGACGTAGTATTCGGTATGCCCTTCGGCAGGCCAGCGTTTTGGCCGAAGTGGCTCAGAAAGAAAATAAATACCGTTCTCTTTTTGAACGATCTATCGACGCTATCTTTGTCGTTAATAACGAACTGCACTTTCAGGATGCCAATTCATCTGTCGAACGGTTATTAGGATATACCCGCAACGAACTGCAAAATCTGAATCCGGCGCGCTTGTTTGCCGACTTAAACCAGCTCCGGAACCTACGATTTAACGTTCGTGAACACGGCCAGATAAAAGATTTTGAAACCATTCTAATTCAGCGAAATGGGCGTAAGCGTATTTGTCTGATCTCAGTTTGGGCTGTTGAAGATATTATCGGTCGGCCTGAGTGGTACCAGGGCATTGTACGCGATGTTACCGAGCAAAAGAAGGCACAACAAGACCTGATCCTGGCCGAGAAACTGACAATGACGGGTAAAATTGCCCGCAGCATTGCGCATGAGGTTCGTAATCCACTCACCAACCTTAGTCTGGCTTTGGAGCAACTGAAAGACGAACTCGATACAGATAATGAGTACATTACGATGTTTACGGACATTATTGGGCGTAATGTGGATCGGATTGGGCAACTCATCACAGAAATGCTTAATTCGTCTAAACCTCGCGACCTTGACCGTAAAAAACAGGATTTCAATCTGGTTGTGAAAGAGACGCTGCAACTTGTGAGTGACCGTACTAAACTGAAACGTATGCGGCTCGAAACGAATTTTTTCGATGATGATAGCTACGCTCTAATTGACCGTGATCAGGTTAAAACGGCTCTGCTAAATATTCTGGTCAACGCTGTTGAGGCTATGCAGGAAGGCAAAGGCATTTTGTCTGTCAAAACAAATTGCACAGAGGACAAGCGTATGTATGTGGAAGTTGCCGATAATGGCGGAGGTATTAATGAAACGGACAGACAACGGCTATTCGACCCATTTTTTACGGGGAAATCGGGTGGCATGGGTTTGGGTTTAACCGCGACACAGAATATTATCAATAGCCACAAAGGGTCTATCGAAGTAGAAAGCCAGTTAGGTGTAGGAACAACATTCCGATTGTACTTCCCGAAATAATTAAATACAGGCTGCTTGGGTTCATTATCCGGTATTTGCCTTCGTTTTTGCGCCCGTTCTTGATTAAGAACGGGCTTTTTTGTGGAATAAACTGGGTATATTTCTACCCACTGCCATTCTTATTTTCTACATATCTATAGTCAGCAAACAAGCTATACATCAATTGAGAAAGTGAAATACAAATAGATTAACTATTTGAGAATGAATCCATTATTCACTTGTAAACGTAAGGATTATAAATAAACTTGAGAAGTGGCACAATATAAGCTACTCCATTAATAACCTACACACAAATGATATGTGGACTGATACTCATTTCCCGGCGGCCATGCGGTCGCTAAATCCAAGCACCCGGGCAAAAGCAATTGAGATTGCAAATCAACTCTTGGAGCAGGGGCAGCTAGACACTCATCGGGTAGTTGCCGCGAGTGTTGATGAGGCTCGGCGGTGGGCGCGATTGGGAAGTGCTGAACGAGAATGGGCCGTTGCCAGTATGCGAACGTTTGCCTGATCAACTATAATTCTAAGAAATTTCTCGTCATGATTTGGAAGAAAACGATATACGATTCGCTAACTGGGTGCACTACTCTATGCAGTGAATTCGCCACCGAATGTTCCAATTCTGACGATATTGACAGCTGGCATCGAAGCATTTTTTTAAGCCTAGACTGTGCTGATATGTGCCGTAATCTGGCCATGCTGTATGTTCGTGGCTCCGAAAAAACTCGCCTACTGGCTAGAGCTTGTATTGACGTATGTAAGGAATGCGCTCGAGAAGTTAGTCAGTTTAATTCTGAGCGTACTCGTCAGGTATATGCGATGTGTCAGCAAACGATTTGTAGCTGCGTTAATATTATTGAAATGAGCTACCAAACCGATATGGAAGCGACTCATCAAGCGGTTACACCCGAATCGCTATTTTATGGTGTTAACTCACGCGAAACATTTTATAGTTAATTGATTGGTTGGTGATTAGTCGATAGTAGCTAGTATGAAAAACTAAGTACTACCGACTGAGTACCAATTTTTTTACTAACACGATAACGTTATGGAAACGAAGCCGCAGATAAATAAACAGTTGGAGAAAGTTCGCGATATGATTGAGGACATCCGTATAGCGATGTTAACAACCGTTGACGAACAGGGAAATTTAGTGAGTCGGCCTATGGCCGCTCTTCAGGTAGATGAAGAGGGCACGATCTGGTTTTTTACTAAACGTACGTCGCCGAAAGTTGATCAAATCTCCACGAACCAGCACCATGTTAACCTGGCTTTTGCTGATGTAAGCGATTCTGATTATGTATCGGTGTCGGGTACTGCACAGGAGTTAGACGACCGGGAAAAAGTTAATGAACTCTGGAATCCGCAAGTAAAAGCTTGGTTCCCGGAAGGTAAAGACGATCCAAATTTGATACTGTTGAAAGTGCACATCAATATGGCTGAATATTGGAATGCGAACGACAGTACAATGATCCGGTTATTTCAGCAAGCTACCGCAGCTATCACCGGAAATCCGCCTAAAATGGGCGAAAACGAAAAAGTCTATAATAATTAATGAAGTAATCAAAGCCATAAGTGCCTGCCTGAATAGTGTGTGAGTCACACACTATTCAGGCAGGCACTTATGGCTTTATTTGTTAAAACGATGATTGTAACCCAAACGGATGCTGGCTGGCAAATCATTAACCAACAGGCACATGGCTTATTGGCAGTACAACTTGCGCTACACTGGAAGATTGATAAGCGTCCAGCGTGCTGGGTTGAGACGCTGATTGCGTTGACAGAACATGATGATGGACAAGCCACATGGGAGGGGCGAAATCATCTGACAACTGCCGGCGCTCCACTTGATTTTCAGCTTTTGCAGTACTCGGTTGAACAATGTCGGAATATGATTCAGATTGGTTTGCAAAAAAGTCGCTGGAATGCCCTTCTGATGTCAATGCATACGTCCTTTCTATATGAATCGAAGCGTGGCACTGATAAAGCGCTGGATGAATTTTTAGATCAGCAGGTTACCAATCAGGCTAAATGGCGAAAGGAATCTAAATCGACAAAAGCGGATGCCGCTTATGCGTATGCTTTCCTTCAGTGGTGTGATGCCTTATCGCTTGTACTGTGCATGAACCACGTTCCTCCCGAAGGGCGACGTTTAGAGGTGAGCGTTGGGCCAGATACTATCTCTTATTACATTCGTCAGCGCATTAATGGCTCATTAGCTATGGAACCCTGGCCGTTTGATACACCAACAGTTGAGGTGCATGTCGAGACGTTTCAATTGACGCAGTTAGTTTTTAAGAATGATAAACAGCTTTACAACGCAATTCAGGATGCCGAAGTAATACCAAAGACGTGGACATTTAAAGAGCAGGATTGATACGATAAATTAAGTAGGGAGTTAATGCTGGTTCAGATTCCCAGCAATAGTGAGTTTTTGTCATCCCGACGCAGGAGGGATCTCATGCGTTAGGCAATTTTGTCGTTCCTCCTACGTCGGAATGACAAAAATTTATCGTTTTAAAGGGTAAAGAGTAGAGTCTTAAACAGCATTTAAAGCTACTAAATTACACTACTAACTCTCACTCAGTTTATCTCTTGTTTTTCAGCCCGGTAAGCAGATATTCTAGGCCGTTCAACCTGATTTCGTACATTGTTTGCAGCAACATGCCCAGCTTGCCCGTTGGAAAACCTTTTTGCGCAAACCACTCTAAATAGGCCATCGGTAACGCCTTAATTAACTGGTCTTTATGTTTGCCAAACGGCATTTTATAGACCAGTAACTCTCTTAATAAGTCGCTGTTGCCGTGGGGTTGTTCGTCGACCATATGATTTGTTCTTATTCCTTAATTAAAACCTTGCTTAACTAACTTACCGCCGATTCGAGCAGACGGATCGTACCCGCTGTGGCGTCGATTTCGGCGTCGATACCTACCGGAACCGTAAATTTATCGCTAATTTGGCCAATCATCGCTCCAGAATAAGCCGGTTTGTCTAAAGGAATAATATGCTCAGTTAGTACATCTTCCAGCGTTAGGGAGCCATAACCACCGCTGCCGGTACCACAATCGCTGCATTTGCCAAAAACGAAACCAGCAATCTGGTTCAAAATACCGGCTAGTTTTAGATGCGTTAACATTCGGTCCATTCTGTAAATCTCCTCATGCGTATCCTCGACAAATAGAATCGTGTTTCGCCAGTCGGGCAGGTAAGTCGATCCAATCAGGTGGCTTAGCACAGTCAGGTTACCGCCTACCAACCTTCCTCGGGCCAGCCCCGGCCGAATTGTTGTGATACGATTTTGGGTTTGCGTAAGATTATCGCCTTTGTCGGTGGGGTTGCGCATGGTCAGTGTTTCGCCCTCAATGAGTAAACGTTTGAACCAGTCAACCGTATAGGCATTGAACGTCGCTGAGGCAACCGGGCCGTGAAAGGTTACCAGACCAGTTTTGGCGTAAATCGCTAACAGTAAAGCCGTAATGTCACTGTAGCCGATCAAGATTTTTGGATTGCTCTGAATCAGATCATAATCAAGAAGTGGCAGCAGACGGGCACAACCCCAACCGCCGTGAATAGCCATGACAGCTTTAACGGAACGGTCGTTGAAGAAGGCATGTAAGTCCGCAGCCCGGTCGGCATCGCGCCCGGCAAGGTATCCGTACCGATCGTATATATGCGGCCCCAACTTCGTTCGGAAACCTAATGCCTGAAGCGATTCCTGAGCAATCTGGACCGTTTCGCGGTTGTAAGCGGGCGCTGCCGGACAAAATAATCCAATGGTGTCGCCCGGCCGTAATCGGTCGGGTTTTATAATTGTGGTCGGCGGCTGGCTGGTTGACAGCGAGAGAAAAGGGGCCAGCGTAGTGGTCTGTAGAAATGAACGGCGTGAAGGCATCAGGCAAGGGAACAATTCGGCATCAGTGCAGAAAGATAACCGAAAATAGAGTAGTGGTCAAGCAAATTCAGTAGCTTCATTACAGCCTGAACTTTTACAATAATGAACGTAACTTTACATCGGCAGAAGATCTTTCTTGCCAATTATAAGAAGTCGTTAACTTATCAATTCGCCACTAAAACCCAATACCTTATGATTACTAAACTACCTGTTCGATTCGCATTCGCTTTTGTCGCTTTGCTTTTGTCGTTTTCGGCCGTACAAGCGGCTAAACCAATGATGACAGTTGCTCAACTTACGGCTGAGTGGCAACGGGCAAAAGAATACACAAAGGAGTATTTAGACGCTATGCCCGAAGATGGAATGGGCTTTAAGCCTACGCCTGAGATTCGCACTTTTGCCGAGCAAATGCTCCATCTGTCCAATGCAAACTACAACTTTGGGGCTACGGCCAGCGGAAAAACAAATCCATTTCAGGGAAAAAAAATGGAAGAAATGGCCGACCTTAAAACGAAAGCTGCCCTTACGAAAACCGTTATGGACAGTTATGACTTCATGATCGACGCAGTTAAAGGACTAAGTGATGCTCAACTGGCCGAAATGGTAAAAATGGGACCCCGTGAAATGACCCGTGAGGTAGTTTTGGCAAAGGCCTTTGAACATCAAACTCACCACCGGGGGCAATGCACCATCTACATTCGGATGAAAGGTGTTAAGCCACCAAATGAGAAATTGTTTTAACGAAAGAAGGCTCGCCATTGGCGAGCCTTCTTTCGTTAATGAGTATGGAACCAGGCAACCGAAACATATAGAACGAAGAGAAGTTATACAGGATAAGGTTTCGCAAGTGCCTTGTTTTCAACGGGTTGTTTGCTTTCAGGTTTAATGCAAAAATCACTACCAACGATCTACTTACTAATTGGCCTATTGCTGCTTCTGGCAGAATGCCGGACAAATAATCCTCAAGCTCCTAAAGCAGAGGGTTTTGACCCGCCAATTCCTCAAACTATTTCTTATGTGGCCGGGCCAATTACGTTTCAACTTCAGGAACTAGCGAAGAAAATCAACAAAGACCTCGACCCTGTGCTAGTGGGCAAACAATCGGAAGATGGCAAGACGAAAGGCATTATTTCACTTCGGGTAAAACGATTGGGACCCGTTCATGTTGACTATGCCGATCATCAAATAAAGCTGTCGGCTTCGCTACAAATGTGGCTAACAAAACCATTTAGCAAAGATACGACACCACCCGAAAAGCCCTTTTCCTCCTTACACGTCAATTTTAAAAGTCCGCTGAGTGTAACACCGAATTGGCGATTGGCAAGTCATACGACATTTACCGATTACCAGTGGATTATAAAGCCTGAGTTCCGATTATTGGGCAAAGAATTTTCATTAGCCAAACTGGCTCAAAATATACTGGAAAGGCATAAGTCGGCTATTGAAATGGCCATTGACTCTGCCGTTTATACCGAATTGAGGCTCGATCAGATGGTAAGCCCTATCTGGCGCGATATGCAAACGCCCTTATTAATTAGTAAGGAGTATGGTCTTTGGCTGGTGCCTAAACCGATTAGTATTGTGGCTGGCCCGATTGCCGGGGATGGGAAACAACTTACTGTTCCGGTACGCATTGCTTTGGAGACACAAACCGATTTGAAACCCAAATCACCAGTGTATGCCAGGACGCCATTGCCCCTTTTGCAGAAACGTGAGCACGTATCACAAACATCGGATTTACACTTGATTAGCTTTATCCCTTATGCGGACATTAACCGAATTTTGGCACTTACAATAAACAACCGAAACAAAAAACTGGCATTGGGTAGTTTGACCGTAAAAAACGTTTCGGTGTATGGGGGACAACGATCAATAATCGTCAAAACGGAAGTCACTGGGCTTCTGGACGGAACAATTTATCTGCGGGGTCGCCCTACATTTGATACAACCACCAATACATTACGGATCACTAACGTAGATTTTGATGCCGACACCTGGAAAATAGTATCAAAAAAATCCGATTCGGTTTGGCATGCCGGGTTGCGTAAACTGCTTGAAAGCTTATTGACAATTCCATTGGGTAATGACATTGCCAAGTTACCTCAGGAAATTGATAAGGCTTTTGAGGCCGGGGGCGCCGGTAAGAAAACTGATTTGGGCATTAAGACATTTCGCTTTATACCCCAAAAAATAGCAATTCGACCCGACGGTATTCAAGCGCTTATCAAAGTAGAATCGAAAGTGGACGTGAAAGTCAATCAATTATAAAACGGTTGTAGTAATATCGAGTTTAAGAACCCGACATCACTACAACCGTTTTGTATAAAAGCCCTGACTTAACCAAAAGACAATTAAAAAATGATTATTTTATCTAGCGTACTAGGGCTTGTTGCAGGCTGGTTTGTCTGGCGCTATATGCAGCAAAAACAGCAGGATGCCCTTCCCTTGCCAACCAATTATCCGCAATTATTGCAGGAACACGTTTCTTACTATAAATCGCTGAGTGACGAGAAAAAGAAGTTATTTGAGGATCGGGTCAACCACTTTCTGCATCATATCCGAATTGAAGGCGTGGGCACGACTGTCGATGATCTTGATAAAGTTTTAGTAGCCAGCAGTGCCATAATTCCCATTTTTGGATTCGACGACTGGTACTACTCGCTGACCGATGTATTGTTGTATGAAGATCGGTTTAACGCAGATTACCAAACCACGGGCGACGATCGAAATATTCTGGGCATGGTGGGTGAGGGCGGTGCGTTGCAAAGTACAATGGTACTGTCGAAACCGGCTTTGCACGAGGGCTTTGCTAACGAAACCAGTAAAGACAATACCGGTATTCACGAGTTTGTTCACCTGATCGACAAAGCCGATGGCGCTACGGATGGTTCACCCGACTATCTTCTGGGAAAAGACCATATTAAACCCTGGTTACAACTCATCCATAAGAGCATCCACGATATACAGGCCAATCATTCGGATATTAACCCATACGGCATTACCAACGAAGCTGAGTTTTTTGCCGTCGTATCGGAATACTTCTTTAAGCGTCCCGATTTGCTTCACGAAAAACACCCGGAACTATTTGCCCGACTGGAAGAAATCTTCCGCCAGAATCCAATGAAAGCTGATAAACTAGTAGAGTAGGAGAAATTGTTCCTTTAATCTGTATGAAACTTTTCTTATTTCTTGTCCTGATTACTCAATTCGCAAAGGCTGTTCCACCCGTAAAACAGCCGCTTTTCAATGGTAAAAACCTGTCGGGCTGGTACGTTTTCCTTGAGAAACGGCAGAAAAACGAAGATCCCGCTAAAGTCTTTACCGTAGAAGATGGCCTGCTACACGTATCAGGCAAGGAGTTTGGGTATATATGTACTGAAAAAGTATACCGTAATTATCATCTGACGGTTGAATTTAAGTGGGGCACCAATCGCTACGCACCACGCGAGAATGCCAAGCGCGATAATGGTATCATGTATCACATTCCGAGAGAGACCGAAGATCGGGTTTGGCCGGTTGGCATTGAGTGCCAGATTCAGGAAGGCGATGTAGGTGATTTCTGGCTGGTCGGCGGAACAACAATCGAAGTTGATGGTAAACGCAATGAGCCGGGACCTTGGGTTCGGATGCCCAAAAAGCGCGACGCCGAAAAACCATTTGGCGAATGGAATCGAGTAGAAGTGATTTCAAAAGATGGTATTTGCACTCACATTGTCAATGGTGTAACCGTTGCTGCGGGTATTAATCCTAGTGTTCGCGAAGGCAAAATTTTATTGCAAACAGAAGGGGCGGAGACATTCTTTAGAAAGGTAGAATTAGAAGAGTTGAAGTGAATTCGGGTAGATGTTAAGGGCGGCATTCTTACTAAATAACAGCTTGGTATATCACCAACCCAAAACCAAATTAACTTCTTATGAAACTGTCTGGTCCTAAACAAATCAATATATTCTCCGCTCTGGTACTGCTTGCCGTTAGTGTAGCCATGATTCCAAACGCCAAAGAGCCGGTGGGGCTTGGCGTAAAAGCGCCTTCAGGTGCAGAAATGCTTTTTGATGGTTCTCGGAAGATGCTCGACGAAAAGTGGACGTACTGGCAAGGCCCGCGATTAGCCGCTACACTGCCTATAAAATGGACCGTAGAGAAAGATCCGGCCGGTAGTGAAATGGTGTTGAATAGTAATGATCCATCGGGAGCGGGTGGAAAATATGGTGCCGCCGATATCGTTACCAAGAAAGAATTTCGCGACTTCCGGCTGCATGTGGAGTTCTACGTGAGCAAGGCGGGTGGCAACAGTGGCGTGTATCTTCAAAACCGATATGAGATTCAAATATTTGATGGCGATACTACCAATCACGGACTGGGGGCTGTTATTAATGAGTCGCCATCGCCTTACAAACTATACACGGGTATTGGGAAATGGAATGCCTATGATATTGAATTCCGGGCCGCTCGTTTTGCTGATGGCAAACGTACCGAACCAGCTATTGTAACTCTTTATTTGAACGGTAAGAAAGCACATACTAATCAAAAAATAACCCAGGTGTGGGGCGGCCCAAATTCGGGAATCGACGGTGGCAATGACGGTGGTAAAGGCGTTACCGATACGCCTGGTGGCTTGAAGTTACAAGCCGAAGGCCACGACGTTCTTTTTCGCAACGTCTGGATTAAAGAACTGGATTTGAAACAGGCCAATACCGATTTTTAAGTTATAATTGACAGGCAAATAAAAACGTTGACAATGCTTAAAGCATTGTCAACGTTTTTATTTGCCTGTCACGAAGCTTTACATTGGCCAGAAAAAGCGATTGTTTTATAAGAAAGCCTTGTTGTTGATAAATAATCTGGAGAAAAAAATCTGTTTAATTTACTTGCTAAAGCTGTCGATTTATTTCACTCAGTAGGTACGCTTTAGAGTCGTTTAAATACTCCCAAAACATAACGCCTGCCAAGCCGTGTTTTTTTACATACTTGCATTTTTCTTTCACCGATTCCTCGTCATCGTAGGACACAAATCGTTTTAGGTCGGCGTTGTATAAGTACGGTGCTTTCGCTCGTCGGTCCCAGTAGCGTTTATAGGCCGGATTTGTTAGCAAACTGTCTTTGATAAACGTATACCCACCGCCCCGCTCTACTTTCACAATAGACCGTGGATAGGCTTTGGGATTGTTATTCTGCAACTGCCAGGCACGACCGTAAAAGGCCATGCCCAGAACGAGTTTCTCAGCGGGAACTCCAGCCTGTTCGTATAGTTTCACCGCTCGATCGCCTGAGGTTTCGTTGTCCACCTTTCCCGATGCGTATAGGTTTGTATGGTGCCCGGCTAGCGGCCCGCCGGTAAAAAAATCGTACGACATTACATTAATATAACTCAGATATTGCTGCGCCTTTGCCATGTCGGTGTGTGTAAAAATTTCCGGAAAACCGGGCAGGGCGGTCGTAACTAAATAGTCTTTACCTGTCTGCTGTTTTAGCCCGTTTAGTTGCTCTCTTAAAGCCTTGAACAGTAAGGTAAAATTCTCTTTATCTTCGGGCCGAAATACGTTGTCTTCGCCCTTCATACCGGGATACTCCCAGTCGATGTCGATACCATCCAATTGGTATTCCCGAACAATATCTACCGCCGAAGCCGCAAAGGCCACTCGTCCCGTATCGCTTATGACTGCATCGGAGAAGTTCTCGCTCCAGGCCCAGCCGCCAATAGAAATCAGGATTTTAAGTTCGGGGTTGCGCAGTTTGAGTTGATTTAACTTTTTCAAATTGGTGGAGTCGGTGGCTAGATTGTGCAGCCAGGCCCGATTCTTCTTAATATCGACAAAGGCATAATTAATATGCGTCAATTTTTCGACGGCAATATTATCGGTGTCAACCAATCCGCGGTACCCACCAACGTAGGCTAGTACGATAGGTTTTGGTTTAGTTTTCGGCTTAAACCCAGAAAGCAGTACTATTGAAAAAGAGAGAAAAATGAGTAGATGAAACGTTCGAAACATGCACTGAATCAGTTTAGGAATTTATGAAAACGAACGGTGCTTAACCCGCCCAATGGAGAGCTACGAAGTAGCGTTACCAGATTAACTATTCCAAACACAAATTGTGCTAAAGCAAATCAGAATAAAGTTAATTGTCGCAAGTAACCCCGGCAATGTCGTATTCACACACCTGCTGTTTTTGCCTTGAATAGTATCTTTGTTAGGTAAACTTCAAAACAAAACAACGTACTCATGGCAACCAAAATTTTTGTAAATCTGCCCGTTAAAGACCTGAATAAGTCGGTCGAATTTTTTACTAAAATTGGCTATAGTTTCAATGCTCAGTTTACGGATGAGAATGCCACCTGCATGATTATTAGTGAGGATATATTCGTCATGCTTTTGATTGAGAAATTCTTCAAGACCTTTATAAAAAAGGAAATTGCTGATGCCACAAAAAGCAATGAAGTAATCATCTGTCTATCTGCCGACAGTCGGGAAGCCGTAGATGAACTAGTGAGTAAAGCCATAACTGCCGGAGCAAATACTCCAAACGAGCCACAGGACCAAGGATTTATGTATGGGCACGGCTTTCAGGATTTGGATGGTCACCTTTGGGAAATTATGTATATGGACCCCGAGGCCATCAACCAGGAACAACCAACTGCTGAAGTCGCTAATCCATAAGATTGCGCGCCCAATTCGGATTGGCCACAATATGTAGAATTTTTCATACAATAACCCCGGCTATTCTTTTAAATGGCCGGGGTTATTGTATGTACGGTAACATGGTATTTATGAATGCTAACAGTAAAAGCCTTAGCCGAGAAACTAGCTGGGACTTTTACTGTTAGCATTCAATAAAGTCTTTCTCTTCCAGAATATGTACAACCTCAATGAGTGATTCAGTCTCCAAGTCATCCCAGGTAAACAGCTCATCAATTTTCTCATTAACCCTCTGAGCCAGACCTTGTTCTGTGAGTGCATTAAATTCTTGGCCTTCATATTCCCATTCTTCGGTCAGGGATACTTCAGGCATTACCTCGCCATCTTGATTTTTTACGTTCTCGCGATATAACTGGCTAATTAGATTCTTTATTCTTGTCCGAAATACTTCGTGCTCTTGTATAAGTGTCTGCGCATTTTGCATCATAATAGTTGCTTCTTTTTGAGTTGGTGGTTGACGGTGAATAAGTTATCTCCTCATTGATGCTTAGACGACTGTTTTGTAAAATGGTCTCGTACTTTTTGCTTTTTTGTTACTAATTTTTGTGACTATGTAAATTATATGAAGTCATGTGCACGAAAGCGAGCAGTTTCTGCTGGATAATGCTGTACTTCGTTTTACTGCTGGACTGAGCCAGCTTAATAGCGGTGTGATGCTCCATTTTGTTGTAACTGTCTATCTGACAGTTAATTGGTAAGAGCATAAACTATAAAAAAGGAAATAATCCATTCGTTCTACATGTTGGAAGAACACCAACGGACTTACAGCGGCATGGCACCGCTTATCCCTAAATATCTCCGCAAGAAACATGTGCGTTCGGGCGTTTTGTTGATTCGACTATCTTGCTTGCATTCGATCAACAATATATATGAAGATCTTACGCGTCCTATTGCTGGCTTCAGCCACATTCTTTTCCCAATTCTCAGTTGCGAAAACTATTGCGCCACTGGTGTATGAAGTGAATCTTAACGACCGCGCCGATGATCAGTTCAAGGTGACACTGCACGTTAGCGGGTTGACGGCGGCTAATGCCATTTACCAGTTTGCGGCTACCGCTCCCGGCACATATCAGATTATGGACATTGGCCGTTACGTTCGGTCGTTCAAAGCGTTGGACGCCAAAGGCCGTGAGGTGAAATCACAGCAAGTTTCTACAAACCAGTGGAAGTTTGATCAGCCCGAAAAAGTGCGCATCGTTCAATACAGTATTGCCGAGACCTGGGACACGCCGGTGAATGAACACAAGCCGTATAACATGTGCGGCACGTCCATCGAAAAAGACCATGTACTTATCAATGGGCAGGGCGTGTTTGGCTTCCCGAATGGAATGCAGAATGACCCCGTTGAAGTGAAACTTGACTACCCCGCAGAATGGACGGTTGGCACCGCATTGGAGAAAAATGAAAAAGGTTACTTTGTTGCTTCTAACTATGACCGTATCGTAGATTCGCCCATCTTACTGGGCCGACTCAGCAAAGCTAGTACGACAGTTGCCGGTGCACAAATCGATATGTTTACGTACTCAAAAAACGACAAAATTACGTCGGCGCAACTACTAAATAATATGCAGTCGATGCTTACGGCGGCTGGTCAGTTTTTAAAACAGTTACCCGTAAAACATTACACATTTCTATATCATTTTGAAGACCAGAGCTGGGGTGCCTGGGAGCATTCGTACAGCTCGGAATACGTGATTAAAGAAGAGGAGTTTAGTAAGAAACTGGCTGATGATATGACGTCGATTGCCGCGCATGAATTTTTCCACGTTGTTACCCCGTTAAACATTCACAGCGAAGTAATTGAGCAGTTTAACTTTATTACGCCTACACCCTCGGAGCACCTATGGCTCTACGAAGGTGTAACCGAATGGGCTAGTGATGCGATGCAATTGCGGGGCGGAATTATGGACCTGCCAACGTATTTTGATGAGCTGAGCCAGAAAATTTCCTACGACAAAACCCTTGATACTACCTACAGTTTAAGCAAATTGGGTCTAACCTGCTATACCGACGAAGGTCAGCGGCAATATGGCAACATATACGCCCGAGGGGCATTGGTAGCCGGGTTACTGGATATTCGCTTATTGGAATTATCGAATGGTACGCGGGGGCTGCGCGAGGTGATCAACGAACTGGCTGTTACATACGGCCCTAACAAAGCCTTTCCCGAAAATAATTTCTTTAACGTCTTCGCTCAAAAGACGTATCCTGAGATTGCCGATTTCTTCAATCGCTATGTGAAAGCGACTGAGCCATTGCCCTTTAGCGAATACTACGGCAAGTTGGGAATTACTTATACACCAAATGTACACACGGGCCAGAAAAGCGCATGGATTGGCATGAAGCCTACGTTTGTCGACAACAAATTTCACCTAACCAAGCTGGACGATGCTTTAATTAAAGCCGGTTTACAGGAAAATGACGAATGGGTTGGTTATAACAAACAACCCCTGAGCCTGGATAATATTGGTAAAATTCGAGGTGAATTGACACAGTTGAAAGTCGGTGATACCTATGACGTAACAGTTCTGCGGAATGGACAGGAGGTGACCGTGAAGAGCCTCATTCTTGAAAAAGAGCTTATTTATCAATACAAGTTTGAGCCTGATCCACAAGCAACGCCCCAGCAGATACAGCTACGGGAGACCTGGATGAAAAACCTCTAAAAATCATATCCTCATGAGTGTACTGAAGCAACTATTTGGTCCTTTTAAGGACGATGTTTGGAGAAAGCTGGCCGAAGAAATTAGCGCTGACTTCGTTGATGGCAGCTTTTGGAAAGGTAGTAAGGTAGAGGCCACCGTTAACGAGTGGACAGTTACGCTTGACACTCACACCGTTTCGACGGGAAAAGCATATATTATTTACACCCGGATGAGAGCCCCTTATGTGAATAAGGATGGATTTCGATTCAAAATATACCGGAAAGGATTCTTTAGCGGGCTAGGCAAAAAACTGGGTATGCAGGATGTTGAAGTAGGCTTTCCCGATTTTGATGACAAGTTCATCATTCAGGGTAATGATGAAAGCAAACTACAACTGCTGTTTAAAAATTCAAAAATACGTCAACTGATTGACGTCCAGCCAGAGATTAGCCTGGAGGTAAAAGATGACGACGGTTGGTTTGCCGCCAAATTCCCGGAAGGCGTTGATCAGTTGTCGTTTAAAGTCATTGGGGTAATCAAAGACATCGAGCGATTAAAGCTGCTCTACGAACTCTTTGCCGAAGTCCTTAATCACCTGTGCGTTATCGGATCGGCTTATGAAGATAACCCTAACGTGGTGCAAAAATGAGCGGTATATAGTTGATTAACAGATGATTTTTCTAATTTAAACAGAGAGGAGCAATTTGATTGATTCTATGCTGAACCGAATTTTTGAGCAGAAACTCAGCGGTACGTAACATTTCAGACAGAAATAGTACGACCTCTTTTTCATACGCTTTCACCACAGCCTCTTCCGTAAAACTGTCCGTCTGGAACGTCAATACAGATTTTTTTAATGGTAAACCTTCCCGCAATGCTGGCTTAAGAACGACAATAATTGTCTTATCATCTTTGTACGGATAGGCATCGGCAACGAAGGCCAGCTTTGTAACGGCAATAAGTTCGCTAGCTAGATGAGTCATAGAACAAGTTATTTTGCTTATTGAATTGAATATATATTTTATTTTGATAATATAATATTTACAATATTAGAAAAAAGAATACTTAATCAAAACGGTAAATAGTCTTGTGTTTATGTGATTAAAAAGTATAATTTCTATTTATCGGCTAGTAAACTCACCGTTAGAGCTTTATCGTAGTAAATTCAGTAAGTCGTCTTTTGATAATGATTTCAAAACAGATGTGTCAGTTTTGATCAGGTTATCGGCTAGCTCTTTTTTAGACTCCTGAAGTTGCAGAATCTTATCCTCAATTGTATCGGGACATATCAATCGAACGGCTACCACATTCTTTTTCTGACCAATGCGGTAACTCCGGTCAATGGCCTGATTTTCGACTGCCGGGTTCCACCAAGGATCAACCAGATACACGTAGTCGGCCTGGGTTAGGTTGAGACCCGTGCCCCCAGCTTTCAGGCTGATTAAAAACACCCTCACGCTGTCGTCTGTTTGAAAACGGTTGACAATGGCGCCCCGATTGCTGGTTTGTCCGGTGAGGTATTCGAAGCCAATCTGTCGGGTTTGCAGTTCCTTTCTGATCAGGTCAAGCATGGCAACGAACTGCGAGAAAACCAGGATTTTATGCTTCGGTGATTTGCTCTCGATCTGCTCCATCAGCATCTCGATTTTTGCCGATGAGTCGCCGTAAAATTCTTCATCGTTGAGTAGCATCGGCGAGTTGCAAATCTGCCGCAGTTTCGTGAGTCCCTGCAATACGTGCAAGCGCTCTCTGGGAATGTCGCCCTCTTTGGTTGTCAGCAGAAAATTGCGAAACTCCCGTTCGTAGGCGTCGTACACACGCCGTTGTTCGAGTCCCATTTCGCATTGGATAATCATCTCTGTCTTGTCGGGAAGCTCGGTGGCTACCTGTGCTTTAGTCCGACGTAAGATGAACGGGCTGATTTTCTTCTGAAGCTCGCGGGCTCGTTTTTGATCCGCAAACTTATCGATGGGCGTTGAATAATGCGCTTTGAAATGATTGTAACTTCCCAGCAGACCCGGACAGGCAAATGAAAGTTGCCCATACAGATCGAACGTGTGATTTTCAATGGGTGTCCCCGTCAATACAATCTTGTTACG
>CAXVWN010000423.1:0-22678 GCA_964263725.1 Spirosoma sp.
GAAAAGGTACCGTATTTACGTCCGAAATGGCAAATACGGCCAAACGATATGGCGACCGCACAGAGCTTCGGTGGCCCGGTACAACCTGGATGCAGCAGTATATTGAAAAGTACGGGAAGGTATACCCTAACTTAATAAAGCACGCGAAAGGTTACCCTACTCCCGAACACCTATTAAGCCTCGTGCGAGTAGGTAATATCGACTTTGAGGGCGATATGAAAAATGATACCGAAGGATCAGACTTCATTAAAAAGATTCTGCTCGATACGAATCCCAGCCCCGTATATGTGCAAATTTGGGGCGGCACCAACACGCTGGCCCGTGCGTTGAAATCTATTGAGGAGCAGTATAAAAACACCTCCGAATGGCAGGCTGTTTACAAAAAAGTATCCGCAAAAGCAGTCATCTATGCCGTTCTCGACCAGGATGCTACTTATCAGAAATATGTAGCTCCCAACTGGCCTGAAATCAAGGTCCTCTACAATTCAGATCAATTCTGGAGTTTTGCCTATTTATGGCCGCGTGTGGTTCCCACCGAACTTCAGTCTTATCTGGGTGGAAAATGGTTTACTGAACACATTAAATTCAAGCATGGGCCGCTTATGGAATCTTATTACCTCTGGGGCGATGGGCAAAAGATTCCCGGCGATCCTGAACATACGCATGGCGATATGGAAGAGGCTAAGAAATATGGCAGAAGTCAGTATGACTTTATCTCAGAAGGTGACTCACCAGCCTATTTTTATCTGCTCGATGTTGGTTTAAGAAGTATGGAGGATATTTCGTACGGTGGCTGGGGTGGGCGTATGGTACAGTCTGCCACCAATCCGCACCGATGGGAAGACGGTAAACAGGTGACCGATTACAACCCATATAGCCATAAAAACGACACGGCTTACCCACAAACCCGCTGGATAAATGTGTTACAAAATGACTTTGCTGCCCGTGCCAATTGGTGCGTTACGGAGTATAAAGAGGCTAATCATGCTCCGGTAGTCAAACTGAATCATGCACTCAATTTATCAGTAAAACCTGGACAAACTGTGCAACTTAGCGGCTCAGCAAGCGATCCGGATGGCAATACACTGAGTTACCGATGGTGGCAATATGAAGAGGCTGACACCTACGAAGGAAAAGTAGTTATCCAAAATTCGGACAAACAAAAGGCATCATTTACGGTCCCAAAAGACGTATCTATTGGCAAAACTATTCATATCATTTTGGAAGTAACCGACTCAGGAACACCTCAACTATCCCGATACCAACGTGTTATTGCCCGGCTTACAGAATGAGTTTCGAGTTTTAAATTCTATCCTTTCATAAAGCGTACTAACCCGGCTTCTATCAGGAGAAATGCCAGTGCCGCTAGCAAAAAGTATTTCCACAAACTTTTACCCAGATTTTCCTGCTCCAAGACCTGCACGAAATCGCCGTCCTGAATACTGTCAAACACTTCAACGTTTGGTTGGTTCGAGAAGGCTTTACGCAGTTCATCAGCCGAATAAAAATTCATGGCGGACTCCTGATTACCGTGATTAAAAGCCAACAAACGTTCGGCTTTGCCGTTTAGCTGAAGCTCATAATAACCCGCTTCAATTTCCTGGCCAGCAGCCAGTTCATTACTTTTTGGCATTTCCAGAAGGAGTTGATTTCCGACGGTGCGCTGTACCGGGATGATTTCTAACTTGTCGTGCTTCAGTTTATAAATCGTCCGTTCGGAGGGATTGCTCACTGGAATTGTTACCAAATTGTCATCAAACGAGTAAGCAGTCCGTTGCGCCCGAACGCTTAGAGCAGCCATTTTATACATGACCGGAACAAATAAAGCGTGTTCAGCCAAATTCCCGTAAACTGGTGCAAGCGGACTGGCGAGTAAATACACACTACCGCCTACGCCCACTTTTGATTGCGTTAATAATGGGTTTCCATCACGCAAGCTCAGCAATCGATCACCCGAATTCCACCGCCAGACGGGAGCGGATGTTGGCATATTGAGTGGTTCTGATTGGTAACTTTGTTGAAATACATCGCGAAAGAACGGGTTACGTCGGTCAGGCTCAGCAACGGGCAAGGAAGTTGATACAATACCCGGAGTTGCGTTAACTTGCACACTACCAATGCCTAAGGTTCGCAAAAAAGGTCCATACGAACTGACATTCGGACTTGCCGGTGGAATGATGGCTAGACTTCCCCCCTGCTGAACAAACCGCTCTAATTCAGTACGTAGTGTACCATTCACATCGGCAACACCTTCCAGCACGACTAAATCGGTCTCTTTTAACTGCCCGACATCGAAATTCTGGACGCTGAAACTTCGCCTGACAAACAGACTATCATTGGCGTAAACGGCATCTACATAATCCCTTGCCCGCTCTGACGGAGTCTCTTTTTGTTCGTACAAATGCAATACACGAACCGCCGGTGATGCTTCAATAACGAAAAAATACTGGTTATCGAATGTAATCGGGTAATCTTCAAAAACGATTCGGCCTCGATGGTATCCTTTTGAGGTCACGTTGAAATTAAGCGAAACGGTTGCCGAACCATCGGGCGCTAAGGTAGCCGAAGCAGTTGACGTTTGCGTATCATCTAAATACAGACGGATCGGCAGGTTTTTTACATTCTCCCGGCCTGCGTTATTCAGCTTGACATTCAAGCTATTGTTCTGCATCTCGCGAATAAATGGCGTGCTAAGCCAAACCGAATCGACATAAACGTTTTTGGTTGCCTGCGCATCCATCGGCACAATAAACAGCTTATCGGTTGTGTCAATTTTGAGCCGCGACAAATCACCAGCCGTGCTTTTCTGAAAATCGGAAAACCAGAATAGTTGGTTGCGCCCGCCGGGATTGAGTGAACTCAACAAGTTTCGCTGCCGACGATAAACCGTTTCGAGCGTGCGGGGCGTATGGGCAAAACGGATGGATGTCACACGATCGCGGACTGCTTCGGCCGTTCCGGCTTGCTGTTCTGCCGTTGAGAAATCGTTGGTTAGTAATTGAAGTGACGTTGCATTTCGAAACAGCGTCAACAATTCATCTAATTTACTGGTAGCAATATCGAGGTAACGTTTTGTGTTTCGCTCGTTCTGCATGCTGAACGAATTATCGACATATAAGCTCGTGACACCCTGTCGCGACAAGCCAAGCTTATTTTTACTTGGAATAAATGGCTGGGCAAACGCCAGCACCAAACAAGCCACAAACAAGCACCGGCAAACCAGAATGATCCAGTGTTTTAATCGTCGAAACGATTTGGTTTCGGTCTGAACCGTCCGTAACAAGGCAACATTGGTAAAAAATACCCGCCGTGTTCGTCGAAAATTAAATAGGTGAATGGCAATCGGAATCGAAAGTGCCAGCAAACCAAATAGAAAAGAAGGATAGAGGAAATTCATTCAGGGTATTTTCGGCAAACAAGCTTTTCTTATTAACGACCGGGTGTAGGCCTTTCGTTTCTTTAGTGCCTAAGTTAGTCAGGGATTATGACTTCATAAAATGCCGTTTTAGTTTGTAACACATCCGTATAGGTAATTGAACTGCTTTTATCACTCATTGTAGTGAAGTCTCCAACGGGAGTATGACCCACAATCTGTCGAAAACCAGTCAAAAAGTCATTACTTGTTTCTATGCGGTCGGCCCAAACAGGTCCCCCAAACCTATCAGAGCCTCCTCGTTTTGGCCCAACGTCAAACAACAGATTACGGTATTTTACGGATTGATGAATCTCGTTCAATAATCCAGCCAGATTGTAATCAGCCGTTAGTGTGAGTAAATCATTCCCAGTTTTTGCCAGAAAATGTGTCAACCATTTGTTCGTTATGCCTGCATGGGTAAACAGATAACTTCTCTGCTGATACGCTATCTGAAATAAATCGGGATGTTTGGCAAATAATAAACTCAATTCAGATTGTGCCGATGGGCGAAACCTCGAACAGCGGTAATGTGGGAAATGCAAGTACTGTGCATCATGATTGCCGATGAGCAACACAAACTTGTCTGGTTGACGGAGTTTCAGCTGAATAATTCGTGCGATATTCGTATAGATCGTCTCGTCATCAAAAATGTAGTTGTCTGTATAATCGCCTAGAAAAATGACACGATCATAGTGTTCAAAATTAGCTTTATTCCAAACAACCCGTCCGTGCAGGTCGCTAATTGTAAGGATTTTCATCAGACGCGAGTCTACTTAACAAGACACAAAAAAGCCCCAATTGAGTAATTCAGTTGGGGCTTTTCCAGAACCTATAACACTGTTACAGTGTACGTTTCACTTCTTTGAACTCGAAGCTTTCGATCACGTCGCCAACTTCAATGTCGTTGAAGTTTTTGATGCTCAAGCCACATTCGTAGCCAAACTTCACTTCACTAACATCTTCTTTAAAGCGTTTCAGCGCACTGATTTCACCCGTATGAACCACAATGAAGTCACGGATAATACGGATTTTATTGCTCCGTTTAATATTACCTTCCGTTACGTAGCAGCCTGCTACCGTACCGATTTTGCTAATCTTGAAGACGTCACGTACTTCAATGTTACCAACGATAATTTCTTCTACAGTCGGCGCTAACAGCCCTTCCATAGCGTCTTTCACCTCGTTGATAGCGTCGTAGATAATTGAGTAGAGCCGTATTTCAATTTGTTCCTGTTCGGCTAGTTTCCGGGCACTTGCCGATGGCCGTACCTGGAATCCAACAATAACAGCATCTGACGCTGACGCCAACAGCACATCCGATTCGGAAATTTGTCCAACGGCTTTGTGAATTATATTCACCTGAACTTCTTCTGTCGAAAGTTGCAGGAGCGAATCAGAGAGCGCTTCTACCGAACCATCTACATCACCCTTCACAATCACATTCAACTCTTTAAAGGTGCCGATAGCTTTCCGTCGGCCAATTTCTTCGAGTGTAATATGTTTACGGGTACGCAATGTTTGCTCACGCAGTAATTGCTCACGTTTGTTAGCAATTTCGCGGGCCTCACGATCCGTTTCCATTACGTTAAACTTGTCACCCGCTTGTGGAGCACCCGGTAGACCAAGAATCTGAACCGGTTGTGATGGGCCAGCTTCTTTAATCCGTTCGCCCCTATCGTTTGTCATGGCCCGGATACGGCCATAGTGTGCGCCAACCAGCATGATGTCACCCTGTTGGAGCGTACCGTTTTCAACGAGTACGGTCGAAACGTAACCACGGCCTTTGTCAAGTGAGGCTTCAATAACTGTACCTAATGCCCGACGAGTCGGATTGGCTTTCAGTTCGAGCAGTTCAGCTTCGAGCAAGACTTTTTCGAGTAACTCATCGACACCTAAACCAGATTTCGACGAGATTTCCTGCGCCTGATATTTACCACCCCATTCTTCAACGAGCATGTTCATAGAGGCCAGCTCAGCCCGAATTTTCTCGGTATCAGCCCCGGCTTTATCTACTTTAGAGAAAGCAAATACGATCGGTACACCCGCCACTTGTGCGTGGTTGATAGCTTCGCGTGTTTGTGGCATTATACTATCATCAGCAGCAATGACAATAATAACGACGTCCGTTACTTTAGCACCCCGTGCCCGCATGGCCGTAAAGGCTTCGTGACCCGGTGTATCCAAGAACGTAATCATTCGATCATCGTTGGTTTTTACGCTATAGGCACCAATGTGCTGCGTAATACCACCGGCTTCACCAGCCGCAACTTTCGCCCGACGGATATAGTCAAGTAACGATGTTTTACCGTGATCGACGTGGCCCATGATAGTTACAATCGGCGCACGTGGCTGTAAGTCTTCCGGTTCATCCGCTTCAACGTCGATACCGGCTTCCGTTTCATCTTCAGCCGATATAAATTGTACGTCGTAACCAAATTCATCGGCGATAACAGTAATCGCTTCAGCATCTAACCGTTGGTTGATCGACACGAACATACCAAGGTTCAAACAAACCGAGATAACTTCGTTGATCGACACATCCATTAAAGAGGCCAAATCATTAGCCGATACGAACTCAGTAACCTTCAGGATTTTTGCTTCCAGTTCCTCCTGTTCGTTCATTAAACGACGGTCCTCTTCGCGTTGGCTCCGACGGTCTCGTCGACGGTCAGCACCCCGGTTAGGCGTGTTGCCACGCATCCGGGCATTCGTCTGTTGAATAGACTTCTGAACGTCAGCTTGCGTTGGGGCTTCACGACGGCCGGTGCCACCCCGGTTAGGAGTGTTCCCGCTTCGGTTAGGTGTATTGCTACCACCCCGGT
This sequence comes from Spirosoma sp., assembly GCA_964263725.1. Lineage (GTDB taxonomy): Bacteria > Bacteroidota > Bacteroidia > Cytophagales > Spirosomataceae > Spirosoma. The sequence goes on from CAXVWN010000423.1 coordinate 6,238, forward strand.
TGGCTGTGTTACCACCGCCACCAGCAGGTCGGTTAGTCGAATTTGTATTCGTATTAGCCTGACCACCTCGGTTGGCGTTATTACCACCTTGATTTTGTCCAGTTCCCGTACCGCCTGTGCGGTTGGCTGGCGTTGCAGTCCGGTCGCCTTGTCCTTGTGGACGGTTACCATCGCGCGGTGTAGCATCCCGTTGACCAGCTACCTGTGGGCGGTCGCCTTGCGGACGATCACCTTGAGTTCGGTTAGCCGGTCCACGATCACCCTCGCGGGGAGCGCGATTGGCACCCTGCCCTTGCCCTTGTGGCTGACCACCACCCTGATTCGGCTGGTTAGGCGTACTACCGCCTTCACGACCACCGCGAATTCGCTTACGTTTTCCTTTCTTATCGGCATTATTGCCGCCACCACCCTGACGAGGATTGCTGACGGGCAACTCAATTTTACCGAGAATTTTCAATCCACCTAACTGGTGGCTGCCAGCTGCCCGAATGGTTTCGGTTGCTGCTGTTGGCTCATCAGCTGACTCCGATGCTACCGGTTTAGCAGGTTGAGATTCTGGTTTCGGTTGATTATCCGGCCGATTGTTAGGCCGACTTTCCCTAGGTCTCTCCTGTGCCGCTGGTTTTTGTACCGTCGGTTTAGGAGCTTCCATACGAGCTGGAGCAGCCTGTTCCGTAGTTGCTTTCGGCAGAACAGGAACAGGTGGTGCATCTACGACAACTGGCTTGGGAGTCTCTTTAGGTGTTGTATCTATTTTAACAACAGGCACCTGTACTTCAGAAACAACAGGGGGAACCGGTGTAGAAACCGGCAAAGTCGGAGCTGGTTTTGCTTCGACTGGTGGAGTCGGCACTGGTTTTGGCATTTCTGCAGCAGGTGGTACAACTGGTAGTTGTGGGATAACAGGCTTTGGCACCTCCACATTACTGACTTGTACACGTTCCTCAGATTGACTTGGCGGTATCACAACCGGTTTCACTTCCTGTGGTACCGGTGCTTTCGCCTGCGGTACTGGTTGTGGCGGTGTGGGCTTAGCATTCAAATCAATTTTACCCACTACTGTTAAGCCTGGCAAACCGGTCTGGGCGGTTTGTACAACTGGCTTCGGCTCTACTAGAGCCGGTTTGGGTAGTTCAGCTGGAGCTGACTCTGGTTGGTTTTCAACAATCGGACGTCTCGCGTCATCACGACGGTACAAAACGACATCCTCCTCCTGACGACGTGGTGGCTCGGCGGCTACAACCGGCGGTTCAGCCCGGCGAGTTCCATTCAGGAGTTCCGTAGATTTATACTCCTTCGCTAACACCTCCAACTGTTCTGTGTTGATTTTGGTGTTAGGATTAACTTCAACCTTAAACCCTTTGGCAGACAGACTACTCGCAACAGAGGAAAGTCCTTTGTTGAGAATTTTTGCCACTTGGCTCAGGCGCATTGACTTTTCTTCTGCCATACTTCGGTTTATATTCGGCAAATTTAATAGTTGTTGGTATGGTATGAACACCAGTTCCAGCAATAAAAATCCCTTAGCTTCAATAATGAAGCGTTTAGTGTGTAAAATGAAGCATAAATGGTCATCAATTTATTTTTCATTTTACGCACCCTAACTTTATTCAAATTCCTGCTTCAGGATATTTAAAATCTCTTCGACAGTATCCTCTTCTAAATCAGTCCGCCGAACAAGTTCTTCTTTGTTCAGAGCCAACACACTTTTAGCTGTGTCAAGACCAACTTTGCGTAGTTCTTCAATCATCCATGGATCGATCTCATCGGAAAATTCCATGAGATCAACGTCTTCATCATCTTCCTGACCTTCGTTATCACGGAATACATCGATCTCCATATCCACCAGCCGACCAGCCAGTTTAATATTTTGACCGCCTTTACCAATAGCTAACGAAACTTGATCAGGTTTCAGGAAAACTGATACTCGTTTTGTATCACGATCAATTTGCATTGAACTGATTTTGGCCGGACTAAGTGCCCGGCTGATCAGCAGTTCAAGATTTTCGGTATAGTTAATAACGTCGATGTTCTCGTTGCCAAGTTCACGCACGATTCCGTGAATTCGCGAGCCTTTCATACCAACGCACGCACCCACCGGATCTATGCGATCATCGTATGACTCAACAGCTACTTTCGCCCGTTCGCCCGGTTCCCGAACAATCTTGCGAATTGAAATCAGACCGTCGTAAATTTCCGGTACTTCAATTTCGAACAGTCGCTCCAAAAACACGGGAGATGTACGTGACAATACGATTTTAGGCGTACCATTTAGCATCTCAACCCGGCTGATAACAGCTTTCACTGATTCGCCTTTGCGATAACGATCTTTTGGAATCTGCTCTGTGCGGGGCAGACTCAGTTCGTTGTTCTCGCTGTCAACCAAGATGATTTCATGCTTTAGCAACTGATAAACTTCAGCACCAACCAAATCACCAACCTGATCTTTATATTTTTGATAAAGGAGTTCTTTCTCCATATCCTTTATCTTCTGAATGAGCGTCTGGCGAGCCGTTTGCACAACCCGACGACCAAAATCATCCAGCTTCACTTCTTCAGCAACCTGTTCGCCTACCTCAAAGTCATCTTGAATTTTATGGGCTTCGGCAAGAGGGATTTTATCATAATCCCAGATATCTTCCGAATTATCGTCCACAATTTCACGCGTCCGCCACATCTCCAAATCACCACTTTCGGCGTTAATAATTACGTCGAAATTCTCGTCGGTTCCGTATTTTTTACGAATCATCGTCCGGAAAACTTCTTCCAGAATGGCGATCATGGTAGGCCGATCAATATTTTTCGACCGGGCAAAATCAGCAAACGATTCGATTAATAGTCCACTGGTCATTTTAGTGTCTAAGTCTGCAAGGCATAAGGCATAAGGTGTAAAAGGCTAAGTCACTAAGTCTTTTTACGTCGTATGCCGTAGGTCTCTATTTAAATGATATTTCTACATGCGCTTTTTTTATCTGCTCAAACGAGATTGGCGTAGGGCCAACAGGTGGAACATTAATAGATAAATCAGCTTCCTTCTTCTTTTTACTCTTCGACTGTTTTTCGGGTTCAATATCCAGCACGATATGGTCCTCAGCAACAGACTCCAGATGGCCTTTTCGCGTGTTACCGTCAACGAGGGTAACAATCAACTGCCTGCCTACATTACGAACAAACTGACGCCGAAATGTCAATGGATAGTCAACACCAGGGGATGAAATTTCGAGCGTAAACGCTGATTCTCCGAAAAAATTCATTTCATCCATCTGCGCTCCCAGCTTACGACTTACATCGGTGCAGTCAGAAATGGTAATACCCGCGTCACTGTCCAATAGAATCGTAACCTTAATTCGGCCACCCTGCCTCCCAACCACCTGAACATCAACAATATATAATTGATCGTTATTCAGGTACGGCTGTAATAATTCGGTAATTTTCGCTTTGTCGTCCATAAGGTAAGGCTAACAAAAAAGGGAGTGCGACTCCCTTTTTTGATCAATGCCATACGGTTTTTGTTCCACAAAGGTAATACGTTTCTACTTGCATCGCAAGCCCCCGAATAGGCTCAATTGCAGGCTTTCCGATCATTATGCCTTATTTTTGGCTGCCGAAGGGTATTGGTCTCGCTCAACAACGACGATATGGTGCTCAAAATGCGAGTTGGACAACTCATTGCCTATTTTTTTCGGTCGTTGCTATGGTCGATTAATCTATTGCTGGTTTTATATACATGCCTGGCTTACTGGCTTTTGTATAGTTTACAAATTGAACACTGGTCGGCCAGCATGATCATGATTACGTTACCGGTAGCCTGGCTACTGAACTTAATCGTAGTTTGTTTGTGGCTCACAACAAGCCCCTGGCGAAGTTGGCTTTCGGGTATTGTTGTGCTAATTGGGATGGTTTTATTTGGGTCACGAACCTTTGTGTGGCACAAACCTGTCGAATTAACCGGCAAAGGCACGCCATTAAAAGTATTTAGTTATAATGTTCAGTCCTTTAACCTGAATGAGTCCTGGGCATTCTACCAAAGCTCACCCCGTGTTCGCCGTACAGACAATTATGTGTTGCGCTACGATGCGCCCATAAAATGCTTTCAGGAATTTTATAATTCAACGACCATACCTGATTACGATATTGTTCGGCGATTTCGTAAAGCGGGTTATTTGTACTCCGCTCTTTTATACCCCGAAAGAGCACATTTAGCCGATGGCGACATTGGCGCTGCCATTTTTTCCATTTACCCAATTGTACAATTGGGACGAGAGCCATTTGGTGGATCAAATGGAATAGTGTGGGCGAATATAAAAATACGGAATGATACTATTCGCATTATCAATGTCCATCTGCACTCAATGGGCATTCGAGTCGGTAAGGTGCTGAATCAGAAGGGGATGAAGGGCGTTCAACATGAAACTCGCGGTGTATTGAGCGCGTTGCGTACCGGATTTATCGAACGTAATGACGAAGTTAAAAAAGTTGAAAAATACATCCACGAAAGTCCATATCCGGTCATTGTAACTGGCGATCATAACGACACACCCTATAGTGTAGTGTACGAACGAATGCGCCGGACGTTACCTAATAGTTTTGAAGATGCGGGGCGGGGTTTTGGCTTTACATATAACCGTTTACCGGGCTACATACGAATTGACAATCAATTTCATGATCCGAAGCTATCCGTATTAAATTTTGAAACCCTTAATTACATCGGCTATTCTGATCACTACCCAATTGTGGGAACGTACTTAATCAAATGATGACGTTGGCATACACCAGATTTATTTTTCGACAGGATTACAGGATTAAACAGGAGTGTTATTAACCGAAAATTCTGTCTAACCTTATAATCCTGTCGAAAAATAAATCTATTTACTATACATATTCACGGGTGTGCATTTACCCATGACTCACCATCAGTAAATACTTCTTTTTTCCAGATAGGTACGGTTTGCTTAATGGTGTCAATAATGTATCGACAAGCCTCAAAAGCTGCCGCCCGATGAGCCGTAGCAACACCAATTAACACGGCGATTTCACCAATCTGTAACGTGCCTTTTCGATGGATAATAGTATAGCGGAGAATGGGCCATCGCTGATGAGCCTCATCCGCAATTTTTTGCATTTCACTAATAGCCATGCGTTCATAGGCTTCGTATTCGAGTCGGTCGACTGGCCGCTCCTGAGTGTTATTACGAACGACTCCCAGAAAAAAATCAATAGCACCGGCCTGATCCGATTGAAGATAAGTTAAAGCAGTCGCAACGTCGATAGGGTCAGAAGTAAGGGCAATCATAGAACAATAGATAGGAATCAGCCTCCGCTGACAGGTGGAATAAGTGCGATTTCGTCGTTCTGAGCAAGTATCTGTTCAGATTCGGCATATTCGCCATTAACAGCAACCAATAACGAACGAATACCGGTTAATGCGGGATAATTCCGGTGCAATTGGCTGATTAGATCGCCAACGCTAGCCCCTTCGGAGAAAGGCACTGAAACCGCCGACTGGCCAGTTAGGTCGCGGGTGATACCAAATAAGAGTACTGAAACAGATAAACTCATGAGAAAACGTAATGCAATATAGTAAGAGCAACAACGTGTGTGTAGAACGTATCAAAACCTGATTGAAGTTCGCCCGGACCTGACAAAAAACAGTGCCACTACTTTAGGGTAGTGGCACTGTCTCTATCATGAAAAGGTGAAGCTTATTTGGAATTATCCATCTTCCGTTCGGCCTTTTTCATCTTGCGATCAGTTTTGTTGAGCGCTTTATTTGTGCCGTCTTTAACGTCCTCTTTTGTATTTTTCGCTGCGGTCGATATTTTATCGCCTGCCTTATCGGCTTCGCGACCTACTTTTCGACCAGCTGCTTTCGTTGTTTCTTTGGCCTGGTGAGCCGTTTCCTTAGCATTTTGTTTGGTATCCTGAGCGGATACAAGGGAAACAGAGAAGAGTAGCGCAACGGCTACTGTCATTATCTTTTTCATGATTGTTGAGTTTCTTTCTGCACGAAATAACATGGCAACCAATCCAATTGTTTTTCACTTGCCTCTTTACCTCTCTGCTTTAATCTTTATGTTTGAAAACCTTTACCTGATAAACGTAATCCTGCATCCGCTTGATCTGTTGTTTACGGGGTAGATTCGCTAGTGTATTCTTTTTATTAAGCCGAAGTGGTTGCCCTTTGAGCGAATCAACTGGAATATTACTGAGGGCTTCGAGCAGGTAATTTGTTTTTACGGCAAAACTAACCCCTTCAGACGTAGTCTGCTTGCCGCTTATAATACCAATTACGTTGCCTTTTTCATCTAAAAGTGGACCGCCAGAGTTACCAGGATTCACGCCAATAGCCACTTGATATGCTGTTGAATCGCCCCGATAACCTGTGCCAGAACTGAGATAACCCTCGCCATAAACAATTTCTTCGCGCGGATAGCCAAGCGTATAAACGCGCTCGCCAAGATCAGACGGGCGGGCGTCAAAACTGTAAGGCACCGACGGCATGGAACGGAACGCGCTATCGTCGCAAAGTTGCAGAAATGCTAAATCGTGCGACTGGTCGGTATATACGACCCGAGCCTTATATACTTCGCCTTTGGTACTTTGCACATAAACCGAATCGGCATCGCGTACGATGTGGTTATTCGTAACAAGATAGCCGTCACCGGTGAGTAAAAAACCCGAGCCTGACACTTGGGCCGGATTGTTACTCAAACCCCGCCCCCGACCATTGTAATCGTTCAACAACTTACGTTGTGATGATTTAACGGCTTGAATCTCTTTGCTTAACAAGCTATATTGTTGCTCCTGCTGATGACTTTGTTGGTAGGACCGATAGAGGAAAATAGAGCCGAAGGTTGTAATAATAGCCGCCGATGCAGCCACAGCCAGTGTGGTGCGATACATTTGCCAGATTGAGCGAATCTGACTGGCAGGTTCGGACCGGTATGTATTAGCCTCATGCCGCATAGCACTCATGTCAGCACTCGCTTGAACTGCTTTTAATTGCTGCTTGAACCGAATCCGTTCGCCATACGCTTGTAAGGCGTTTTCGATGTCTTTTTCTTCGTTCATTTCCATTTTTATTAATACTGACTTTCTAAAGTCAGCGGAAATTTTTGGTATATCGCCCACTCTCCAGAGTTGACACTACGATTTATACTCCGAAAAGAATAGTCGCTTCAGCCGCATCAGGCACTTATACTTCTGCGTTTTAGCATTGTCGGCATTGGTATAGCCAAACTTTTCGGTAATGTCCTGCATACTTAAATGCTGGATATAAAAATCATCCAGCAATGTTCGGCAGGGCTCGCCAAGCCGGGTCAGCGAATCTGCCATCAGATCAAACTGACGATCACGTTCCTCATGGTCCGTTAAGTCGTCATCAATTTGCCCAACGACAAACTCATCCGTGGCGGGCATATCCACATCACGCACCATAAATCGGCTGCGTTGAGCCAATTGCTTCAGCCACAGTCGCCGACCGACCGAGTAGAGGTAGGTTTTCAACTGACAATGCAGTTCCAGCGAACCACTCCTCACTTTCTCATACAACACAATTAATGCTTCCTGGTAAATATCTTTGGCGTCGTCTTCATTACCACTGTTACTGGTTACGAAGTGAAGCACCATTGGAAAATACCGTCGATATAATTGCGTCAATGCGTCGTCGGAGCCATCGGCCAAACCCATCAGCAACTCGTCATCAGTCAATATGGGTGACCTACTTTCCTTCATTGAGTTGAGTCATTACTTAATACGGAAACGTCTGAGACGTAACCCAAAAAAAATTAAAAAAAAGTTGGGTTACCTTTTCCTTTATAGGGTATTAACAGTGACATTAATTAGTATTCACTAAACAAAAACATCCCCAAAAATATGAAAGCAATCACGAAATCCGCCTTCTTTTTCATGGCTATGATCGCCCTGGCTACGTCTTGCAGCTCGAAAAAGACCGAAACCACCGAAACGACCACAACCACGACGGACTCTGCTTCGACGATGGCTACGGATTCGACGATGGCTACGGATTCTGCTTCGACGATGTCTGCTGATAGCGCGAAGTAATTTTTATTAAGGCACAACTGCCGGTAAATTTTACCGACACCGCTATAAACGTTTGAAAGCCTCCTGACTAGTCAGGAGGCTTTTATTTTTTTAGTTAGCGTTTCAAACGTTGACAAGGATTAAGATAAAACAGTACCGTAACGGTGCAGTAGCTATCATTTCAACATCTCCTTCAACAAATTCATCTCACCGGTTGGGGCCGCTTTTTCGTAGAGGATATTATAGACGGCATTCGTGATGGGCATATCAACCCCAAAGCGCTGGTTAATTTCATAGATGCTTTTAACCGCATAGTACCCTTCGGCAATCATATTCATTTCGGCCTGTGCCGACTGGATTGTGTAACCTCGGCCAATAAGTGTACCGAATGTTCGGTTTCGACTGAAGGGTGAGTAGGCCGTTACGAGCAAATCACCCAGATAGGCCGATCCACTCAAATCGCGGTGTTTGGGGTAGACAGCATCGACAAATCGCTTGATTTCCTGCATGGCATTGGATACCAGTACTGCCTGAAAGTTATCGCCATAGCCCAGTCCCCGCGTAATGCCACAGGCCAGCGCAATGATATTTTTCATAACGGCGCTATACTCAATACCATAAATATCATCTACGGGTGTTGTCTGTACAAAACGGCACCGTAATAAAGTAGCAACCTCCTCGGCACAGGTCGGATTTTGGGAAGCGATAGTGAGGTACGACTGCTTTTCAAGGGCTACCTCTTCGGCATGACAGGGACCGGCAACAATCGCCATTCGCCCCACCGGAACACCGTATTGCTCACTAACCCAATCGGTTACCAGTTGATTGGCTCCCGGAATCATGCCCTTGATGGCTGACACAACCGATTTTCCATTGACATGTTCGGGTTGTAGTCCGGTTAGCGCATCGCCTACGAAAGCCGCCGGAACAGCTAAAATAATGTAATCGCTATCTTTAACCGAATCTCGTATTTTAGTACAAACCTTCACTTTACGCGTGTTAATCTGCACATCGCTTAGGTAGCTTGGATTATGGCCAAATTTTTTGATGTGCTCCGCATCTGATTTTTTACGAAGCCACCATTTAACGCTGACGTTGTTTTCGGAGAGAATTTTGACGAGCGCGGTTGCCCAGCTTCCTCCACCTACCATCGTCAACCGAATGGGTTGAGTTACTTTCATGGGGTAAAGAAAGGAAGAAAGCCGTTGCAGGGCAAATTTCGTAAACGTGGCCAGTCTCTGTACTTAGCCGAAGGTTAAGTTGTATTCTTCTAAAGAAGTCTTTAGGAGTGAAATGTACTATTTTTTACATATTTGTCACCTTGTATGTTCAGCAACCTGTAAGCCCACCACTTAGCCAAAATGGAAATCTTTTCACTCGTAATCCTGATTGCTCTGGTTATCGTTGCGAACAATAGATTCGGCGATGATCACGAGTATAAACGTCGAGCGGGAAACGACAGATTAATGAAATTTTCCGATTTTCAAAAAAGCAAAACGCCCGAAAAACATCCGGGCGTTTCAGTTAAATTAAAGTGAGGCCAATTTGGGGTTTACTCCTCTTTTTCTTCTTTCTTTTTATTCTTATTCGGGTCGCGTTTTATCACTAATTCACCGTCCTTCAATTTCTTGGAAACGGCAATAAATGGTCCCGAAATAATCTGCTCGCCCGGTTTTAGGCCCGATACGATTTCGATGTTTTCAAAGTCGCTGATCCCTGTTTTCACTTCCCGCTGTGTAGCCTTACCGCCTACATTTACAAAGACAATCTCTTTAGGCTTATCTTTCTTTTCGACTTGGTTAGCTGGTTTTTCATCGACGGTGCCGTTTGGTCGGTCTTTCATCACCTCGGTATCAATTGCGGTGGAGTCAGCGCCACGCGTGGTTACGGCCGCAATTGGCACCGTTAGCACGCCCGATTTCCGGTCGGTAATAACCTCAACTGAAGCCGTCATACCGGGCTTAAATGGGTATCCTTTTTTATCTTTCTGAGCCAGTAAATCACTGTATGACGTGTTCAGGATTTTCACCTTCACTTCAAATTCTGTTACGGCATCGGCCGACAGCGCAGCAGCGGCCCCCGATGAACTCGTCAGGCCATTCGCGGTATTAGCAATTTCATAGACAACACCTTGAAATTTACGTCCGGCAGTCGTGTACGAATCTACGTCAATATCAGCGGTATCGCCAAGATTTACGCGGACAATGTCGTTCTCGTTTACGTTCACGCGAACTTCCATATTGTGCAGATTGGCAATCCGCATAATTTCGGTACCCGCCATTTGCGACGTACCCACAACACGTTCACCCAATTCTATATTCAGTTTTGATACGGTGCCATTAACGGGGCAATAAATTGTGGTTTTACGCAGATTGTCATTCGCATCGCGCAAACTGGCTTCGGCACTTTGAATGTTGAACTGAGAAGCTCTAACGTTAGCATTAGCCGCTTCAACTTCCTGCTTAGCTACATTGTAGTTGGCCTCACTGGTTTCTAAATCGGCCGAAGAAATAACTTTATCAGCAAACAGTTTACGGTTCCGGTCATAGTCGGCTTTGGCCCGAATCAGGCGCGCGCTCGATTGCGCTACCGATGCTTTCGACTGTTCCAACTGAGCCCGACTCTGATTGACCGTAGCCCGCGCCCGCGCCAATAGAGACTCATAGTTATCAGGACGAATACGGCAAAGAAGCTGACCAGCCTTAACAGGATCACCTTCGTTCACATACAAACCAATAATTTCGCCCGATACGTCGGGGCTGATTTTAACTTCAACCTGGGGCTGAACACGCCCCGATGCACTGACACGTTCGGTAATGTTGAGCCGTTTGACCGATGCGAAATCAACTTCCGTTGATTTCGGTTTGCCGATCATACCCGTTTGTTTTGCGGCTACCAGTCCGCCCACGATCAGGACAACGAGTCCACCCAATATCCACCAAATGCGACTTGACTTCTTTTTCATAATGCAACATGTAGAATGAATAATGTAGAACATAAAGTGGTTAGACAACCTTTTTGCATCAATTGTCTGCCACTATTCATCATACATTTCACATTATTCATTAAAAAGCGAGCGGTTTATTTTGATAATAGTCTAAAATTTTGGTTCTGAACACATAATCGTACTTAGCCTGCACCAGACTATTCCGAGCACGATCAAGGTTCGTTTTGGCAATGCTGTAATCCGTGGCGTTTATAGCTCCGGCATTCAACCGACTTTCGGCCATCTGGAACGCTCGCTCCAGCGAGGCAACCTGCGCCTGAGTAGCCTTGTATCGGTTAGCGCCTGCCTTCATCAGCGTATAGGCTGTTTCAATTTGTTGACGCAACGTTAGTCGGGTGTTCAACGCCGTTAATTCGGCATTCTGCTGTTGAATTTTAGCCGTTGTGATCCGGTTCCGGGACAAATTTCCCTGAAAAATTGGAACACGCAAAAACAGCGAAGCAGAACGGTTAAAGTTATTCTGGATTTGATCAAAATAAGTAACATTTGCTACATCAAAACCAGGTACGCTCGAATAAACAGGTTGCTGCCCTCCATTTGCATCTGTAAAAAACCCAGTAATTTGTTGTCGGGTCGTACCGTTTGCCACCTGCTGCTGATTGGCCGCACTGGAATAGAGGCTGCTTAGATTACCGTTCAGCGTTAATACTGGATAGAGAGCGCCTTTAGCTACCTGAACACCCAGTGCGGCACTTTTAACGCGCAAATCAGCCCCTTTTACTTCTGGCAAATTGCCGGCTGCTATATCAAAAAGCTGCTGCACAGAAGCCTCATAAGGGGTCAGGCCCGGATCGGGTACACTAATTGCTTCAACTTCGAAGTCCTGATTAATAGGCACATTCATGGCCTGAAGCAGTGAAACTTTGGCCAGATCTAGAGTATTTTGAGCCGTTACAATATCAACCTGATTACTGGCCAGTGTTGCTCGAAGTTCGTACAAGTTCGCTTCGGGAGCCGATCCAGCGTTCACTAATCGCTGTGTACGATCGAGTTGTGCCTGTGTTACATCAGCTTGCCGCTGGGCAACAGCCAACTGTTCTGTGCCAGTCAGCACGTTTAGGTAATTTTGTGCAACCGTCAGCGATACATTGTTTTTTGTTGCGCTTAGTTCCTGATGGCTAGCCTGAAGAATCAGGTCATTTTGCTTAATCGTGTTCCGTAACGTCAGGCCGTTATAGATCGTTGCCGCGGCATTAAGCTGATAGCTACCCGACACAATGGACTGCTGTATAAATCCATTGGATTGTGGGTTGATACTCCGTCCGCCATTTAAGCCCTGATTGGCCTGAAAGTTAGTTGTGGGCAACAGATTCAACCGCGACTGATGGAGCTGCAAATCGCTATTGGCGACCGTCAATTGCCCTTGCCGAATCTGAATATTATTTTGCTGAGCAATATCAATACATTGCTGTAAATTTAATCGGTTCGCAGCATTCGCTCCGGTAGCAGGCGATACACTCGCCATATTCTGTGCGTATGTTGCCGACAAATTTGTCGTTAGTAATAGGGCCACTACAACCCGCATCTGTTTCCACGCCACTTGCATACACATACTATTTGATGGTTCAATGTTACAAACTTACCTTCGGCGCGGCTATCGTTTTAGGATAAACGGCGCAAACTAAGCATGTTTCTGGTTTATAATTCGGATATACTTCCCGAAAGCGATTTTCGCCTGTCGGTAAACGACCGCGCTTTTCAATATGGCGACGGTCTGTTTGAGACTATTCGTTACTCAATTAATCGGGTTTGGTTCTGGTCCGATCACTTCGCCCGACTCTCGGCTGGCCTGTCTGTATTGCAACTTACTCTGCCTGATGGCTTCACGGCTGAAACCATTTATCAGACCATTTTACAACTTCTCGAAACCAATGGATTGGCCAATCAATCTGCCCGTATAAAGATTCAGGTTTGGCGTCAATCGGGCGGGTTGTACACGCCAACAACAAACAACGCTAACCTACTCATTACCGCTCGGCCGGGCAATCCGTTTTCAATTACAGAAAAAGCGCAGACAAGAATTTATGATGCTTTTCGGCTGTCACCCTCCCTTATTTCGGCTTTCAAAACCCTGAATTCGCTTCCTTATGTACTAGCGGGTTTATATAAAGAACAGCATAATCTGGACGATGTAATTTTACTTGATACCGACGGTAACGTAGCCGAATGCCTTGCTTCTTCCCTATTCTGGTACGCCAATGAAACCCTGTATACGCCCTCACTACAGACGGGATGCATTAACGGCATTGTACGCCAGCAGCTAATGCGAATCGCCCCAAGCGTGGGCATTACTATTTATGAAGGCTTATACAAACCAGAGATATTTAGAGAAGCTGAAGCCGTATTTTGCGCTAACGTCATGGGTATTCAGTGGCTGAATCAGGTAAACAACTGCCGTATATTTCCGTCCATAAAGGCAAAACAGCAACTCAATTTACTATTTGACCAACTTCATATCTGAAGGTTCCAGCCAACCATCTTTCAGCCGGATCACCCGCGAGCCGAACTCAGCATTGACTTCCGAGTGCGTTACCTGAACGATCGTTACACCGTCTTTTTGATTCAATTCGCGAAATAATTCCATGATGTCACGGGCCTGATCGGAGTGCAGATTGCCCGTTGGTTCATCGGCAAAAATAACAGACGGTTGGGTCGATAAGGCCCGCGCAATACCCACTAACTGCTGCTGCCCGCCCGATAATTGCGCCGGAAATAAATCTTTCTTGGCAACCATATTAAACCGGTCGAGAAGTTCAGCTACGCGGCTTTTTCGCTCCGATCCACTGAGTCCTTTGTAGAGCAACGGCGTCTCAATGTTTTCATACACCGTCAGTTCGTCGATCAGGTGATAGGCCTGAAACACGAAGCCAATCTGCGTGCGGTGGAGTTCTGTGCGTCTTTTTTCGGATAACTTCTGAACGGGTTGATCGTCGAGCAGATATTCGCCTTCAGACGGTTCTTCGAGCAGTCCCAAAATGTGTAATAGCGTTGACTTCCCCGACCCTGATGGGCCCATAATAGACACAAATTCGCCTTGCGCAATGTCGAGACTGATATTGCGCAACACATAGACCCGACCAAAGCCCGCAGGGTAATATTTAGAGACGTTGTTAAGCTGAATCATAATCGATTATCTTTGATTTGAATTAGTAAATCAGGTAGTTATTAGCTACTTAACTAGTTGGGCCTTTGGTTACGCGCCGTTTAAGGATTAGGTATTATTCTTATATAAGCGCTCTTATAATCAGGTATTATGCACTAATATTTTTCTACTGACTCAAGCGTCGTGCCAAAGTCGTAGTAGACTAATTAACAGCAATTTATGAGCTAAAGAATTCCCATAACGTCCGCAAGCGGACAAAGATACCGTTGAAACCGGACACCTTTTTCTATTCATCGTGCAACGTAATGTGCTTTTTTCCCATCTTCTAATAAATCTAAAACCATCTTCACAATGAAAGCGATTGCTTTAGTAGTTTTTATGCTGACAACAGGCTTAAACGCCACCGACAGCGACTGGAAAAAAGACCGGGCCGTTTCCGGTTTCACAGGCTTGAACGTAAGTAGCGGCATCGATGTATATCTGACCCAGGGCAACTCAGAAAAATTAACCTTCGACGTAAAAGGCGTTGATGAAGATAAAGTTAAATCGGTCGTTGAAAATGGCACGCTGAAACTGTATATCGACCGCAAAAATGGCATGAACTGGAATTTCGGGCGGGGCAATTATGTAAAAGCTTACCTGACATTCAAACAGTTAAACAATCTTCAGGCCGGTGGTGGAGCCGACGTATTTGGACAGGGAACACTTTCATTTAAAGACCTGAATCTGGACGCATCGGGTGGAGCCGACGTGAAATTAGACCTAAAGGCCGATGAGCTGAACGTATCGGCTTCTGGTGGAGCCGATGCAATTTTGCAGGGATCGGCTCGAACGCTCAATGCCAGCGGTTCTGGCGGGGCCGACCTCGACGCGCGTAAACTAACTGTCGAGATATGCAATGCCAATTCATCGGGCGGCTCCGACGTGTATGTCAATGCAAGTAAAGAACTGAGTATGAAAGCCTCTGGCGGCTCGGACATTTACTATTACGGCTCGGCCAAAGTGCTGGCGAGCAGTAAATCAGGCGGTTCGGATATTTCGCGGAAGTAGCAGAAAGAGTAAGAAAAATAACGGAATAGCGAAAGAGTGAGAGAGTGATTAGGTAATTTTGTACCCTCCGCTCCGGCGGGCCGGTTTCATCGCTCTGGCAGGCCGGTCTTTAACTCTTTCGCTATTTTGACACCTACTATCGGTATCCTCGGCGGGGGCCAGCTTGGCCTCATGCTTTTGCAAGCGTCCATTGACTGGAATCTCTGCGTTCACGTTCTTGATCCCGATGCAGAAGCGCCATGTCGTCATCTCTGCACACAATTCACCCAGGGTTCACTGACCGATTACGACACGGTTTACCAGTTTGGACAGGCGGTTGACGTGCTGACAATTGAGATTGAACGCGTGAATGTAGAAGCGCTCGAAGCACTCGAACGCGAAGGCAAACGCGTGTTTCCGCAACCGTCGGTCATTCGCATTATTCAGGACAAACGACTACAGAAACAGTTTTATCGCGACCATAATTTACCCACTGCTGATTTTATTCTGACCGAAAACCGGGCTGACGTAGCACTGTTAGAAATTCACCAGCCCGACTTTTTTCCCGCCTTTCATAAGCTCGGTCGCGATGGCTACGATGGCCGGGGTGTTCAGCGAATCACATCTGTTGCCGATGTCGGGAAAGCGTTCGACGCGCCGGGCGTACTGGAAAAAGCCGTTGATTTTGAGAAAGAGCTGGCCGTAATCGTTGCCCGTAACGAACAGGGCGATATACAGACATTCCCAACCGTCGAGATGGTATTTCACCCCGAGCTGAACTTGGTTGAATACCTGTTTGCCCCGGCTGAAATTTCGGCTGAAATTAATCAGCAAGCACAGGACATCGCCCGTAAAACGGCCAATTCATTTGGCATTGTCGGCTTGCTGGCGGTTGAATTATTTCTAACTAAATCGGGCGAGATTCTGATTAACGAAGTGGCACCACGTCCACACAACAGCGGTCACCAAACCATGCGTGCTAACGTCACGTCGCAATTTGAACAGCACTGGCGAGCCATTCTCAACCACCCTCTCGGCGACACAACGGCTTATCAACCAGCCGCTATGGTAAACCTCCTTGGCGAAGATGGTCACACTGGCCCGGCCATTTACGAAGGGCTGGAGACATTGCTGGCTATGCCCGGTGTGTTTCCTTTTTTCTACGGCAAAGCCATCACCAAACCCTTCCGCAAAATGGGCCATGTTACCGTCATGGACGATTCGCTGGAATCGTTACGGTCGAAAGTGGAAGAAGTACA
>CAXVWN010000424.1:0-13399 GCA_964263725.1 Spirosoma sp.
AAGCCCAGACCTTTTAACACTTGTACGTCCTGAATACTACCATCTGTGTTAACCACGAAGCTCACAAACACACGTCCTGATACGTTGGCTCGTTGAGCCGCTGCCGGGTAGCGCAGATTTTTGCTTAGATATTGGCCAAGAGCGGCCATACCACCACTAAATTCTGGTTGTTGTTCTACCACCGTAAAGATTTCATCTTCTTTTGGGGCAGCTTCAACGGCAACTTCCACCTTTGTTGGAGCCGCTGATGCTTCAGGGGCTGCAATGATGTTTTCGGCGTTTGGGTCACCTTCCTGCGTTTTTTCAGCAGCAACGGCTTCCTTCAGTTCCTCAACAGCCGGGGGTGGCGTTTCTTCAGGTACTTCCTCATCCGGTTTTACTTCCGGCGGCAGGAATTTTACCGTGTTTACCTTCGGTAATTCTACCGGCGGTGGTGGCGGTGGCGGTGGCTCGTTCGGGTCAATTGGCGGTGGCGGAAGCTTCATCAGATCCACCTCTACCATCGCCTGTTCGGTTTTTTCCGGCGTTAAAGCGGTTATGATAGTTGGCGCAAGCACGCCAAGCGTAAACAGGATACCACCAATAATGAGGGCCCGTGTTACAGTCTTGGGATACGTCTTCCGTAGATCATACGCACCATACGCCTGGTTCCTGTTTGCAAACACGATATCATCGAGTGTTGCATTGGATTGTAGTTCTGCCATGGTGTTATACGTCTAATTTTACTTTGTCTTTGAGAAGTTTCTTCTCGTCTGCAGTTAATGCATCCACAAGAGCATAGCGCTTTAGCTTGGTAATGGCCATCTCGTCCAGTACATCAACCATATTTTTATAGGTCGACAATTTTGTGGGCTTAATAACAACTACAAATTTTTCGCCACCTACTTTCTTGACATTTTCCTGAAGGGCCTGACGAAATTCGTAGCCATAGCCAACGGTCTTCACTTCTGGGTCTTCGCTGGCGGCTTTACCAAAAATGTAATACGCCTTATTGTCTTTTCCCAGAAAAACCGTCATTACGTTGGACGCCTTAATAGGCTCCGTTTCCTCTACTTTAGTTTTATCCGGCACGTTGAGCGTCATCGAAGATGGTTTGCTCAAGGTAGTGGCTAGAATGAAGAAGGTAATCAGGAGAAATCCTAGGTCAACCATGGGTGTCATATCCACCCTGGTTGACGCTTTCTTGGACCGAACCTTACCACCGTCATGCTTACCACCACCACCGCCAGTATTAATTTCTGACATGTTTTTTTAACAAATTCACGTGGTGAAAATCTAACTATAGTTGCATCGCGCTACGCACTTAATCCGCTTTCCAACCGGCAGGGGGCGCTTCGGTCCCCGTAATCAGGTTGAATTTATTGATATTTTGCGCTTGCAGCGTAGCCAATACATTCTTGAATTCAGGGAATTTAGCGAGGTTGTCGCCTTTCAACGCAATTCTAAGATTATTGTTGGCCTTTCTGGCATTGTAGACCCATTCTTTCAACTCATTGGTTGGACCTGCGCCAGTTGTGTCAGTCGGAATACCGGACTGTGTCACTTTTGCCTGCTGCTCTTTGGGAAGATTCAGAAAGGATTTCAGTTGGTTAATGGGTATCCCAAAGTTCGACATCAGCGAAAATTCTTTCTTTTCGTTGTTCGAGAATGAAATGCCCTTTGCGGCAGCAATGTTATCCAGCATAGCAATGCGATTTTGTGCATTGTCGATACCAAAATAGACCTTGCCGTCCCGACCAAGACCAATGGTCATGATGTCGCTATCGGGGACTTTAATTCCTGAAATGGACGAAGGTGTTTCGATGGCGGCTGCATCCTGTGACCGAAACTGGGCTGTCAGGATAAAAAACGTCAACAAAAGAAACGCAACATCGCACATCGCGGTCATGTCAACCGAAGAACTGGCGCGTTTTACTTTAACTGCTGGCATAAGTTATTAGTATTAATAATGGGCTGCGAAATTCTGCTGAATGCTCAAGCCGATTTCGTCAATGTTGTAGGTCAATGTATCAATACGGCTAGTAAAGTAGCTATACATGATAGTGGCAATAGCGGCTGTACCGATACCAAGTGCCGTGTTTACAAGGGCTTCTGAAATACCAGTTGACAGAGCACCTGTATCAGGTTGGCCCGTAGCTCCCATGGCTGCGAAGGCCCGAATCATACCAAGTACCGTTCCTAGCAGGGCGATCAGTGTAGAAACCGAAGCTAGCGTTGCAATGATAGTCAGGTTTTTTTCCAGCATTGGCAATTCAAGCGTTGTGGCTTCTTCTACTTCTTTCTGAAGAGCTACTAGCTTCTGCTCTTTGTCTAATTGGGTATCGGTCGCCAACTGCTGATACTTTACCAGTGCAGTTTTTACAACGTTACCAATAGAACCTTTCTGACGGTCACATTCCTGAATAGCGGCTGCAACTTCATTGCGGTCAAGCTGTCCTTTAATTTTCCGTACAAAATCATCAATTGATCCCGAGCCATTTGCACGGCCGATTGTAATGAAGCGCTCAATCGAGAATACCAGTACTGTTAGAAAACAGGTAAACAAAATTGGCACGATAAACCCGCCTTTGTAGACAGTACCGAAGTAGTCGCCAGGAAGTGGTTCTTTCGTATTGTCGCCTTCCTGGAAGTGGCTGCCATCACCGAAGACAAACATGTACGTCAGGATACCGATCAGCAACAGGATTGGAATTACAAGTGCTGGATTAAGACCACCTGACTTCTTTTTTGGTGCCGATGCTTTGGCGGGTGCTGGAGAAGGAGTTTGTGTTTTCATTGGAACTGGACTGTAGGGTTAAAAATTAAAAGTTGGTTTACCCGGTAAAAAAAGTGAAAAATTTAGACTCTTTCAGTTTGTGCATCTAGATTTTTAATAGAAATGCCTTCAAACCTCCACAAAAATATGTGTTTTCCGACAATAACCACACAATTCACTAAGTCTATTATTTCGCATTTATTGTAATACAACAATAAAGTTTTGGATATTAATCACTTCTCTTACTTTTGTCCTAATGTATCAAGGGAAACATAAAGCCTTGTTTCTCAACTATCACACAAGAAAACTTCTTCGTTCAGAGAGCCTATTTATGGCTGATTAAGGTGGTGAATTACTCATAAAATAATTGTTAAGATTATTAAGAGTGACTTTCTTGGACTACTTCACAAAGTATTTTAGAAGAGATGCGACAGTGTGTCTAATTCCATAAAGAAGTCAAAAAAAATATTAGCGTGGGTGCTCTGGGCTAAGGCTGAGAACCTAGAAACGTATCAAGGAAGAGAGTATTGGGTTTAAGAATAAAAAAAGAGACGTAAATTCTTACGTCTCTTTTTTTATTGTCGGGAAGGCGGGATTCGAACCCACGACCTCTTGCACCCCATGCAAGCACGCTACCGGACTGCGCTACATCCCGAATTGGTTTGCAAAAGTAGTGTATAATGAATAATGTACAATGGATAATGATGGAAATTCTAAAGCACCATTATCCATTGTACATTATTCATTAGTTTTTGCCGCTACCTTGTGTAGCGGGGGGCTGTGCAACTCGTTTTTGTTGCTGCATCGGATTCTGACCCTGTGGACCAAAACGCTGCTGCTGTTTGAATAACTGGAAACGCGTTGGTTGAGCCATCCGTGGAAATGAATTATTCTCGGTGTCGATATCGGCGATTTCCTGATAAGGATCAAGAATCCACTGAGTTACTTTTTTAGGCGTAGCAATCACTTTCTTGATAGACACATCATTGAAGCGCCAGATTTCGGCCGGGAAGCGAGCTACAGAGTCAGTACCATCTTCGAACTGCATGCGAATGATAACCGGCATTGGCAGGCCACCTTTGTTCTTCAGCGATAGGGTATAAAAGTTAGTCGCTGCGTTTGTTTCGAGGGTTTTTCGCTCGTCTTCACTTAGAGTAGCCAGATAATCCTGGTATTTCTTCTTATCAGCATCAGTTACAGCATAGGGGTCGTAGCTATTGTAAAAGTCTTTCATAGTTGAATCTTTTGCTACAACCGTTTCGGCTTGTGTGGCGGCATCGCGCTGCTTGCTTACCGTGCCGGCACGACGTTTAGCTTCAGCACGAGCGGCTGCTTTGGATACCTCTGGGTTACCCGAGTCAACTTGAAACCAATCAACTTCAACTAAATCCTGATCAACCGGTTCGACTCCATAAAACCAGCCTTTCCAGAACCAATCCAAATCAACGCCCGACGCATCTTCGAGGGTGCGGAAAAAATCAGCCGGTTCGGGTGATTTAAATGCCCACCGACGAGCATACTCTTTGAAGGCATAGTCGAATAATTCACGGCCCATAACGGTCTCGCGGAGAATATTGAGGGCTGTAGCCGGTTTGGCATAGGCATTTGGTCCAAGACCAATAACATTGTCTGAAGAGGTCATGATTGGCGATAGCACCGCTTTGTCTGACTTCATGTAATCGACAATATACTGCGGCTCTCCCCGGCGACTCGGGAAATTATAATCCCACTCTTTTTCTGCTAAATACTGACAGAATGTGTTTAACCCTTCATCCATCCATGTCCATTGGCGTTCATCGGAGTTGACAATCATTGGGAAGAAATTGTGGCCAACTTCGTGAATAATAACCCCAATCATCCCCGCTTTTGTCTGCTCTGAATAGGTGCCGTCCGCTTCAGGACGGCCACCGTTAAACGAGATCATTGGGTATTCCATACCACCCCCGGCAGTAGCATGGCATGAAATCGCTACAGGGTATGGATACTTGATGGTGCGGTTACCATACGATTTCAACGTGTGTTCTACGACGCGAGTCGAATACTGGCTCCAGAGTGGATTACCTTCTTTAGAGTAAAAGGACATACTCCAGATTTTATGACCATCGCCATAAACATCGGTTTGCATGGCATCCCAGATGAATTTGCGGCTGCTGGCAAAGGCAAAGTCACGAACATTCTGCGCCGTGTATACCCATGTTTTCTTGCTCTTGGCATCGCCGGGCTTGGCTTTCTCGGCCGCTTCCGCTTCTGCCTGGGTCACGATAACAACTGGGTTTTTTGATGTTGCTGCCTGAGTCATACGCTTTTGTTGCGACGCTGTCAGAACTTGTTTGTAGTTCTGGCATTCACCCGTAGCACCGATAACATGATCGCTCGGAGCCGTAATAGCTACTTTGTAATTGCCAAAAATGAGAGTAAACTCGCCTTGTCCTAAAAATTGCTTATTCTGCCAGCCGTTTACATCGTTGTAGGCGCACAAACGTGGAAACCAGTGGGCAATGAAGTAATTGTAATTGCCATCTTTTGCGAAGAATTCCATACCACTCCGACCATAATACTCCGTGATGAAGTAGTTCCAATCCACATTGAACGAATAACTACCACCGGGTTTTAGCCCAGCGGGTAGGTCAATTCGCATCATGGTTTGGTTGATGGTATACTTCAATGCGGTTCCCGACTTGGTATCTTTGACTGCTGTAATATGATAGCCAAACTTATCGGAAGCTTGCTGACTGCTACGTTCGCGAACCGACGTTAAGTTCTGCAACTGGGCGAAACTCATGCCGCTTTCATTGACGCCACCCGTGCGGGTCACGCTACCAATAGAGCCTTTGGCGAATAGATTCTGGTCGAGTTGAAGCCAGATAAAAGGTAACTCGTCGGTCGAGTTGTTATGATAGGTAACTGTTTCTGAACCAATAATTTTTTGGTTAGCATCGTCTAACTCAACCTTGATATCATAGTCAGCGCGGTTTTGGAAGTAATCTTTTCCGGGTGCGCCAGATGCTGTACGAAACGTATTAGGCGTGGGTAGAACGGGTCCAAGTTGCTCGAAACGCGTATTGGCGTTTTGGGTAGGAGCCGCTGGTGCCTGGGCTAGCAAAGCTGCCGACCAAAAGGTCAGGCCAGCCATTAGGACTATTTTTTTCATAGTTTGTCTAGATTAATAGGGGTCATCAATTTTTGCCACTTCCTTGTTTGGCAGGAGACTGCTGACGTTGTTGCTGCATCGGATTTTGTCCCGCTGCGCCACCGCGCTGCTGTTGCTTAAATAATTGGAAGCGTGTTGGTTGCGCGACGGGCGGAAACGAATTGTCTTCGGTATTAATATCGGCGATCTCGTAAAATGGATCGAGCGTCCATTGCTTTACTTTCTTATTCGTCGCAATTACTTTTCTAACAGAGACATCATTAAACCGCCAGATTTCAGCCGGGAATCGGGCCACCGAATCGGTTCCGTCT
This sequence comes from Spirosoma sp., assembly GCA_964263725.1. GTDB lineage: Bacteria > Bacteroidota > Bacteroidia > Cytophagales > Spirosomataceae > Spirosoma. Next base: position 6,218 of record CAXVWN010000424.1, read on the forward strand.
TCAAACTCCATCCGTACAATAACGGGCATCGGAATACCGCCTTTGTTCTTGAGCGATAGCGTATAAAAGTTTGTGCCCGCTTCGGTTAGCAAGCGTTCTTCAGCCGTTAGTGAGGCCAGATAATCCTGATACTTCTTTTTGTCGTCGTCAGTGACCGCATATGGATCGTAGCGATTGTAGAAATCCTTCATGGTGCTGTCTTGAGCAACAACCGTTTCGTCTTTACTTAGCGCATCACGCTGTTTGCTGATAGTGTTAGCTCGCTTTTGAGCCGCTGCACGAGCTTCTGCTTTAGTTATTTCAGGATTCTGAGAATTAGTCTGAAACCAGTCAACTTTCACAAGTGATTGATCAACGGCTTGTACGCTATAGAACCAGCCTTTCCAGAAAAAGTCCAGATCAACGCCGGAGGCATCTTCCATTGTGCGGAAGAAATCAGCGGGTTCGGGCGTTTTGAACGCCCACCGACGAGCATATTCTTTAAACGCGTAATCGAACAACTCACGACCCATGATTGTCTCGCGGAGAATATTAAGCGCTGTAGCCGGTTTCCTGTAGGCATTTGGCCCAAATGTATTCCGGGGAATATTGTCGGAACTGCTCATGATCGGAACCTGTAGAGTTGAGTCGAGCTGCATATAAGGAACGATAGATTGAGGTTCAATTCCCCGCGCCGGGTAATTCGCATCCCATTCCAAACAGGCCAATCCTTCCATGAAACTATTTAATCCTTCGTCCATCCACGACCATTGGCGCTCGTCGGAATTGATGATCATGGGGAAGAAATTGTGACCCACTTCGTGGATAATCACCCCGATGAGACCATTTTTTGTGCCTACAGAATACGTACCATCGGCTTCTGGTCGCGCTCCGTTGAAGCTGATCATCGGATACTCCATGCCACCAACCGGACCATGAACAGAGTAAGCTACTGGATACGGATAGGCAATTGTCCGGCGTGAGTAGGAGAGAAGGGTATGCGCTACAAGCCGGGTAGAATACTGTCCCCAAAGCGGATTGCCCTCTTTTGGATACAAGGACATGGCCCAAACGCGTTTCCCTTCTACATTGGGTTGTAAGGCATCCCAAATGAATTTACGGCTGCTGGCAAACGAAAAATCACGAACATTATCGGCCTTGTAAATCCAGGTTTTTGTGCCGGTTGGTTTGCCTTTTTCGGCCGCTTCAGCTTCGGCCTGCGTCACGATAACAACTGGATTTTCGCCGGGTTTATCGCCTTTACCTTTCGCGTCGTTCCATCGTTTTTGCTGGGTTGCGGTCAATACCTGTGCTGGATTCTGCAATTCGCCCGTTGCGCCAACAATATGATCGTTGGGTACCGTCAGGGCTAGTTTGTAATTGCCGAAGATTAACGTGAACTCGCCCTGCCCTAAAAACTGCTTGTTCTGCCAGCCCGTTACGTCGCTGTAAGCGCATAGCCGGGGAAACCATTGGGCAATTTCATAAATGTAGTTGCCGTCTTTTGGGAAAAACTCATAACCTCCCCGCGCGCCTACTCCCTTGACATCAACAATTTTAAAGTTCCAATCAATCGAAAACGTTACGGACTTACCAGCGCCAACGGGCTGAGGCAAGTCGATGCGCATCATGGTCTGATTAATAGTGTATTTGATTGGCTTTCCGGCTTGGTCACGCACAGACGTGATTTTATGGCCGTAATCTTTAGCCGCTAGTGCCGCATTGGGATTGATCTGTTGAAGAGATGCTCCCTGTTCGCTGATACTGTTGGTTTGCGAGGTCCGGCTAATGACGTCGGGCCGAAATAGGTTCTGGTCGAGTTGAAGCCAGATAAAGGGTAAAACGTCCGTCGAATTATTATGATAAACGATCGTTTCCGAGGCTGTTATTTTCTGGTTAACATCGTCGAGAGTAGCCTTGATGTCATAATCGGCTCGATTTTGAAAATAGTCCTTTCCCGGCGCACCAGATGCCGTACGAAATGTATTTGGCGAGGGTAAAATAGGGCCGAGTTGCTCAAAACGTGTGTTGGCGCGTTGTGTTGGCGGAGCTGGCGTTTGCGCCTGGGCATACCAGGCTGGAATGGCCAAAGCCGCTACCAGCAAAACTATCTTTTGCATATACGAGATTGTAGTTGTTGATAAGAGGGGTAAAAGTACAAAAAAAAGAAGTTGTGCGTTTTCGTTTATTATAAACGGAAGGGATAATATCTGGCCAGATCGTATGGTGTCGGCGGGAATGCCTGCGCGTGGTGTCGGTTGGCGTGTGTGGTGTCGGTTTCTCAAAACCGATACAGCGCGAGGATGGTTTGCTGTTACGATCTATCTGTGTCAGTTTTGAGAAACCGACACCACACACCAACCACGCACTTATTTTAGCAGTTCGCCTAAATAGTCATTATTGATAATCAGCGATAAGGCCATTCCGGCTACAATACCTGATAGGATAAGTGTCCAGCGCAGGCGGCTACTTTTTATAATAGAAAGGAATACAAAAGCCATTCCCAGAATAAGACCAACGATAACCAACTGCCCGATCTCCAAACCGAGGTTAAAAGCTAACAGCGGTTTGATAATCTCGGCCTCACGACCAAGCAGGCTACGGAGGTAATTCGAGAATCCCATACCATGAATCAACCCGAAGGTTAGCGCTAAACCATAACGCCATGACCGGTTAGCTGGCTGTGTAGCCGCCCGCGACTTCGGTTCCTGGAAAAAGAAATTAGTAATGGCTGTAACAAGAATCGTAATTGGGATGAGCAACTCGATCAGGGCCGTTTTGTAGTGAATAAGTTGCAGCGTGGCCAGGGCCAGCGTAATCGAATGGCCTATTGTAAACGCGGTAACCAAAATTAGCACCTGCCGCCATTGCCGAAGGGTATAAACCGCGCAAAGAGCTATGACAAACAAAATATGATCGTAGCCCCTGGGGTCAGTAATGTGATCGAAGCCTAAGCGCAGGTAAATCAGAAAATCGTCCATTCTTATTCCTTAAACCAATCGGCATACATGACATAATTATTGGCTGTCCGGCTGAAAATTTCGGCCTGTTCAGGCGAAACCACTTTCAGGAATCGGGCCGGATTGCCCGCGTAAATTGAACCGGGCGGCACCATAGTGTTCTGAGTAACAATGGCTCCGGCGGCAATAATACTTCCCGAACCAACCACAACGCCATCCATCACAATGGCTCCCATGCCCACTAGTACATTGTCTTCGAGCGTACAGCCATGAACAACGGCGTTGTGCGCAATGGACACATTATTGCCGATGGTGGTTTTGTGTTTCTGATACGTGCAATGAATCACGGCTCCATCCTGAATGTTGGTCCGGTTTCCGATGGTGATCGAATTAACATCGCCCCGCACAACGGCGTTGAACCAAACGGTGCAGTCGCGTCCCATGATTACTTCACCAACAATGGTGGCATTGTCCGCAAACCAGCAGTTGTCGCCAAATTGGGGATGATTGCCCCGAACAGGTTTAATTAGTGCCATAACGCAAATATAGTTCTACGTCGATGGTTTGTAAGTTGCTAGCTGGTTTCCGTATAAAAAAAGGCTGATTCATAGAATCAGCCTTTCGCTTAAAGCCATTATACTGTGCTTATTTTTTATCGACCTTATCAGCCGCCTTGTCTATCGAATCGCCCATATCATCAAGGACTTTACTCGCTTCTTTTTTAGCTTTATCGAAGTCATCGGCGCTTGACCGTTGAACTTTATAATAAGAATCGGCTAACTGACGACGCTTGTCTTCCAGATCTTTAACTCGATCTTCCCGTTTCTTACGGTCTTTCCGACTTTCATTTTTTACGTCGGCTTTAGCCTCATCGAGTTGCTTGTCAACCTTGTCCATCTGGCCCGAAATACGATCGGTTAAATCGCGCTTGTCCCGATCCGATCCACCATTGCTGGATTGGTCGTTATTGTTGCGATTGTTATCGCGATTATTTTGGCCGTTATCCCGGTTATTGTCGTTGTTCCGGTTGTCGCGATTATCCTGATTTTGGTCAGAATTTCGATTGTTGTCACGATTATCGGACGAATTGTTGTTCGAATTCGATTGACGATCGTCAGAACGGCTATTGTTTTGACGGTTGTTGTCCTGGCGATTATTTTGATCGTAATTCTGATTGTTTCGATTATCGTTCTGACGATTGTTTTGGTCGTCGTTCCGGCGATTATCCTGGTCGTTGCTCTGACGATTGTCCCGGTTGTCGTTTCGGCGGTCATCGTTCATATTTCGATTATCCCGATCGTTGGATTGGTTATCCGAATAGCGTTGATTATTGCCGTTGTTATCCTGACGATTATCCCGATTCGACTGCATACGGTCATCATCCTGGCGGTTATTGTACTGGTTGCTAGATGAATTGCGGTTATCATACTGCCGATCGTCGTTGCGGTTACTATTCCGATTATTATCGGAATCTGAACGGTTGTTATACGAATCGCGGGAATTGCGGTTATCATTCCGGTCGTTGTAAGACTGATCGTTGTTGCGGTCGTTATAACTATTGCGGTTATCATTCGACCGATTGTCGTAACGGTTGTCATACGAATCCCGACTATTGTTTGACCGATCATTATACGAGTTTCGGTTATCATTCGAGCGGTCACTGTACGAACTCCGGCTATCATTCGAGCGGCTGTCAGAATCATTATCGCGGTCGTTGTACGAATCCTGTCGGTCACTCGACCGATTGCTATAGGGATTATTGTACGTATCACTACCCGATTGGCGATTAGGACGATTTGAATCATCGCTGCGATAACTCATTCGATCACTCGAAGACTGGTATGGATTTCGGTACGAACTATTATCGCGCGAGTCATTCCGGCTCGTGCTTTCATCGTCACGATTTCGGTTTTTGCGGCTAAAAATACCGCCCTCATCGTCACCATATGTTCGATTCCTTGAATCCCGGCTGTTCCGTGAACTACGGTCATCCTGTACTATGTCCTCCCGGCTATTTTTGGAATTGCCGTAAACCCAGCGCTCCGTTGACGCGCAGGATGATAACCCAGCCATGGCCACTAATAGAGCGCCCACTACCCATATTTTCCTTTTCATAACGTTGTATCTTTTGTTGGTATTTGTAGTAAAAACGGGTTAAAGACTGTGTCAGTGCCGTTTCGTCTTGTATAACCAACGAGGTATTGCAAATGTTGGGAATTCGATCCGACATTCTTTGCCTTGCTGACTCCCTACCGAATCGTGATCGTTCCGGCACCGTTGTAACTGCGGTAGTCTGGATTGTACATCGCATCGGCCGAGACAGGCCCCAAAACAAAGTGACCTTTCGACACAGCTCGGGCTAAGTAATAAAACGTTTGTTGGGTACCCGTAGCTGTTGTGTAAAAATTAATCCGGTCGTCGCGCAGGTCAAAGTGATCGGGTGTGGTTGGCTTGCTAATCCAGGGCATATCGCGCGCTTCGGTCAGGCGAGGATTTTCGACTTCCAGACCAGCCGGCAGTAAGTCGGTTACAACCACATTTTCGACGTTTAGACCATTGGTGCTCGTAAGCGTAATCCGCACAACCACTAAATCATTCTGCCGAATGTCGCTCATGGCTTTCCCTTCGCGATTTAGATAGTCACGTCGTACATGCAAGCCATTATCTTCTTCGGCGATTTTTCCGCTTGCCGGAACGCCCTCGCTTTGCGCGAAATAATAAACGTTGCCGGTTCCTTTTGCGCTTAAACTAAGCGGAACGTTTGTGGGAACACGTTTCACGTTTAACAGTGCGTCGCTCATCGTGCCAAGCGGCTTTCCGCCTGCCGTAAGGGTGGCGGTCGCGGTGCTGCCAGCCGTTTGCCGCGCTAGTTTGCCGAGTGCCAAAAAGGAAAAGGCTGCTTCCTGCGTGTTGAAGTATGTGGTCTGTTTCAGTGCTCCCGATAATTGCCGGGCCAGAGCCGGAATCTGAATATTATCCCGATCCGTATCGACAAGTGCATCGAGAGCGAGCGCCAGATTACGCAAGGGCGAAGCATAACTGCCACCCGTTTGTCTTCCAGTCTCCGACGTTTCAGCGAATCGTTTGGGCAACAGAGTCGTATAACTGCGTGTATCGCCAACGCGGAAGAAAGTCGATGCCAGCAGATAGCGGCTATCTATCGTTAACAAAGCAGCATTTTGTTTGTAATAATTCATCGCCGAACGATTCGGTTTTCCCGCTACGGCGAGGGCATAAAGCGCGTAAATACTGGTTCGGCTGGCTACTTGCTTAACTATTTTTCCACCGGCTTCGTCGAACGTAACTGCGTTTTCGGTTGCTGGGCTGTTCGTGAGCGTAGTCAGAAAATCCATTGCAGAACTGAGCACCGACGGTCGAACTTCATAACCCGCTTCCTGTGCTTCGGCCAGAAAATGAACTGCGTAAGCGGTAGCCCATTCATCAACAGCAGACTTGCCTGCTACGGCCACCATACCCGGCCACATAGTAAAACCGCCGTTTTGGGTTTGCAACCCTTCCACTTTTTGAACGGCCTCCCGAACGTTCGTCGCTGGGTTTAAATCACTATCGCCCGCCCGAACAAAGTAGGTATTAATCGACAATTGCTTCGCTAAATCGGCAAAATACAATTGTGGAAAGGCTTTGGAAATTGTTTGTTCGATGCAGCCGTGCGGGTATCCGAGCAGGTATGATAATTCGCGGCCATATTGAGCCACCGGCGACCGACTCAAGGATATACTTGCCCGTGCTGTTCCCGGCAAAAAGTTATTTGCTAAATTTAACGTTTGCATCTGGCCACCGGCTACTGCGCCTGACAAGGTTGTTTTTTGTAACGATGCCGCCGGGCGAACGGTAATGTCAGTTTTCTCGGTAAACGTTTCACCTAAGCCGTTGACGGTTATCGTTATCGCACCAGCGCCAATGGATTGTTTTGCCGCTATTCGGAAAATGGCCCGGCTCTCCCGACCGGGTTGGATCGTGATTTTCTGCGTGCTTATGCTATCGACTGTTAGTGGGCCGGTCAGGCTTAATCTGGCCGTAACTGTGGCAACTTGTTTCGTTGTGTTGCTTAGATTGACGGGCAGTTCGAGATTGTCGCCTGGAGTTAGAAAACGCGGAACGCCCGTACTGATAACAATGGGGTCGGCCACCTTCATATTGGCGTTCGCCGATCCAAAGGCATTGTCTTTATAGGCAACAACCATTACGCGCAAATCGCCCGAAAACTGCGGAATATCGACCG
>CAXVWN010000425.1:0-6238 GCA_964263725.1 Spirosoma sp.
GGTCCATGTATTGCGAACTTAAATCCTGACCTGGCGTTCCGTTCATCCGCTTATCTAAATCGTCGGGATTATACACGTCACCTTTCGTTACACCTAGCACCGACCGAAGCTGGGCGGCTGTATAAAGGTAATTGCCCGTGAAATCAATATTCCGGTAATAATACTGATGACCTTCGTTCAGCTTCATGTTGATGCTGATGCTGTTGCCCCCGTTATTAACAACTGTATCGTGTTCGATGGTCGCGTCGCGATAGCCGAGTTTGTTATAATACTCAAGTAACTTCAGCTTATCTTCCTCGTATTTTTTAGGGATAAATTTCGATGGCGAAAACACCCGGCCAAAGCGTTGTTCTTTGGTGCTTTTCATCTTCATTCGAATCGCCGACTCGTCTACTTCAGTCAGTCCCTCGAAGTTGATTTTGGCAATTTTTACTTTTTGTCCCTTGTCAACCAGTACGCGCATGGTGGCGTTGTTGCGGGTGCTGTCGGGAATGGTTGTGATTTTAACTTTCGTATTCAGATAGCCTTTATCAACGAAGAATTTACGCACGGCCATTTGGGTGTTCTTTGTAATCGTGTTAGTCACGATTTTCCCCAAATTGAGTTTTACTTTGTCCTTAAGGTTATCCTGCTCGCCTTTTTTTACGCCGAGAAAACTAACGCGATAAAGTCGGGGCCGCTCCTGTACCCGAAACATGAGTGAGATTTTACCATCGGTTACGTTGGTAGAAAATAACTCGACGTTGTCTAAAAGACCGGATTCCATCAGTTTTCGCACCGATGAACCGATTGCTTCACCTGGAATACGAATTTTGTCGCCTAATTTCAAACCTCCTAGCGAAACCAGCGAATTCGGGTCGAGGTAGCGGGTACCTGTTACGGTGAGTCCTGCAATCTCATATTCCTTAGGCGTTGCGTAATTGAGCAGGTCGTTACTTTCGGTTGGTAGGGCGGCATTATCGCGCGGAACGCCAACACGTACCTGAGCCCAAACGTGAGCAGGCAACAAACTAATGAGCAGGCAAACGGCTCCTACTATAACTTTTATACGGTGTTCCAAGTTGTAATACCTATTATGTTGTTGATTTTCAAGAGTGCGTTTGACGGAAAATGGTTGCAACACGCAAAATTTATTTATCCCTTACAGACGCCACCTCTTATACTGTCTTATTTAACTAATTGCTCGCTGGTTTTACCAAACCGACGTTCACGTTGTTGATAACTTATAATTGCTTTGTAGAGATGATCCTTGCGGAAATCGGGCCAGAGCACATCGGGCATATACAATTCGGAGTAAGCCAGTTGCCAAAGCATAAAGTTACTAATGCGCATTTCGCCACTGGTTCGGATCATTAGTTCAGGATCGGGTATACCGTTGGTGGTAAGATGTTGCCCGAACATGGTTTCATCAATTTGGTCCGGTGTCAGTTTGCCTTCGAGTACCTCAGCCGCCAGTTGCCGGGCAGCCTCCAGAATTTCCCAGCGTCCGCTATAACTCAGGGCTAATATCAACGTCATGCCCGTGTTCTGGCTTGTTTCGCGGATAGCTTCCGCCAGTTCCCGCTGGCAATCGGCGGGCAAGCTTTTGGTATGACCAATGGTCGCTAACTGCACGTTATTGTCCATTAGTGTTTTAATCTCTCCCCGAATGGTATGAACCAGTAACGTCATTAAGGCATCCACTTCAAATTTTGGACGATTCCAGTTCTCGGTGGAAAAGGCGTAAAGGGTAAGGTATTTTACGCCTAATTCGGCGCATCCTTCCGTTGCCTCGCGTACAGCCTTAATAGCATTGCGGTGGCCAAACACCCTGGCAGCGCCCTGTTGTTTGGCCCAGCGTCCGTTTCCGTCCATGATAACGGCTATGTGCTGGGGCAGATTGCTCGGGTCAATGTGTTCCTTCATCCCAATGGGGGAGTTTTAACAAAAGTTAAGATATTCAATTACAAAACTTAACAAGACCGCGAAGATACGGAATTTTAGTTAGCCAGTCAGTAATGACGAAGGGGTGCAGAACAAGTTTACTTTTTTTCGACAGGATTACAGGATTAAATAGGATTAGCGTACAAAAAATCCTGTTTAATCCTGTAATCCTGTCGAAAAAAGAGAACACAATCTGTGTCCATAGTCAGTCAGATTAAACTTTTCTTATAGTCTGACGAAGAGGAAGGAAGTTTATGGGCAAAGCCTTGGTTGGTCAATGTCAGATGGTTTGATCGCCCATTTGGCTACGTAATTAATTGACGTATGTTATTGAATAGGGGAGTATACACTCAACTTGTCTCGTACTCATTCAATAGGCGAACTGCTTGACTAAATTAACTCTCCGTATCTTTGCTCTCGAAGACTATACACCGGGGACTGTCGTTTTTATATATAGATTCCCGTTAACTTATTCTGCTTACGTATGAAGCTCGTTTTTTGGATCGGCTCTCGCCGAATTTCTGTGATGGTACTGCTGCTGATGATTGTGCTGAGCTGCAAAAAGAGTGATGATACCGTTGCAATACCTAAAACCATTACCGACCGTATTCTGGAAGATAGTCAGTTTAGCCTGTTGCGGGCGGCTGTCGCGTATGCCGAAGTTGGCGATGTACTCAAAGGAGGTAATCTAACCCTTTTTGCCCCGAATGATGCGGCTTTTCAGGCTTCGGGCCTGGCAAGTCCAGCGGCTATTTCGGCTCTTTCGAAAGATCAAGTAAAGGCCTTATTGCTGTATCATGTATTGTATGGCTCCGTTTCAGCATCGACAATTCCATCGGGTTTAAATGCAGTGGCTACCGTTGGCAAAGGGATTGCGTTTGTGAATAAATCGTCGGACGGGAAGATTTTTATTAATAATGCACAGTTAATCCAGACTGATATTGCGGTAGCCAATGGTTATATTCATAGCATAGATCGGGTGCTGACACCATCAACCGGAAACCTGCTGACAACGATTCAGACTAATCCGAGTCTAACGTTTCTGACGGCGGCCGTAAAACGCATTGGCACCAGCAATCCAACGTTGTTAACAACGCTTAACAACGAGTCATCGACAAACATTGTTACGGTCTTCGCCCCGAGCGATGCGGCTTTTCAGTCAGCAGGTTATAAAGATCTGGCCGCTGTTAATTCGGCTAACGTCCAAACCCTAACCAATATTCTACTCTATCATGTCGTATCTGGCGTAACGTTTTCTAATCAGCTTCAGACGGGCAGTATCAGTACATTGTTGAGTGGAAACAAATTAACCGTTACCGCAACCGCGAATCAGATTACCATTAAAGGTAATAAGAACTCAACGGCCGCTACCATCAGGCAGGCCGATATACCCGCCACCAATGGAGTCGTTCATATTATTGATCAGGTGTTGCAGCCATGAGGAATAAAATCTAGCTGGTTTACAACTAACTGCCACGTTTTTGGGTCAGTGGGCGTAGTATTAATGTTTCTTTAGTTACTCTCTTTTTTCATGTGTAAATTTCATCTTGCCATTTTTGGCGCATTACTTATAGGTAGTTTGGCTTCTTGCCAACAGCAAAATATAGATGCCGGTACCGATACGGCTGCTACCTATACGGCTAACATGACTGATATTAATAATTATGCCGTTAGCAAAGGGCTATCGGGAAGTACCACTACTTCGGGGCTTTATTTTGTCTCTACTTTACCAAGCACATCAACGGTAGTGGCGAGTTATGGTCAGGAACTTGAATTCAATTATACGCTGTATGTACTGAATGGCCCCAGTAACACCGGCACCGCAAGCACGACAGTTGTTACAGATAAATTAGTGGATTCTGTGTACACCACAACCCCTACATACTTTCCGTTTTTTGCCGGTTCATTGAAGCAAGGCCTGGAAGAAGGGCTGCTAAAAATGCACGAAGGTGAAAAAGCTACGCTATTGATGCCGTCTATTCTCGCTTTCGGTAGTGTAGCAACTACAGATGGTACTATTCCAGCTAATTCGCCCGTTCGGTTCGACGTGACTCTAAGGCGAGTACGTACTGAAGATCAGCAGATTAATGAGTACATTGCCGCTAATAAACTGGTTGTTACGGAAACGACGGCGACGGGTGTGCGATTTATTAAAACGAAAGATAACCCGAACGGAGCTACGCCAACTACGGGTCAGACGATAAGCTTGAACTATGCCGGTAAATTGTTGCGGGCTACTACCGGGTTCGTTGGTGGAACAGGAACGGATACCAAAGTCGTTGGAACAGTTAAGTATGTAGCCGGTTTTGAGGAAGGTCTGACCAAACTCAAAGTAGGGGAGAAGGCAACCGTTATTTTCCCATCATCATTGGGGTATGGAGCAACAGGTGCGGCTCAAAATGGCACGTACGTTATTCCACCCAATGCGCCAATCAGCTTCGATTTAGAAGTAGTATCCGTGAAATAGTTTGTAAGTGTTCCCCGTTTGTTAGCCAATTTTCATGCGTACTCCACATATATTTATTTACAGTCTTCTGCTAATCAGCGGGCTGACAGCTTGTCATAAAGAAGATATCGGCCTCACCGACGACAGTATTCTACAGACCAACAAGGACGATATTCTCAGCTACGCGAACAGCAAAGGGCTGTCTGGCACATTAACCCCCACCGGCGTATATTATGCCTTGAATAAAGCAGGAAACTCTACTGTAACCCCGTCAAATGGGCAGGAGGCAGAGTTTAATTATACGTTATCTGTAGTGTTGCATGGTACCAACAACGTATTAACAGATAAGCTTGTTGATTCGACTTTTGCCACCAGATCAAGTTATGCCTACCTGGTAGCAACCAATCCCGGCTTAACGGAAGGGCTGTTGCGCATGCACGAGGGTGATAAATCTGTCATATTATTGCCCTCTGTTTATGCCTTTGGCACAGCGGGGAGTACTGATGGGGCAATTCCTCCTAATTCGCCCGTCCGACTCGATGTAAGCCTAAAACGGGTACGCACAGAAGATCAGCAAATAGATGAGTATCTGACAGCAAATAAAATGACGCCTTCAGAAGTAACTACATCTGGCTTGCGTTTTATCAGAACGCTCGCTAGTTCTACCGGAAGCACGCCAACTGCCGGGCAAACACTCACCGTAAAATATAGAGGTCAGCTATTAAGATCCCTAACCGCCTTTGATAGTACGGGTGTGGGTACTTATTCGACAGTTATAGGCCAGTCTGTACCAGGGTTCGATGAGGGCTTATCCAAACTTAAAGTTGGCGAAAAAGCAACGATTATCTTTCCTTCCAAAATAGGATACGGGTCTGCTGGTCGGGGCGCTATTCCACCTTATGCTCCCATGCGATTTGATATAGAATTGGTTTCGGCACTCTAATTCTCTTCCGACCGAATTACTGAGTATAAATGGCCTGTGTTAGCTAACACAGGCCATTTTGTTGTTTTAGATGGTTAAAAAACACTCATTTACCAGCCATAATTCTTATCAATTACGTGTTTTATAATTTATACATCAATGTCAAATACTGTGTAGTCTGAAAAAAAGATAATAATATTCTGGCAAAAGTATACTAATCAAAATATTGTACAGATAATAATTACAAATACTGAATTTTGATATAAATTGCGCTTTGTTTAACAAATTTTATCTATGAAAAAACACGTTACATTGAACCATTTACTGTTGAGCACAGCTGTTTGGCTGCTTACGCTCACTGCTGTATTGGCCCAAAGCGTTCGGGGCCGCGTAACAGATGCCTCTACCAAAACGGTGATTCCGGGGGCAACGATTGTAGTCGCCAATACGAATATCGGAGCAACTACCGATGGCAATGGAGATTATACCTTAAAAGTGGCTTCAGGCAGTTATACACTACGTGTTAGTTTTGTTGGTTACGAAACGCTAAGCCTTCCTGTTACTGTAGCCGATGGTGAAGTAGTGGCGAATGCATCGCTGAAAGAAACATCCTCTGCCCTTAGTGAAGTTGTCGTGATTGGGTCGCGCTCGCAAACGGCCCGTACGAATGTTAACACGCCAGCGCCTGTTGATGTGATCACAACAAAAGAATTACGGTCGTTTGCACAGCTCGAAATTGGTCAGATTTTGAACTATGTCGCGCCTTCATTTAGCTCAAACCGTCAAACAATTTCCGATGGTTCTGACCATATCGATCAGGCAACATTACGCGGTTTAACCCAGGTACTGGTGTTGGTGAATGGCAAACGCCGTCATATGTCCTCGCTGGTTAACGTAAACGGTTCGGTAGGTCGTGGTTCTGTTCCGACCGATTTAAGTACCATTCC
>CAXVWN010000426.1:0-4281 GCA_964263725.1 Spirosoma sp.
GGGCATGAACTCCTGAACCTGCATCCGACCGCCTGCCCAGACCGTTGCCCGAGCGCCCATCAGTTGAGCCGGATTCGGACTTTTCAACGTGAGGGTCAGATGATTATTCTGACCTTGTTTATCGGTATGGTTCTCGTAAATACTGGCTTCGGCATTTACATTATTAACCACTAAGTCAAGATCGCCATCGTTGTCTAAATCCGCATAAATCGCCCCGTTCGATTGCGATGGTTCATCGAATCCCCAGGCCTTTGTTTCGTTTTTAAACGTTAGTTGGTCCACCGAAGTGTCGGACAATGCATCGCCGGAACGATTGCGGAACATATAATCCGGTGCGTCGATACTTGGCATTTTGGCAATCACCGACATTGGGTTTGATTGTTGGCCGGTTTGGCGCGCCTTCAACTGCTCATCCATCGTAAACTTCAGAAACTCCATATTCGTGTAATCGCGGGCGTACCCGTTACTCACGAAGAGGTCTTTCCAACCGTCATTATCAAAATCAGCGAACAGGCCCGCCCAGCTCCAATCGGTATTGGAAACACCGGCAAGCTGGCCTATTTCGGAGAAGATTGGCGTTGCTGATTTGCCTGATTTCAGCAACGAAACGCTGTCACCCACATTCAGTTGAAGCATATTGCGCATGGTCTGGTGGTGGAAACCCGCCCGAAGCAACTGCGCGTATTTATCGTAATTATCGTCGCCGGAAGTCAATTTGATGCGTTCATTTCCTTCGGGAAGCATGTCGAGCGTGAGCAGGTCTATCCGGCCATCGTTGTTTACATCAGCGGCATCGGAACCCATCGAGTAGAGCGACGTGTGGCCCATCGCGTTTCGCACCACTTCTTTAAACGCCGGAACCGCACCGGCGGACCGGCCGGACTGTCCGCCCTGTTGATTAATATAGAGATAGTCGTTTTCGTTGTAGTCGTTCGAAACGTAAAAATCCAGCCAGCCATCGTTATTAAAGTCGCTCACAGCCACGCCAAGCCCGAAGCTCAGCACATTGGAAACCATCCCCGATGAGGCCGATACGTCAACGAATTTGCCGCCGTCATTTCTATACAGCTTGCTGGAATAATTGGAATTTGTCTGCTCTTTATAATTGCTGATCATGCGGCTGAAACCCGCAAATTCCTGCACCGAATGGTTGAGTAGAAAGCAATCTAAATCGCCATCCCGGTCATAATCGAAGAAAGCAGCTTGGGTCGAATACGCCGGATCATCTAGGCCATATTCGGCGGCTTTCTCCGAAAAAGTCAAATTCTTGTTGTTGATAAAGAGCAGGTTACGACGCAGTCTGGAATCTGTAGCAGCCGAGCGGCAAACATATAGATCGAGCCAGCCATCGCCATTGATATCCACAACCGAAACGCCGGTATTCCAACCTTCTGCTGCGGCAACGCCCGCCTTGTCGGTAATATCGTCGAATGTTAGTTTGCCGGAGCCGGGTTCGGTTCGGTTCAGGTAGAGTTTATTGGCGTTGAGATTGCCGGTGAAATATAAATCGGTCAGGCCATCGTTGTTGAAATCGCCCGCGGCTACGCCCCCGCCATTATAAAAATACCCATATTTCAACACGTTGAAATCGGGTGATTCTTCGAGAGAATTTTTGAATGTAACGTTGGTTTGCGACGACGGCAACTTCTCAAATAACGTATCCGAATGGCCACAGGCAGACAAAAGTAGTCCAAGTATACTCAGGTAAAAAAGCGGCTTCATGGAAACACAGTTGGTATGAAAAAACGAAAGCGGGCGAATAATCGCCCGCTTTCGCGACCTCTCAAGTAAAGATAATAGACTTAGTTTTTATCCCACCATAGTGGCGTCGTCACCTTATCGGGTCCGCCGATCAGCGCTTCGGCTTTCTTTGCTTCGACAGCGTTCGTTTGCTGCTCAACGAGCAGGATTGGAATACGACGAAGTACGCCACCCGCCGGAATATCGGGATTATCCGAGTTTACGACAGGGTATAGTTTTGGAAAGCGCGTCCGACGATATTCGGCCCACCCTTCAAAACCATCAGGGAAAATAGCCAGCCATTTCTGGGTGCCAATCTGCTCCCGCTGAATGGCTTCGGTAGCACCCCAAGCCACTGGAATATTGCTCAACGGTGCTGATTTCAGGTAATCGTTAGGCGCAATAGGCGTTTTGGTACTGGCCTGATACGCACTGATAGCAGCCGCATCGGTTATACCCCATTGGGCCATAGACATCGCAATGCCTTTGTTATAAAAATCCTTAGCGGCACCACCCATCGCCCAACCATTTACGGCACCTTCAGCGCGGAGGAAATAAGACTCGGCAGTGGCCATTACGTTCTGGGGAGTTGCCAACCCGGTTGATGTCCAACGCTGTCCTACGTGCGAATTATAATCGGCAGTGTTAACGGTCTCCGTTAACTGGGTTGTAGCCAGTCCGTTCCGCAAGCCTTCATACGTATTGGTTTTTACAGCAGGCAGGAAATAAGTAGGCAGACGTGGATCTTCGTAGCCTTTCAGTACCGATTCCATAGCCGCGCTCATCCGAAATTCGTTCCAGTCCGACATGATCGAAAGACCATTGCCATCATTGCCTTTTGTACTCCGTGCCACTAAAGCATCATCGTCGGGGCTGGTTGTCAGTACACCACCGGCCACTGCGGCTTCAGCTTCCGTTTTAGCTCTGGCAGGATCAACTTTCGAGATGCGAAGCGCTAACCGAAGGCGAAGCGTATTGGCAAATTTCATCCATTTGGTGGCATCACCACCATATATAAGGTCGAATGCGCCAAATGGTTTCTCCGTCGATTTAGCTTTCAGAACAGCGCTGGCAGCCGCCAGACGCTTGAAGAAATCATCGTAGATTTTATCCTGTGCATCGTAAGCGACTGAGGTGGCAGGTTCGCCCGCTTTAAAATACGGGATAGGGCCCACATAATCCGTCCAGCGGTGAAAGGAGTACACCCACCAGATGCTAGCCAGCGCGTACTCTGCCGAATTGACATCCGCACTCGCCATAATCGTTTTCAACTGCGGCACAACCTCCGTGTATAACTGGGTCCAGGGACCTTGCAGCCAATCCATTCTGATCACAAAACGGTCTGATGGAAAGTACGTGGCTACACACGCAAAGTACTGTGCATACTGATCAGAGAACAGGTTTTCGCCAACCTGATAATTGTACTGGCTAAGTATCCCCGCCGACTCCGCTTTGGAAAACAGATAGGGAATTTCGCCCGCACCAATAACGGTCACTTTGGTTTTATTGGTGTTAATCTCATCGAAGTTCTTCGTACAGCCAACGGCCCAGAATAAAGGAGCCGACAAGCAGGCCGCTACGAACGTCTGTCGAAATAAAGTTTTATATGAAGTCATATTGACGATGGTTTCGAATTAAAAAGAAAGTTTCAGATTCAGACCGATGCTCCGGTTCGACGGCAGGGTACCATATTCAACACCCTGGAAGTTACCGTTGCTAATATTAACGTCGGGATCAAACCACATCTTGCGTTTGCCAATGCCGGGAATGTCGAGAATAGAACTTCCGCGATAAATCCAGAATAAGTTACGCGCTACGAACGATAACCGGGCCGATTTGATAAAGAAATTCGATGGTACAGGAATGCCGTAGCCAATCGATAATTCACGAAGGCGGACGTTGGTAGCATCGTAGGCAAAAAACTCGCCCCAGCCATAACGTTTCCCCGATACGGTTTGCCAGAATTGCTCGGCCGTAATAGCCGTTGTGTTCGCTTTACCTGCACCAACCTGTGTTACACCATCTGCACCGGCAACACCAGCCGTAACACCCGGAAGTACCCAGCCACCGGCCCGATTAATCGCTGTTACTTCTGGAATTCCGCTGAACGCCAGGTTCATTTCGGTTCCTGACACGGCAATTCCTCCTATCCGGGCATCGACCAGGAAGCGAAGGGAAAAGCCTTTATACGTAAACGTGTTTGTAAAGCCCAGAAGCATTTTCGGGTTAAAATTTCCGATAAGCTCCTGCTCTTTCGTAGCAATAGGCAGTCCCGTAGAGGTAACGGATGCCTCGGAAACCGTGGTGCTGTTTGACTGAGAACCAACCAGGTATTGACCCGTCGTTGGATCTTTCGCCCAGCGATACGATACGATATCGCCGTATGAACCGCCTTCGGCCACAATTGGCGACGCCGACCGACCATACCCGCCCGACAGAAACGCCGTTTTGATATCGGGCGAAGGGCTAACGATTTTGTTCCGGTTCAGGCCCATGTTAAGCGTCAGATCCCACGAGAAACGATCTGTTTTAATCGCGGTT
>CAXVWN010000427.1:0-10167 GCA_964263725.1 Spirosoma sp.
AAGTGAAACTATTGTTAAAACTTATTTTTTCACTTTTTTCTCGCAACTAGTTGACACTGAAAAGCTTAGCCTTGTTTTCGCAACCGTTCCCGATGTTTGGGAGTGCAAAGGTAACTCACTTTATTGAACTTGTCAAGCAAATGGGAAAATAAATTTTTCGTTTGACACTCAGCGGGTTACCCCTAGCCGGTTGATAATCAATCACTTGCGTTGTTGATCTCAACCAGAATCCCTATTTGGGAGTGCAAAGATAGGGCGCATTTCCCCTCCTGTCAAGCCCCTATTTAGAAAATAGTTAAGACCTTACCAAATTATATTTGGTAAGGTCCGTAAACTCAATTAGTTACCGTATGAAAATATTTTCAAACTTTTTTGATTCACTCATGTTTGCTGACTCCAAACGGCGCTAATAGACGCTAAAGCGAGCTTTTTAAACCGTTATGCGCGCTGTATGAATTATATTGCATCTCCTATTTGTATCAGGTCATCCGGTACAAGTAGTTACTCATCAAATGAAAATATTACACACTGCAGACTGGCATTTGGGAAAACGGCTTCAGGATTTCCACCGCTTACAGGAACAGCGAGATGTATTAACTGAAATTGTTCAGGTTGCGAATCGGGAAGATGTGGATTTAGTTTTAGTGGCGGGAGACTTGTTCGATACCTTTAATCCGGACCCACAAGCAGAAGATCTATTATATAGTACATTAAAGGAACTGACGGGTGGAGGTCGGCGGGTGGTCGTGGCCATCGCCGGGAATCATGACAACCCGGATCGGATTGAAGCTCAAGACCATTTTGGACGAGAATGCGGTATTATTTTCGCAGGTTTTCCGAAAACGGAAGTACGGTCTTATGAATTAAGTTGCGACGCGAAGCTACTCCGCTCGGCGCCGGGGTTCATTGAATTGAAATTGCCCCGGCATGAAGCACCTGTCCGAATCCTACTTACACCTTATGCCAATGAGTCTCGCATGCGGTCTTATTTTGGTATGACCAGTCTGGATGACCAATTACGGCAAAGTCTGACCGGTCATTGGGCAAGTCTGGCTGATGCTTATATGGATGATCAGGGCGTCAATTTGCTGGTAGCCCATTTATTTGTCATGAAACGTGGTGGCGAACAACCCGAAGAATCGGATGATGAGCGAAGTATTTTGCAGATTGGGGGCGCATCGGTAGTTTATACGGATATGATTCCAACTCAAGTTCAGTACACAGCGCTGGGGCATTTACATCGTTATCAGGAAATGGCGGGTGGGCCGGGTCGGATTTTATATAGTAGCAGTCCGTTAGCGTATAGTTTTGCGGAAGCTGATCAACAGAAATATATCGTTCTAATCGAGGCCGAACCGGGTCAGGCCGTCATCGTTACGCCCATTCCGCTGGCGACTGGCAAACGCCTGTTGCGCCCTCGCTTTAAACGGGTAGACGAAGCGGTAGAATGGTTGCAGCAGAATCCAAATTCCTACGTTGAAATCACGCTTCAAACACCAACCTACCTAACCAGTGACGAACGCCGGCAATTGCAGCAGGCGCATGAATCATTAGTGACAATTATTCCTGACGTGCGGGAAGTGGAAGAAACGGAGCAGGAATCGACTCAAGCTATCGACCTTACGCAAAGTATGGAAGCTTTGTTTACCAGTTATTTTAAAAACAAGAATAAAGGACAGGAGCCAAACGAACGGCTTCAGCACTTATTTCGCGAGATTTTAGCAACCGAATCTGAATGATCCCTATTAAACTGTCTATTCAAGGGCTCTACTCCTATCAGGAATTACAGGAAATTGACTTCCAGCCATTAATCGGATCGAGTGTATTTGGCATTTTCGGTAAAGTTGGCAGCGGTAAAACGTCTTTATTGGAAGCTATTAGCTTTGCGTTATACGGCGAAACAGAACGATTGAACAGTCGTGACAATCGTCAGTATAATATGATGAATCTGAAATCGAAGCATTTAATCATAGACTTCGAGTTTCAGGCGGGTCCAGATCAGCAATTATATAAGTTCGTCTATGAGGCTAAACGCCACCCAAAAAAGCATCACGAAATAGGTGCGGGCGAACGCCGGATGTTTATACGGCAGGATAATGAGTGGCATCCGATTGGCAACGAGAAAGAGGATGTATCCATATTATCGAAGCAAATCCTGGGTTTAGACTACGATAATTTCAAGCGGACAATTATTATTCCTCAAAATCAATTCCGGGAATTTCTGGAACTCAGCCCGCGTGACCGGACCGAGATGATGAATCAATTGTTTAAACTTGATCAATATGACTTAGCGGGGCGGGTGAGTAAATTAAGTAAGGCAAATGATGACCAACTCGCCGAACTACGCGGTTTGCTGGCTCCGCTGGAAGCCGTAACACTAGAATTCATTCAACAGGCAAAAGACGATATTGCTACGCTACTGATAACAGTTGACGAAAAAGACGCTCGTATTAATTTATTAGAGCTTGAAGAACAACAGTTAATTCATCGGCAAAAACGCCTTGGCGCATTGACTACTGCCCAGCAGGACTTAACTAAATGGCTTGCGGATGAACCAACCTATCAGAAAATTCAGCATAATATTGAGCAATATGAAAAATGTCGGCTGCTGTTTGAGACCGATTTATTAACAATCGATAAAGTACATGCTAAAAGGCATGGACTGATTGAGGCAGAAGATAAAGCCCGCCAGTTACTTAAAGCGGTAACGGACCGGTTGCCTTATTTGCAGACAGCCTATGCATCAGCCAGGATTGTTTACGACAATCGGGATCAGTTGAATGACCAGATTGATGAACTGGATACGGTTCAACAAATTAGAACGCTTCAAAATGCAGCCGAGCAACAGGTAAAGAACCAACGTCAGTTAGAAACAGCCGTCGAGAAACAGAAAGAATATATCGAGCGGTTGAGGGCAGACTGGAAAAGACATCAAACAATTGTTGACAGTCAGTTTGGGCAGGAATCGAATCTGGAGCGCCTATATAAGGTACAGGAATGGTTTGTGGTCAATAAGCCTCTTCAAAAACAAGCCGACGATTTACAAACTCAGCTCGATAATCATGATAAAAACGTTGAGGAGATCAAACAACGCAAAAACCGGGCATTAACCGGTTTCATGCCCGAATGGGCTGACTTGACTCTGAAAACCCTGCCTGATCAGATTGACAAAGCCATTATACAATTAAAAGAAATAGAGCAGGAACGCACAGCCTCTCACCAACAGGCAGTCCTTAAAGCCGAATTAGTCCGTTATACAAATAACCTGAAAGACGGCATTCCGTGCCCGCTATGTGGTTCCGTGCATCATCCGGCCAAACACAGCCCCGATATGGAGGAACCGGATGTGGCAAAAAGTGAACACTTATTGACCAAGGTAAAGCAGCGTATCAACGACATGACCGAACTCCGACTGACAATTAAAGGGTTGGAAACCGAATTGAGAGGGGCTATGGAAAACGGCAAGCGGCTTATCGGCGAGCGGGGCGAAGTCGTTCTGCAACTCACTACACACAATGACTCATTTGTCTGGACAGAATTCACCAAAGACCAAAACGATGTTGTTGCCGAGGCTATTCGAAAAGAAGGCATAATCCAGAAACAACTCCAGGAAGCCCAGAAGGCCATTCGGGACTTGAACAAGCAACTGGAAGATGCGGAGAAAATACATGCGGAACACAACGGAAAAGTAGCCGAAGCCAAAGCTGACCTGTCTGGCTTGAACGGCCAAATTCAAGTCTTTGTCGCGTCATTGGTGCATTATCAGTTGGCCGATGTAGCGCATTGGGGGTTGGCTAAAATTGCTGACTTACGGGAGTCATTGACCCTGCAATACACCCACGCGAAAACGGCATTTAACGACGCTGAAAAACAGCGAAACGATGCTGAAAAAGAACAGGTAGCAGCAGAAGGGCAGGTAAAGGAGTTGATCAAACAACTTATTGTTGTCGATGAAGAGATACTGATTTTAGAGAGTACCATCGCCAAAAAACTGGGCGATAATGGTTTGATACGAGAACAGGTCGAGCAGATTCTATTAAATAATCTGGATGTAACAATAGAGAAACAACGTGTTGAAGAATACAGAGACAAATTGCGTGGGCTACAGAATCTGGTCAGTGAATTGGAAACTGAGCTGACCGACCAACCATTTGACCCAGTTGCGCTGCTGGCCGTGCAGGAACAATTAAAAAAGATTCGTGCTGAGAAGGATGAGTTAAATAAAGCTATTGGCAAGGCGGGAAATGTATTAGCAACGCTTGAGGCACAGTGGAAGCAGAAACAGGACCATCAAAAGCGGCATGACGATCTTGATCTCCGGCGGCAGGACTTAAAGAAAATGGACGAAATGTTTAGGGCGCAGGGTTTTGTGAACTACGTTTCATCGGTGTATCTGAAAAATCTTTGCGAATCGGCCAATGAGCGATTCTTCAAACTGACGAACAACCAGCTAAAGCTTGAATTGGACGACAAGAACAATTTCCTGGTTCGCGATTACCTCAACGGCGGTGAAGTTCGAAGTGTGAAAACACTTTCTGGCGGACAAACATTTCAGGCGGCCTTGTCGCTGGCGCTGGCGCTATCGGACAATATTCAGCACCTGACGAAAGCCAAACAAAATCTCTTTTTCCTGGACGAAGGTTTCGGAACGCTCGACAAAGATTCGCTGCAAACGGTTTTTAAAACGCTGAAAGCATTGCGGTCGGAGAACCGGGTGGTCGGCATTATCTCACACGTTGAGGAATTACAACAAGAAGTAGACAATTTTATCAGGGCCGAAGCGACGGAGAATGGCAGCCGCATTGTGAGAAGTTGGGATTAAAGGGTAACAGGAACACCGCTTTCGCTCTTGCCTTCTCCTTTTCTGCACTATTATCAAATCTTGAACTGGCGCCAAAAGTAAATCTGCTTTTCTACTTTTGGCGATCAATAACCAAACTCGTTCTGATGAAAAAATTTGTCATACTTGGCCTGCTTGGGTGCGTAGCTCTGGCCGGATGCCGTGTACCAAAGTCGGGGACAACCGCTATAGAGCAACAAAAACCCGTTACAACGATCGCCTTCGGGTCATGTAGCGATCAGAAACGTGCGCAACCATTGTGGGACGATATTGTAGCTCAGAAACCAGATATCTGGATTTGGCTTGGCGATAATATCTATGGCGACTCGGAGAGTATGGACACACTGAGGGCTAAATATGCTAAACAAAAAGCAAATCCGGTTTATCAGCAGTTGCGGCAATCGACACCCATTATTGGCGTGTGGGATGATCACGATTACGGGGTCAATGATGGTGGGAAAGAATATCCGCGTCGGAAAGAAAGCCAACAACTCATGCTGGATTTTCTGGACGTACCGGCTAGTAGCCCGTTACGTACGCAAGAAGGAGGTTACTCCGCCAATGTATATGGCCCAAAAGGACAGCAGGTGAAAGTGATTTTATTGGATGGCCGTTATTTCCGCGATCCTCTGAAGAAAGATGGTAAGACCAATGTACCTGACCCATCGGGCGATATACTAGGAGAATCACAATGGCAATGGCTGGAAAAGCAACTCACTAATTCTGACGCCGACGTACATATTATTGGTAGCGGAATTCAGGTTCTGCCCGAAGAGCACGTTTATGAAAAATGGGCCAATTTCCCCAAAGCACGCCAACGCCTTCTGGATTTATTGAGCAAAACGAAGCCGAAGGGTGCACTCTTAATCAGTGGCGACCGGCATATGGCCGAAGTGTCTAAAGTAAACATTCCCGGATTGAGCTATAGCCTGTACGATGTTACCAGTAGTGGCCTCACCCATGTCTCGGCCCCGCACGAAGAACCAAATCGCTACCGCATTGGCGAGATCGTATCCAAACTCAATTACGGTCTGATTACCATTAATTGGATCCGCACCGGCGGTGATGCAACATCCCGAACAAACAAACCAATAGGCGCCACCGTAAGAATTAACGGCGACAATCAGGCAACATATCTGACGCAGGAAATTAAGTTTTAAGCTGTGAATTTATTTAGGATTTCAATATAGCATTGAAAAGGGTCCCATTTAAGGGTGTGTTTTTGTCATTCCGACAAAGGAGGAATCTCAATGTCTGACAACTTGCAAGATTTCTCCTTTGTCGGAATGACAAAAACACTTTTTTATAAATCCTAAACAACTTATACATTTCTCTCCACACAGAGAGGGCAGGTTGATGAAAGCATTTCATCAACCTGCCCTCTCTGTGTGGATTTTCCATTCTTTATCTTTATTCCTTATTAACCAATTCCATTACTTCTTCCGAAATACCGGTCATGGAGAAACCACCATCGTGGAAGAGGTTTTGCATCGTAACCATCCGGGTCAGATCCGAGAAAAGCGTAATGCAATAGTCAGCGCATTGGTCGGCGGTGGCGTTGCCGAGGGGAGCAGTTTTATCGGCGAAATCGAAGAATTTATCAAATCCACCAATACCACTACCCGCCTTCGTTGGCGTTGGTGATTGAGAAACCGTGTTCACACGCACATTGCGGAGTTTGCCATAGTGGTAGCCGAAGCTGCGGGCAATTGATTCCAGAACAGCTTTGGCATCGGCCATATCGCTATAAAACGGAAACGTCCGTTGGGCAGCCATATAGGTCAGCGCAACCACAGAGCCCCATTCGCTAATGGCATCCTGTTTATAAGCGACTTGCATCATCTTATGAAACGACAAGGCCGAGATATCAATACTCTGCTTAAACCACTCATAGTTGAGATCTGTGTACGCTTTGCCTTTCCGCACATTCGGGCTCATGCCGATACTATGCAAGACAAAGTCAACTTTCCCTCCGAGTATGTCGGTTGATTTTGTGAACAGATTTTCGATGTCCTCTACAGAGGTAGCATCGGCCGGAATAATTTCGGCATCGCACTGCTCAGCGAGTAACTTAATAGCCCCCATTCGCATCGCAATCGGTGCGTTTGTGAGGGTGAAAGTAGCGCCCTCTTCTTTCGCTTTTAAAGCGACTTTCCAGGCGATTGAGTTTTCGTCTAAGGCACCGGAAATGATGCCACGTTTTCCCTTCAGTAATCCGTAAGCCATATTTTCTTATAATTTTCCCGCTATCGTCGGAATGACAAAAAATGCAGTACGATAAAAACAGCGGTCAAAGTTAGGTTATTTTTTTTCGCGAAAGGCTACCGCAGGCATAGTACCTCGGGGCAAAGGTAACTTCAGCACAGTCGTCATAAATTTTTCGGTCGCCTGATAAACGCCTTGTAGATCACCAGACGTAAAGTGCGATGCAATTACATGTTCGCCTGCGTTCGGGAAATCGACTTTTTGTTTCTGACTGGCGGGCGTACCCAGTTCATCGAACATCTCCAGCATGGCCGGTACCGAAACAACTTTATCCTGATGTTCCTCATCTTTATAGTAATAGCCCATAAATACCGGCTGTTTCACTTTTTGAAACTGTTCGGGAGTCATCAATTCCTCAAGCATGGTTTGTAGTGTGATCAGGCCGTTGGTGTGGTATTGCGGCAACCAGTATTTGGTGCGACCACCTTTGTAATGCGTATTCACAACGTATTCGCCATTAAAAACCTGATCGAGAATCTGCTTTCCCCAAGGCCCTGTAGCCAGTTTCAATGCTGGATTAGCCACGGCAATGCAGGGAGAATACAGAATTAAACCATCAATTTCGGGATGATGTGCGGCCAAATAAAGGGCCAGCATACCGCCCGCCGATGTACCCATTACAATCACTTTTTCGCCCAGTGCTTTTCCAATAGTCAGTGCATCTTCAGCGGAACCGGCATAGTTCAGTGGCGTTAAATTCTTAAACGCATCCGGGGAGTTGAGTCCGTGTTCGTGGGTGCGGGCCAGGTACAGATTACACCCAAAATGCTTGGCTATCTGCTTGTGAATTGGATCACCTTCGGCCCAACTTGCCGTAAAACCGGGCAGATAAACAATACTGTAGGGAGTTTTAACCTTATGCAAACTGTCGGCCCAAACAATCCGGGCTTCATTGTCGGGACGCAGGTTTTCTTGCCCTTCCGATTCGGCAATATGTTGCTCCAGCTTGACCAATTCCGGACGGCTAAAATTCCCGTTGATGACACCTATTTCGTTTTTGATGGCGTCAGGATGGACAGATGGGCCAAGCAGGTAACCAACAATAAGAACGGCCACAAAGAGACCAAAAATCACCAGAAACAGTTTCATACGTATTCTTTTATATCCATTCTGATTCGCCAGTCCTTTGGCAAGTAATTATTCACGCGCGTGCCTACACCCTTTACCCAACCCAAATTTAAGCCTTCGTATTGAGCTAATAGCCAGCCTCTAACGGGTTCATCAAATATCAGATTCTCTTTCTTAAAGTACCTCAACGCATCTTCCTTACTCAATGCCAGACCGGGTAGACTTTGGTTAATGGCGGTGCTAAGAGCCAGCGCATGCGACGGAATAAAATCCTGCCCTTTAAACTGACCCATTTCCAAGCCAAATCCTTTGCTTTTTAAGGCACTATCCAGAAATAGGAACGTCTTTTCTAATGCTTTTGGCAACGCCATTACATCGCCGTTGGGTTTCTCCCAGAAGGAAAAGTCGGCTGGATTCTGAAGCCACTTTGCAGCAGAAGCAGCTTCTCGGGGGCGTAACGCTCGAATGGTGCGGAACGTCCGGGCATCAAGTTTTACGGGAGCGGTAAAGGTTGTTTTCTGAAAAACGCTGATAAAAAAGCCTTCGCCCCGAACGAGGTGTGGATAGCATTGATAGCCAACGGCATCACCAATTTCCGGATCACCAGCCTGTTTCTCAACGATATTCCAGTCGGATGGCAAGATCAGCGGGCGATTTCGAAAGCCATTATCGGTCAGGTAGCGGACATTCTCAGTGTTTTCGGTATCGTTATAGGTACATGTGCTATAAATCAAAATACCATCTTTATCCAACAAGGGGGCGGCTGCGGCTAAAATTCGCTTTTGACGGGCTGAACAAAGCTCGACACTGGCCTCCGACCACTCTTTCATGGCATCTGGATCTTTCCGGAAAAGACCTTCGCCAGAGCAGGGCGCATCGACCATAACCACATCAAAAAAACCTGTCAGGTTCTTCATATCTTCCGGATCATGGTTGCTAACAACAACATTCGGGTAGCCCCACTTATCCAGATTTTCGCGCAACACCGACACGCGGCTACGAATTACTTCGTTGCAAATCAGCAAACTATCGGGATGCAGCACCGACGCTAGCAGCGTACTTTTCCCTCCCGGAGCCGCACATAAATCCAATACCCGCATGGGCCGATTCAGGTTAACGGTCTGTCTAAGTGCTTCATATAAAATCATAGAGGATGCTTCCTGCACATAATAGGCACCCGCCTGAAAAAGCGGATCAAGTGTAAAACTTGGCCGTTCGGGCAAATAAAATCCACGAACTGGAGAGTTGTCAGGACACCAGGGAATCGGTGCTAAATCCTTTATATAATAAGCGGAACCATAGCGGTGGATTGCTGAACCCGCCATTTTTCGTGGGTTCAAACGAATGCTCACAGGCGTCGGCTGCGTTAAAGCTGACTCAAATTCAATAAAATCTGCGCCTAACTGTGCCTGCATTTGTTCCTGAAACGCCGGGGGCAATCCAGCCGGGGGCAAATCAGCCGGGAGCGGCTTATGTGTAGTCATTTGACAAAAATACGGAACTGTCGGGCGGTTTTCACTAAACTTGCAGCATGGCAGCAATACAAGACCGATTCGGGCAAATAAAGACCTTTATTTTCGACATAGATGGGGTAATGACCGACGGAAGTGTCAATTTACTTGCCTCAGGCGAACGATTTCGGACGGTTTTCATTCGCGATACCTATGCAATTCAGCAAGCGTTGAAAGCTGGTTTT
Organism: Spirosoma sp.; assembly: GCA_964263725.1. Classification (GTDB taxonomy): domain Bacteria; phylum Bacteroidota; class Bacteroidia; order Cytophagales; family Spirosomataceae; genus Spirosoma. The sequence goes on from CAXVWN010000427.1 coordinate 9,870, forward strand.
CGGGTTGGCATTATATCGTCGGCCAATGCAGAGGGTATTCGCAATTGGTTGGCGACCATGAATCTAAAAGATGTATTCATGGGTGGCCCTGACGATCAAAAAGTGAATGCTTTTCTCGGTTATATTGCCCGCGACGGTCTAAACGAATCCGAAATTTTGTACATGGGCGACGACCTTCCCGACTACACAATTCTAAGCCGGTCGGCGGTTTTCAGTACCTGCCCAGCCGACGCAATTGACGAAATTCAGGCTGTCTGTCAATATATATCACCCAAATCTGGTGGCCGTGGTGCTGTTC
>CAXVWN010000428.1:0-19127 GCA_964263725.1 Spirosoma sp.
CGAAACAGGGGTTTGTTATAGCGATCAATACGTATCCTGGCTGGTCAATAGCAAAAGAACGGAAGGAAAGATGTTGGTATAGGGGGAGTATCCGGCTAAAATCAAACGTATCCAGAATGAGGAAAGCTGTTTCCGGAATGAGGGGGATTGTAGATAATTTCACTTACCACCTGAGACTATTTGATTTTCGTAATTTCTTATTTGGTTTTCGTTGTTTAACCATCTGCCATCGCTGTAGGTTTGTACTGTAAATAACCAACATCGTTATGAGTACAGCAATGCAAAAACGCAAATTAGGAAACAGCGGTCTCGAGGTATCAGCCCTTGGGCTTGGCTGTATGGGCATGAGCTTTGGCTACGGCCCGGCTAAAGACATAAAAGAGATGATTTCGCTGATTCATGCCGCTGTCGAACAAGGCATTACGTTTTTCGATACGGCTGAAGTGTACGGTCCTTTCACCAACGAAGAACTGGTTGGTGAGGCTCTGGAACCGTTCAAAGGCAAGGTAGTGATTGCTACTAAATTTGGCTTTAATATTCAGGACGGAAAAATGGCGGGGCTGAATAGCCGCCCGGAGAACATCAGAGCGGTAGCCGAAGCCTCCCTGAAGCGATTGCGTATCGACGTTATCGACTTATTCTATCAACACCGCGTTGACCCGAACGTACCGATTGAGGACGTAGCGGGAACGGTAAAAGATCTGATTCAGGAAGGGAAAGTAAAATACTTCGGTTTGTCGGAAGCGGGTGCACAAACCATTCGCCGGGCACATGCCGTGCAGCCGGTAACGGCTCTGCAAAGTGAATATTCTATCTGGACGCGTCAACACGAAAAAGAAATCATTCCGACGATTGAGGAACTGGGTATCGGTCTGGTGGCGTACAGCCCGCTTGGGAAGGGTTTTTTATCCGGCAAAATTGATGAAACTACCAAATTTGCCGAAGGCGATATTCGTAATAGCCTGCCGAGATATACCGAAGAAGCCCGTTCTGCCAATAAAGCCTTGCTGGACTTACTGAATCAGTTTGCCGAACAAAAAAACGCAACGCCCGCTCAAATTGCCTTAGCCTGGGTATTGGCGCAGAAACCCTGGATTGTTCCCATTCCGGGCACAACGAAGCTGCACCGCCTGACGGAAAACATAGGAGCCGCGGCTATTCAGCTAACTGCCCGGGAACTTCAGGAAATTGAGGATGCCTCAACTCAAATCGATGTAGTGGGCACTCGATACACCGAACAAATGGAGAAATCGACAGGGTTGTAAAAAGACATACAGAACAAGGTTTTTTGGACAGGATTGCCGCTGGGTCACCGTTTGCAATCCTGTCCAAAAAACCTTGCCCGAATTGGTTGCTTGTTTTTATCCGCCAACGGCTCCATAACCTCCAAGACCCTATTCAGGCGGGATTTTCGTCTTATTCTCCAAATTAGTATTAGGTGGGTTTTAGTCCCCATGCTGCCCGAAAAGTTGCTTCCTTTTGTAATTTTAATAACTCGATCTGCAAAAGCAGAGTTTACTTCTCAAGCGTGTGAACACGGAAAGCGTCGGCTAGTCTGAATCTTTGATTTTTATATAAATCTCGTTGAATTCATGATAAAGTTTCTCGGTTTCACTGCCGACCTTTTTCGCGTGGATAGACGATGCGCTATTCTCCATTTATAAATAGTACCCCAATAAAAAACGATTATGATTGACGTTAAAGGCTATGCCGCTCAAACTAAAGATACCCCTCTGGCACCCTGGGATTTTGAACGACGTGAAGTTGGACCGCACGATGTTCAATTCGATATTACGTATTGTGGCGTTTGCCATTCTGACCTCCACCAGATCAAAGACGAGTGGGGCGGCAGTATTTTTCCGATGGTGCCCGGACACGAGATCGTTGGTCGGGTACTGGCGGTCGGCAACCAGGTGACCAAGTTTAACGTTGGTGATTTAGCTGGTACCGGCTGCATGGTCGATTCGTGCCGCGTATGTGATAGCTGCAAACGTGGTCTGGAGCAATACTGCTCCAATGGCAATACGCTCACTTATAACAGCCTGGAGCAGGATCACAAAACGCCTACCTATGGAGGCTACTCTAACACCATTGTGGTAAATGAAGATTTCGTACTTCATATATCCGATAAACTGGATCTGGCAGCTACGGCTCCTTTGCTTTGCGCCGGTATCACAACCTACTCGCCCCTTCGGCACTGGAAAGTGGGCAAAGGTCACAAACTGGCTGTTTTGGGCCTGGGCGGCTTGGGGCACATGGGCGTCAAATTCGGTGTGGCGTTTGGGGCCGAAGTAACGGTTCTGAGTACGTCGCCTAAAAAAGAGGAAGATGCCAAAAAGCTCGGGGCGCATAAATTCGTTGTCACCAGCGATCCTGCCCAGCTTCAGTCTGTGACGGGTTATTTTGATTTTATCCTCGATACGGTTTCGGCCGAGCACGATTACAATCAGTATCTGTCTCTATTAAAAAGTGACGGCGTACACATCTGCGTAGGCGCACCACCTACACCTTCGTCCCTGCTGGCTTTCAGCCTGATTCCCGGTCGGAAAAGCATCGCTGGATCAACCATCGGCGGCATTGCCGAAACACAGGAAATGCTGGACTTCTGCGCTGAAAACAATATTGTATCTGATATTGAACTGATTAACATCAAGGACATCCTTCCGTCTTACGAACGGATGTTGAAAGGTGATGTACGGTACCGGTTTGTCATCGACATGGCTACGTTATAGTCGCCCGCTGGCTTTCTATTTTGCCCGATTGCTTCAGCATCAGACTTGATGCTGAAGCAATCGGTTTTGACAGATGAGTAAATCTGATACACTGGCATGGGGCTACACCCGACAGCGAGTTTACGCACATTGTTATCGGTCCTAATGCGTAAGCAGGTGCCGCAGATTGGCTGGAGCCGATAACCGATGAAGAATATAAGAACTATAAATAAAAGGTAGCTACGCAGTAAATCGTAATTAATTAACAAAAAAAGTCGGGTTTGAGAACTCGACTTTTTTTGTGCTCTTTTTTCAACCCTGGCAGTTTTGTACGCTTGGAAAGGCTACGTATAGGTTATGTGAAAGTAAATTATAATGTATTTTTTAGTTACATATATAAATGCATTTTATCTTGTCATCGCCTATTTTTTTAGTTTTACTTTTTTAGGTGTAAGCTGTTTTAACAGAATCTTAATCTTTAGTTTTGCAGTTTCTAAATTAAATATATCAACAAATGAAAAATCTTCTACTACTTCTGTTGGTAGTTGGATACAGTGTCATAAGCACTGTTGCCCTAGCTCAACAGGAACGACGAGTGACAGGGAAAGTCATTTCGGCCGACGATGGTAACCCATTGCCAGGTGTATCTATTGTTGCGAAAGGGACAACGAAAGGTACCCAAACCGATGCCAGTGGAAATTATTCTCTAGAAGTTCCTGCCAGCATCGGTACATTGGTTTATAGCTTCGTAGGTGTGACTACACAGGAAATATCCATTGGCAGCCGCTCGGTGGTGAATGTAACATTGAGTAACGATACGCGTTCGCTCGATGAGGTAATTGTAACAGGGTACGGAGCGCAATCGAAGCGCAATCTGACCGGTAATATTGCCAAGGTGGGTGCCCGCGATATTGAAAACATTCCCGTTCCCAGTGTAGAGCAAGCCTTACAGGGTAAAGTAGCTGGTGTCCAGATTACTTCCTTAAATGGCAAAGTTGGGCAAGGGTTGCAAATCCGGGTGCGGGGTTCGTCGTCATTAACCGCGAGTAGCCAACCGCTGTATGTCATCGACGGAATTCCTATGACATCAGCTGATCAGTCATCGACAACGGCACCAACCAATCCCATTGCCGATCTAAATCCTAACGATATAGAGTCGTTAGAAATCCTGAAAGATGCTTCATCATCAGCCATTTATGGATCTCGGGCATCGAACGGTGTCGTACTGATTACGACCAAAAAGGGACGGGCTGCCAAAACAACATTTGAAGCGTCGGCCCAGGTGGGGGCCAGCACGCCAACGCACCTGCGGCAATGGCTCAACACGCAGCAGTATGTTGAACTGTTGCAGGAAGCACGTGCCAATACGGGCGCTACCTCGGCTACCTCCCTGGATAACCGATTCACACGATACGCGGCTGGCGATGCTACCGGCTGGCAGGGAGCCACCCCTAAATACAATACCGACTGGCAGCAGGAAGCTTTTCAGAAAGCGCCTTCTCAGCAGTATGATCTTAGTGCGCGTGGCGGTGATGCCAAAACTCGCTTTTTCATTTCGGGACAGTACTTCGATCAGAGCGGGATTATTATCAAGAACCGGTTTCGCCGGTTGAGTGGCCGGATTAATCTGGACCATACGGCAACGAACAAGCTGACGCTGGGGGTGAATATGAATATCTCGCACTCGATCAACGATCGCGTATCGAACGATAACGCCTTTTCAACCCCGATGCAGATTGTGGCGCTGCCGCCTATGACACCGGTTATTGATCCCCGAACGAATCAACTCAGCAGCAACTATACCTTATATTACAACCCCCTGCTTAACCGCGATTTTGCCGCACTGCAAGCGCGCGTTTACCGGGTTATCGGGAATGTATATGCCGATTATAAACTGATGCCGGGTTTAGCGTTCCGTACCGAATTTGGAACGGATATTCTGAGCCAGCAGGAAGAAGAATATTACGGCAGCGAAACGGCTCGAAATACGGGTGCCCCCAATGGGTTAGGGGCCAATAGTTTTCGGCAGGTGGTCAATTACACGACCAATAACTACTTTTCGTTTGGGCGAACAGTTGCCGAGAAACACGATATAGATGCAACGCTGGGCATGTCCTATCAGGAGTCGCGGGCTAACTTCAATTCCGTAACAGGCCAGCAGTTTCCGAGTAGCGCCTATAAGCAAATTACGGCTGCCGCTAAGATCACGGCCGGCGACGGAACCGATAACCGTTTTAGTTTTCTATCGTACTTTGCCAGAGTTAATTACCGGTTTAATAACCGCTATTTACTGGGCGCATCGGCCCGGATTGACGGTTCGTCGCGTTTTGGAGCGAACAACAGATATGGGTTCTTCCCTGCGGTATCGGCTGGCTGGATTCTTACTGAAGAATCATTCCTGAAAAACATCAAGGTATTGAGTTTGCTAAAATTGCGAGGCAGCTACGGCTTGACCGGAAATGCTGAAATCGGAAACTTTAGTTCGCTGGCATTATATGCCGCAACGAACAACGCTGGTTCTTCGGCAGGCTACGCTGGTGTTCCGGGGCAAGCGCCTTCGCAGATTCCTAACCCGGATTTGACGTGGGAAAAAACGCTCCAAACTGATATCGGCCTGGAATTCGGTTTTTTAAACAATCGCTTTTCGGGGGAGATCGACTATTACGAAAAAAATACAAGCGGTTTGCTGCTGAATGTTAACGTTCCGGGATCGTCGGGTTTCAGGACGCAATTGCGTAACGTAGGCAAATTGCAGAACAAGGGTTTTGAATTTGTCTTCAATTCGCAAAACATAACCGGGAAATTTAACTGGACCACGTCGCTGAACATTGCCTATAATAAGAATATAATAACTGATTTAGGCGGTACGACCATTACGGGAAGTTTCCTGAACCGGGCGCAGGAAGGCCAGCCGTTGGGTGTATTCGTTGGACCTGAATATGCTGGTGTTGATGTACAAAACGGGGATGCGCTCTACTACAAAAACTCGAAAAATGCTGATGGCAGCCTGGATCGAACCACGACGAACGATTACAACAGCGCGGCTTATGTGCCGTTGGGAAACCCAGCGCCTAAATTCATTGGCGGAATTACCAACACATTCAGTTATGCCGGTATTGATCTAAGCGTGTTGTTCAATGGTCAGTTTGGTAATTACATCTACAATGGCGGGGGTAAATTTCAGCAGGCAAACGGCGATTACTTCGATAACCAATCTATCGACCAGTTAAATCGCTGGAAGAAACCGGGTGATGTTACGAATGTGCCGCAGGCTCGTTTGCTGGGCGGAAACGGTACGGGTGAATCGTCGCGCTACCTGCAAAAAGGGGATTATGTTCGCCTACGAACTATCACATTGGGTTACACACTGCCAAAAGCGCTGCTCAATCGTATTCACCTGAACCGGGTCAGAATTTACGCAACGGGCCAAAACCTGCTGACGTTTACGAAATACATGGGTTGGGACCCGGAAGTAAATTCAGATGCCTACACGAGCAATCCAGTTAACCTCGGTGTTGACTTCTACTCAGCGCCACAGCCGCGTACAATAATCGGTGGTCTACAAATTGGTTTTTAAGCGACGACAAAGACACTCATGAAAACAAATAAATCATTCATACTGGCGTCTGTAATGTCGGTTGGCCTGTGGCTAACCTCATGCAACAGCCAATTAGATATCAAGCCGCTTAATGCTGTGGCAACAGGGCAGGCGCTGGCAACAGCCTCCGACTTGAACGCGCTATTGGTAGGGGCTTATGACGGACTGAGCGGTGTAAATCTCTACGGTGGAAGTTTGATTCGCGATGGTGAACTCCTGGCGACTTCGCCCGACGATGGCGACGTACTCTGGACCGGCACATTTGTAGGGCCTCAACAGATTTACGTTAAGAATATACTCGTTAACAACGATCAGGCCGATGTTACCTGGACGAATGCTTACCGTACGATTAACATCTGCAACACGGTGCTGGCAAATCTGAAACTGGCGGTCACCGCCGATCAGGATCGGATTGAAGGAGAGGCCAAGTTTATTCGGGGTTCATTGTACTTTGAACTGGTCCGATTATATGGCAAAGCCTGGGGTGATGGCGACGCCAATGCTAACCTCGGTGTGCCAATTGTAACAACCCCTACGGTAAACCTCAACGCTGATTCCAATGTACCTCGTAGTACGGTCGCGGCTGTATATACGCAAGCGATTACGGATCTTACCGATGCTGAAGCGAAATTACCAGCGTCAAATAGTTTCTTTGCGACGAAGGGTGCCGCCGGTGCTCAACTGTCTCGTATCTATTTGCAAAAAGCCGATTATCCAAACGCGGCTGCTGCGGCCAACCGGGTCATTACAAGCAAAGCGTATCAATTAGTGTCTATTGAAAGCGTGTTTGATCAGCGGGAATTTCAAAACGGTGTAAATACCAATGAAACGATTTTCGCTGTTCAAATTACGGATCAGGATGGCATCAATGATCTGAACACATTCTATGGTTCGACCAGCGAAGGTGGCCGGGGAGACATTGAGATTACAGACACGTTTCTTAGCCAGTTCAGTGCTGATGATAAACGGGCAGACTTGTTTTATCAGGATGATGTAGGCGCCATTCGGACGGTCAAATTCATCAATCAATACGGCAATATTCAGGTATTGCGGCTGGCCGAAATGTATCTGACTCGTGCCGAAGCGAACTTCCGGGCCAATACGGCGGTAGGAGATACGCCACTAAACGACATCAACCTGATTCGGGCACGAGCGGGTACAACTGCCCTGACGTCGGCTCAATTAACGTTGGCAAACATCCTGAAAGAGCGCCGACTCGAACTGGCCTTCGAAGGAACCTATATTCACGATATCAAGCGGACGAAAGGTACTGTTGGCACATTGCCATATAGCTCCCCAAAACTGATCTTCCCGATTCCGCTTCGGGAGGTGACTACTAATCCCGCGTTGATACAGAATACGGGATATTAATAATCTGATTAACAACAAAATAGCCCAGACAGTCACGTCCGGGCTATTTTGTTGTTAATCAGACTGCTTAGAGTTTTATTTTCTAGCTAGAAGTGGCTATTTTTTTGTCATTCCGACGCAGGAGGAATCTTTATTAGGGCAGACAACTTAGTCAACTACCAAAGATTTCTGCTGCGTCGGAATGACAAAAAACCTTTGGTTCTTGTTTATTTTGAAAGTTTAAACAGCTTCAACTATAGCCCAAAGTGTCCGGAAATCTCGTCGCGACAGACTACTGCCGTAACCAATCAGCCTGACAAAAGACTTTATCGGAATTTCACCTATGTCTCTCCAGAATTTCGCTTTATGCATAACGGTTTTGCTGTCATACATAACCTATACATCTTCGCAGCCCGCGTCTGATTCGTCTCTCAATCGTACTTTGCCAGCCTATACATCCTGGATCGTGGGTGATACTGCCGACGTTAAAACGCAACCGCTGGGTGGTGTATTACTAGCGGGCGGAAGTACGGATGTTGATGCCGCAATGCGCTGGTTTCTGCAACGGTCGGCTGGGGGCGATGTGCTTATTCTGAGGTCGTCGGGCAAAGACGGATATAACGAGTATTTCTACCGAAAGCTGGGCGAAACGGTTAATTCGGTTGAAACAATCCTGCTCGATAACCGCGAATTGGCAAGTAATACAGAAATTGTGAGGAAAGTACGGACCGCTGAAGCCATCTTTCTTGCCGGGGGCGATCAGGGTAATTACGTAAATTTCTGGCAGGGAACACCCGTAGCCATTGCGCTGAACGAGCGCATCCAACAAGGAGCCGTACTGGGTGGCACTAGTGCAGGCTGTGGTATTTTAGGACAGGTATATTTTACGGCCAAAGAAGGCACCATCACATCAGAAGAAGCGCTGACAAATCCTTACGACAAACGGGTCGATATTCGTCGGGACGATTTTCTGAAGCAACCACTGTTGGCCAATACCATTACAGACATGCACTACGCGGCCCGCGACCGGCAAGGACGGCATTTGGCCTTTATGGCCCGTGCCTCTACCGATTGGAAGCTGAAATTGCGCGGTATTGGTGTGGACGAGAAAACAGCCGTTGCTGTTACACCCGATGGCAATGCGCGGGTATTTGGTCAGGGTAACGCCTATTTTCTGCAAGCCACGGGCGCTAAACCCGAATTGTGTCAGGCCAATAAGCCGTTAACGTGGAAAGGTAACGGGAAAGCCGTACGAGTGATAACGATGGCTGGCTCGGATGCGGGCACTGCTGGTTTCAACCTGTCAACGTTCAAGTCGACGGCTGATGCCAAGGCTGAATATTGGTATATTGAGAATGGAGTAAGAAAGTAAAGCTCAGTTTCTGCCGCAATCTATTAAACCCTAAACTACCAGGCATGGTCAAACGTTTATACAGCAAATACTTTGTTTATAATGACCATGAACCGCCGATTACTTACCTGTCTATTCCTCCTGCTATTGGCCTCCGGCTTACGTGCGCAGGTACAGTTTACGACCGAAAGTCCCCGCGTAGATGACGTTAATGGCGACGAAGTATCTATTCAGCGCGTTGAATTAACGGACCAATACACTATAGTTTACATGAAGTATCAAGCCCGCAGACAAGGAAGTCAGGGCCGATCCTGGCCGTTTCAGATACCCATGCCAAATGGCGGTGGTAGCCAGGGGGGGAGAGTAGAAACGACGAATAACATTGGTTTCCAGCCAACATCCCGATTGTATGTCAATCAGGGAGAGCACTCTTACAAGTTTATCCGTGCCGAAAATATCCCGCTCGAAGTGCGTCGGCAGGTTCAACCCGGCGAACGTGTCGATTTTGTCGCCTATTTTGAACGAATTGACCCCGGCTACACAACATTTGATTTGTTTGAATGCAAAGACGGTAAAAACACTATCTGTTTCAATTTTTGGGGTGTTCATATTACCAATCCAATTCGTAAAGAAACCTATTCGCAACGAGCCCCAAGAGCCAGACCACAACCGCCTGTTCAGACAAAACCGCAGCAGCCACGCTATACGCCCCGCACAAAACCGGGCCTTGGCGAATCGGATACGCCGGGAGAATCTACGGTGCCGTCCGAACCGACTACGCCAGCGCCCACTCAGCCCAAGGTGCTGCCCGCACCCGTTACCGTAGCGATTAACGGTGTTACGCGCGACGCTAAAACGAAACAGCCAATGGTGGCAACGGTTACGTACCGATTATTATCTGGTGCAGAAGCCACAGGAAATGATCCGGCCGATTCGTTGCGAAGCGTTAGTCCAACCGGGAAGTACAAAATTGCAATTGACCGTCGGGGCGTTTATGCGGTGACGGCATCAGCGAAGGGGTATTTTAGCCAAAGTGATACGCTGGCGACAAATCGAGTTGATGTGACTCGTGATTTTAATCTGGTGCCTATTGAAGCGGGCGCTAAGATTACCCTGAAGAACATTTATTTCAACATGTCTAAGTATAACCTTCAACCTGAATCATTCCCCGAACTGGATCGATTAGTAATAATGATGCAGTCGAATCCAACCATGCAAATTCGACTTGAAGGGCACACCGATACGGTTGGTGAATTTGACGCAAATGTTGAACTGTCCCGTAATCGGGTCAATGAGGTAAAGCGGTATCTGGTTGAAAAAGGTATCAGTACCAGCCGAATCGAAACGGTTGGCTATGGCCCTTCGCGACCAATAAACACCAATAAAAGCCTGAAAGAACGCCCGGAAAACCGGCGCGTTGAGATGGTAATTGTAAAGGTGTGAAAACAGTTTAGGGTCTTTTCTTGTCATGCTCAGGTACAAAGTATAACTAAGGTTTATGCTGCGGATGCTTCATGCCTGAGTATGACAAAACTATGAAACCCAACTTCGACCTCAACGTTGTTCTGGCGCATATTGACGAAGCCATTCGACCCTATCCCAAAGCGGCCATGTTTGATCTATTTGAACAAGGCTATAATTCATTATTTGAACAACTTATTTCGTGCATCGTATCGATCCGAACGCTGGACGAAACGACAATTCCCGTTTCACTACGCTTGTTTGAACGGGCTCGAACGCCCGAACAACTGCTCACACTCGACATTCCAACGTTGACCGAGTTACTGTACGGCACAACCTATCCTGATCAAAAAGCCTATACGATGCGCGGTATTGCCGAGCGAATTGTCAATGAATTCAATGGGGAACTGCCCGCCAATTACGACACGCTGATTTCGTTAAAAGGTGTCGGGCCAAAGTGCGCGAATCTGGCGTTGGGTGTAGCAACCGGGCAGGCGGCTATCAGCGTAGATGTTCATGTTCATCGGGTGGTCAATCGCTGGGGATACGTGCATACAAAGCAGCCCGAACAAACGCTGAAAGTGCTTGAAAACCAAGTGCCCCGCGAACAGTGGGTAAACATCAACCGGCTGCTCATGCCATTCGGTAAGCACATCTGTACGGGCACATTGCCTCGCTGTTCAACGTGTCCGGTATTACCCTGGTGTGAACAGGTAGGCGTGGAGCGGCACCGATAACTGATTCCTTTAATTATCGTCGGTCAGGGCTTGTTTCAGATTGGCTAACGTATCGCGGCAGGATTTGTCAATCTGACGATATAAATCGGCTTCGTTTGTAACGATCTGTCTGATCAAATTTTCGTTTTTGGCTATACTATCAGCAGGCATAGTCATTTCTTCGACGGTTGAACTAGCTTCCCGAATAGGTTGTGTACGGCCATTTTCTTCAACAATTAAATCAGTTATGGTGGCTCGGTAGCGACCAAATTTTGTTTCAATCGTAAGCGTGTACCGTACAGATTGTTTACCGATCTGATAGAATGTTCTAACAAATAGAATGTTATGTTCCTGGTCAAACTGCTGTTCGGCTTCGTTTGCCAACGGGTAGTATTTGTTAGCCCACAAACGCGTCTGCTCCATAATTTGCTTGGCTGTTCGTTTGCTATCGGGTACACGCACAAGCTCCTGATACTGAACCAGACCGGCTTCATTAGTTGGCAGACGAACTTGCGCTAACGAGTTGATTGAGAAAAATAGCGCGATAATAAACAGATACTTCATTGTAAAGCCGCTTCGGGTAAATAAAATAGGCCAGCAAGTAGCCCTTGTTAAAACTGAATACGAAGATAACGCTAGTAATGATTGGATAATAACGCTGTCGTCAACCAAATGTGAGTTGTGAGATATTAGTCAATGATTCAGTACTTTCGGGTAGCTGGGTTTGCCTATACGTCTGATCAGAAAGATTTCATCAATAGTAGATGTGATCTCTTTGAATTACGGTAGCTTTTTGCCATTTCATAGTAAGACTTCCGTCCCACCGGGCGCAACCTTTTGATTTAGGACAGTGATGCCTAAAGGGGTAAAAGGAGGGCGTATAGCGGTTGACAAATACCAAAATTACGAAGATCTGAAGCGGGACTTTAATCTGCCTGATTAACGTGAAAAAGTGCTACTGAAGCGGCAATGCCAAAACCGCCCGACTTTTTCCTAATCAAACCCATAATATCTGTAATTATTTTATGTACAGACGAATCCATTATATTGCCATTTTCGTATATTCGTTAACAAAAGGGGTTATAGGGTTTAAAAGAGGAAGGTTGGTACAGGCTCGGGCAATGCTCGGGCTTTTGTTTTTTGCCAGATCGACTTTCTAAGTCAATCTGGATTGATTTGCCGCGGTAAACAAAAAGCCCGACCGATGAAGTCAGGCTTTTGTTTGGTTGTCTATTGTTGCTGAAGATTGGCGTAGTAATTTGTTTTTTTATGCAATTTCAGGCATTGGTTACCTGTATCCTGGTTAGCTTTCCCGCTTCCAGACAATAAAATCTGTAACGGGAGCTTCTCCAAGCATAGGCCGGATGAGCTGCACTACCTGACCGCGATGATAGGCGGCATGGTGGCTCAAATGAGTCAGAATATCGGCCAGTGGACTTTGATACGAAATGCCTTTCGAGTTCACGTAGTCAACTAACTGAAGCAGTTCAGATTCGGTAAGGCCCAACAAATGGCTAACAATTTGCCGGTGCTGGCGTTCGGCGGTTTCGCCCATCCAGCTAACCGGAATGTCTTCCCAAATGGTTACAAAAGTTGAGGCATGAGTAACCCGACCAAACCATACGTGCTGCGCCGACAAGATATGACCCATAACCGCCAGAGCTCGCGCGGGCGGATTATTGATGGTTTCAATTGCATCAATGAGTCGTCTGTTGGCCCAGAGTTCATAATCCAGTAACTCAATCAGATAGTCTTTCATTACAGTCCACGTTTTGTTGCCTGATATAATGCTTCGACGATATTGGTACGCGTATTTAGATTCCCAAGTTTAGGATTATTTCGGGTAGGATAAACGCGGTTGCATAAAAATATGTAGGTCAGGTTATAGGCTGGATCGGGTTCAACCCACACAAATGTACCCGTATACCCCGAATGCCCGTAACTGGCTTTGGTTGCCGATTTAGGCGCATTGCCCGTAAATGTAAACGATGGTTTGTCGAAGCCCAGCCCCCGTCGATTGCCTAATTCCGGAAACTGATAGCGGGTAAATTCGGCCATTGTTTTAGCCGTAATAAATTGCTGCCCGGCGTAACTACCCTTTTGGCGGTACATTTCATACACCTTCATTAAGTCATTGGCCGACCCGAACAGCCCCGCGTGACCCGACAGCCCATTGAGCATAGCCGCCCCTTCATCATGCACACGCCCCCAAATAAGCGTTTTGCGAAATAGCGAATCGTACTCGGTTGGAACAATGCGGTTGAGCGAATAAAAACGGCGCGGCAGGAAGGTGAGCGTAGAGGCACCGAGCGGTTTGTAAAAGGTAGTTTTGAGATAATCTTCAAAATTCTCACCCGTTAATCGTTTCACAATTTGGGGATACAGAATGAACGACAAATCAGAATAGATGTATTCTTTTTTCGCATTCAGCGGTGAATCTCTGATTTGCTGAAAGATGGTTTTTGGGTACTTTCTGAACTCATACAGGCTATCGGTTACTTCAATCGAATACCGCCCGGACTGTTCTGCTTGAAAGGTTTTGGGTTTCCACGAACCGTCGGGATTTTTAGTGTCCATCCAGAACGGAATCCATGCTTTTAGCCGGGCCTGATGAGTCAGCACGTCACGCCAGAGCAAATCCGCCTTGTTCGATTTCTTAAAACCGGGCAGGTAATCGGCCATTTTTCCGTTCAGGTTAAACTTTCCCTCATCCACTAACCGCATCAAGGCGGGGGTTGACGTGCTCACCTTCGTAACCGATGCCATGTCATAGAGGTCGTCCAGTTGCACCGTTCGGGGCTCTGCGCCAAGCGAGGCATCGTAGGTATGTTTGCCGTAAGCTTTACGAAAAATGACCTTGCCATCTTTGGCCATTTGTACCACGCAGCCCGGAAATGCCTTTTGTGACAAGCCCACATTCACCAACGAATCGACTTGCTGGGTGAGGAACCGACTGTCGATGCCCACTTCTTCGGGAATTGTGTATTTGAGCCGCCCGTTGGGCTGAATGGTTAAGCCGTCGCCCACTCGAAACCGTTGATTGACCGTTACAGGTAATCTTCCCGATGCACCGATAGCACCAAAAATTAACTGCGCCGACAATTCTTCTGTATAAGTGGTTAACTGATAAGGCATTATAATGGAACGAGCCTGTTCAATATTTCGACTGGGTTGGACCGTGTCCATTGGAAACGTCAGTTTATCCAGTGCGTAAACATTGCCAAACACAGTCACGACCGCCTTTCCGGTAGCCACCAATTCGCCAAGTAATCCAGCTGTTTTGGTTTGCAGGCCGTATTTCGCTGCGGGGCGGATGTTGTTCAGGTGAACGTCTACCAGAATCAGGTTATAGTTTTTAAGTGAATCCCGCACCATTGCCAAGGTTGAATCGGGCGTTTTGGATGTCACGTTGAAGTGGTCGATTTGCGTATAGTTGCCTGCCATCTGCTGAAAAGCGGTGAGTTTGTCACTCTCAATGGCTATCGACGCAATCCGTAGCGTGTCCAGCCGCTGGAGAGGCAACAGGCTCCGGTCATTTTTCAAAACGGTCAGGCTCCGTTCTGTGAATTTGCGGTTGAGTAACTCGTCTTGCACCGGGTTAAGATCGCTGACCAGATTATCCAGCACGATGGGTTTATGCTGATCCAGCCCAGCCCATGCTTTGGCACGCAATACTTTCAGGCAACGGGCATCCAGCGAGGCTTGTGTAATACGCCCGTCGGCAATGGCCTGTTTGATCTGGGCCAGCGCAGCCGGAACATCTTCCGTAAATTCCAGAACGTCCATTCCTGCCTCCAAACCTAGTTCATCAGCCTTTCCCGACGGGAAATATTTTGTTACGCCTTTCATATTCATGGCGTCTGAAAAGATCAGACCCTGAAATCCCAATTCGTTCTTGAGCAGGTTGGTGACAATGGCGGGCGATAACGTTGACGGGCGGTTGCGGGTGGTATCGAGAGCCGGGATGCTCAAATGGGCAATCATGACGCCCGCTGCTCCGGCATTGATAAGTTGCCGAAATGGATATAATTCGAGCGAATCGAGTTGGGCGCGACTTTTAGTAATTAGTGGCAAATCGTAGTGTGAATCGGTGCCGGTATCGCCATGTCCGGGAAAATGCTTTAAACTGGTTAACAGATGGTTATCCTGCATGCCGCGCATGTAGGCGAGCGCCTTCCGTGTAACGGCATATTTATCTTCGCCAAATGATCTGAAATTAATGACCGGATTATTGGGGTTGTTATTAACATCGACCGATGGGGCGAAATTGACGTGAACCCCCAGCCGACGCGCTTGTTTGGCCAGATTAACGCCCATCTGGTAAATAAGTGAATCGGAACCCGCGCCCTGTATAGCACCAAGCGTCATCTGGTACGGATAACGAACGGTGCTGTCGAGCCGCATGGCCAATCCCCATTCGGCATCCATGGCAATCAGCAGCGGCACTGCCGAACTCGCTTGCAAACGGTTTGTGAGCCGTGCCTGCCGAACAGGACCACCCTGAAACATCACGACTCCGCCGAGTTTATTGGTTTTCACCAGCGTCAAAAGAGAATCTTCGTAGGCGGGTTTTCGGTTCGAGTAACCCGCTACCATGATCAGCTGGGCAATGCGATCGTCGGGAGCCATGTTCGTAAATACCGAATCGGCCCAGCAATTCTGGCGTGTGCTGAGTTGAAGAAATGTTGATGACGTTGTTTGCGCAAACGCCGTTAAGGACAATAAAACGCTGAAGAAACCGAAAAGAGCAGACCGGCAGAAGGACATGAGCAAGTGAATTGGGGTCGTGATGAGCCAAAATTACAAAAAAGTGCCCTCGCTATTTCATTAAAAGAGAATAGCGAGGGCACTACACATAAAGCGAAATCAATTATTTCCGGTAGCGGCTGGGGTGTTCTGGTCCAACGCCGAAGCCGTAGCCGAGTGTTAATGTGATGGTTGAGTTGTTGTAGTTTTGGTTATCATCAAGCGTGATGTCGCTTAAACCATACCGGTAGCGCGCGTCGATCAGGAAGCGTTGTCGGTCACCAAAACCTTTAAAGTTTAGCTGAAAACCAGCGATCAAGCCCAAATCCAACGGCCGAAAATTATTGCTATTATCAAAATCCGGCTGAGCAACTCCTTGATTTATGTAATTCGTACGCTTCGCATTCAGCTTTATGCCCAGCGATGGTCCAAAAAACAAGTTGGGCCGAAAGTTACCCTTCAACGTCAGGAAGTAGCGCAGCGCAACCGGAATTTCGAGGTAATTGACACGCTCTTTGAAAGATGTATTCCCTGCAGCGTACTTGCCGCCCATTTGCGAGTAAAGCAGATCGCCCGAAATGCCGAAATGGTTTAGTGAACTATACATCAAAAAAGCGCCAGCCGCTATACCCGGCCGCATCGTATAGTTTTGAGCATCCACGCCAAATGTGGACAAATTTAAGCCAACACGTGGGCCGGCACTGAAGCGCTGCTGGGCAAAACTGCTTGATAAACAGCCAGTAATAACGAAGAATGAGAGTAAAGTTAAACGTAGTGAATTTGCGCGAAACATGGAGGAGTCAATAAGTTGATATGTCCCGTTAACGTTCGACGTTTTGCAAATGTTTTATTTAGTCAGAAGAATATCCTGTAGTTGGTCGTTGGCTACGCGTAAAATTTAGGTGAAAACAGGGTGGATGTCCTGTGTAATTCAGTTGCCAGTTGCACTTTGTACAGGTTGCCGGACGAGAAACTCGTTGCCGTTCTTGCTGGTTTCTGGATAGGTTTCACCGGTTGTTTGGGTGCGAAGAAGATAAAGTAAATGGCCACTGCCAGCATAAACAGAATGGTTGCTGTTGTGGTCGCAATCCAGAGTGGCCAGAGCCGTTTCTGATTCGCCGACGCATGGATACGTTCATGCAGTGCATCACGAAGGCCAGCCAGTTGCTCGGTGGTTGGGTGAGCGGCTGTCTGCTGCATAGCCTCAAGGCCCGCCAGCGCATCGGCATAGAATGGGTTTTCGAGAAGAAGACGCTCAACGCGATACCGCGCCGGGCCGCTTAATTGACCCGACTGGTACGCCCGTAAATCATCAAAAGTTAGTTGGTCGATCATCGTTGTAACGCAGGTGTCAACCTGCAATCAACTAAACATACGGGTTTTGTTTCCGTTATTTATGCATGCAAATTTTCAAATTCCGGCGTCCATTTTGCAAATAACTTTTCACCTTTTTTAAATCATAGCCTGTCATATCGGCTACTTCGGTGTAGGTTTTTCGCTCCAGATAAAACAGTGTCAGGCAAGTTTGCTGCTCAGGTGGCAACGTTTGTAAACAGGCTTCCATGAGTGTCAGGTCTTCTTCGAGGTCCGACAGGTCGTCGTCATCTGCTGATAGTCGCATGATGGGTTCATCGTCCAAATCTGCTCCAACCCCCGTCACCAAAGTAGCCTTAGGGTGAGCCTGATTTTTTCGAAGTTGCATCAAACAGTAATTGCGAGCCACGCTGTGTAGCCAGGGGCCAAATTGCTGAACTTCATGCCGACGCAAGTCCGTCACCAATTGTTCAAACAGGTTCATCACGGCATCTTTGGCCTCATCTTCGTCGCGCAGGTAATTAAAGCAGACCGCGTAGACTAAGTCCATGTGCTGCTCATAGAGTTCGCCCAGCACAGCCAGGTCGCCCGTATCGCGGTAAGTTGCAATATAGTCGGCCGGGTCGCTACGCACACGATCGGAGCTGGTCCTGGACTTACGAAACAGTTTTAGAAACATACATGAACGGACTGCTTACGCATAAAGATGCACGAACAGGCTAAATTCCACACTTGTTTTGTTGCTGCCTGCAAATTAACTATAAATGAAAGCGATAGGTTACGAGATCACATCCTCAATAACCTGATTGAGTCATAACCTATTGCCGGTGCCAGTCGTTATAAGATGATACAAACTCATCGAAACCATGAAACGATTCTTGTTTATCGGTGGCCTACTGAGTATGAGCTTAGGCACGGCCGCATTTGCCCAAAGCAGTCAGTCGCCAACTATGCAGCAGTCGACGTCAACGACAGATTCCCGGCAGGCCAATCCGGTGAAGCCTAAAATGAAGAAACCCAACCGGCAGGAGCAAATGAAAATGGAAGCTGGTGTCGATTCGACTTTACCCAAAAATCGCAAACAACGTCGGCTGCGACCTGACTCCCTGCGTCGGGGTGGTGCTACGCGAGTGGATAGCGTTCGACGATAATTTTTTACGTGTAACCCTGAAAAACAAAACTCAACAAAAACGGTATGATTAAACTATTGATCGGTGCCTTGCTGATGGCTACCACAACATTGGCCCAGACCACACTTCAGTCTGTGAAAAAGTCTTCAACCAAGCCTACATCCAGTTCGCAGGCATCAACGGTTAAGTCGACTAAACCTACGTCTGGCTCCACGGCCAAGCCCGTGTCGACCCGGCCAATACCACCGCCTTCGCAAAAGGATAACCTGGAAAGTGGCGACAATGCAATCCCTTCCTACAAAAAAGAAAAGGACGCCGGTGTGCATAAGGGCGTTAACCGATATACGCCACGGAAAAACGCAGCCGGTGCCCGTAAAGACACGCTAATTGATCGGAGAAAACCATAATTGGGCTTGGTAAATAACTGGGCAAATTTAGATTACATTACTTACGGCTGTGTATGACCGCAACGGCAGCCCGTCCCATCGGGGGCATACACAGCCGTAAATGATTGTTATTTCTCTTTCCGTTCAGCCTTGCGCTTGGCTCGTTTCTGTTTACGCTCGGCTTTGCGTTCGGCTCGTTTTTCCTTTCGTTCTTTTTTTCGTTCGACACGTTTGGCTTTAAAATCGTCTTTGACGCTTTTGAGTGCATCCTTCAGGGTAATATTATTGTCAAACTGCCCTTTAAAGGCTTCGATGTACGCATTGCGTAAAATGCCAAAAATAGTTGGCCACGTAAAAGTCTCGA
>CAXVWN010000429.1:0-6111 GCA_964263725.1 Spirosoma sp.
AAAATCGAACTTTTCATGACCCGTATAGTTAACGAAAATGATATTTTCGTTAACTATACGGCAAACTTTAGTCCCTCGCTTTCCTAGTACTGACATGAACGTTACACGGCCTTCGGAAGAGGCATTTATCCGGGCGCTCCAGGCGGGCCACGCTTCGGCGTTTACTCAGCTTTATGAGGCCTACTCACCGGCTCTGTATGGAGCCTTGCTCAAACTAGTGGGCGATCAGGCGCTGGCCGAAGATTTGCTTCAGGATAGCTTTGTTAAAATTTGGCTGAACAGGCACCACTATACGGCCGATAAGGGGCGGCTTTACACCTGGCTTTTGGCCATTACCCGACATGTAGCCATGGATGAACTCAAAGCCCGCAAGAATCGCCTTCAGGTACGGGTTCAGGTAGATGAGCGGTCAAGCAAGCTAACGGATCCGGCAACACCCGAGGGCTTACTCCATCAGTCTATTTTTAGTTTACTGTCCCCTCCCCAGCGGCAGATTGTTGAACTTGTTTACAGGCGGGGGTATACCAAGCCGGAGATTGCAGAAGAACTCAACTTGCCCTTGGGTACGGTAAAAACTCGTTTCCGCAGGGCGATTCAGACGCTACAAGGCGTGTTTAGTCAGGATATTGGTCACTATCACGGCCATGTATGATCCACTTTACAGCGCCGTGGTAAGTTCAACTTTTTTTGGCTTTTTTATCGACTCGTTATATACAGTTAAGCGGGCAACTTCCTCGGTGCTATATTACCTTTTCCGTTAGAACATTTGAGAATCCGACTTTTTTACGTTCCAGTAAACCATTTATATTTCTTACCTGTAGGTAATAAACATATATAAGCTACGGCAATATAAGTAGTCGCTATCTTGTGTGGTGGCTGTTTTTGTTGCGGATCAGTTTACTAAGATTACTTTCGACGCTACTATATACTTTCTGCGAAGTCTAAAATCAAGTAAATACCTGCATTTTAACCTTTTTTATTGCTAATATTCTGTTAAAGGCTTTTTTTACAGAATATTAGTAACCTTTTAATATATAAGTACTTGTATTATATAAGTAGTTTTTGTATTTTTGAATTAAGTAATTATATGTTACTTAATTTGCTGAAATTTTAATGAACAGGACTTCTACTAATCCTCAACCTGGTTTCTACCAGTATACTTATCCAACTTTTGTAGATACCCCTCAGCATATCTGCGTTCACTTTTTGACTCCGGACGGCGGGCAGGCGTTTGTTAGTTATCCCTATCACCGGGGTCGTAAAGTAGCCCAATTGATTCCCGTAAGCTGGTTTCAATCGGTAATTCTGTTACCATTAGAGGGGCAGCCCCAGTTAATGAAGTTCTTAGCAACATTGTTCACCGGTTGGTTCGATGATCGTTGTTTCAAACTTCAGTCAGGCCATTGGCCATCAAATGAGTTGAATGAGTATGGGTTTAGTCAGCTTATAGCTTAACATCTAGTTGATTGCATCAACAAATTAGGGTATATAACAGACAAAAAAGAGGTGCTAACACGCGATGTTAGCACCTCTTTTTTGTTCCATCAAAATTACATTTTTTAGAGATGCGACTGGCCGAGTTGGGCGAATATTAAAATTTGAAATTTTTATTTCACTCTTAATCGGAGGTTTAATTGAACGGTAGCGGGATAGAAAAGGCGCCCTCTTTGACTACCCAATCTACTCATTAGCCTATTTTCCTTACGGTGGTTGAGTCCTCTCTAATAATCCTGTAGGATTCCCAACGATAAGCCAAGGACAGAAGACAGATACCAACGGTACTACGGTTAAATACTATTCTGCTAAAACCCACCTTTGCGGTCCGACGTTTAGGTCTGATACATCCGTAATTCTACTCAACAAACGGATAAACAGACCGTTCTCTCAACCGCTATACCGTTTCCTCAAAAGCATTGGGTTTTCAAGGGTAGGCCACTCACTTTTAGCCGTCTATGAAACGAGTTACTACCAGGAAAAGAAGTTCAGTTGACTCGTTTAACCCTGCTGCTGCCCCTACCCAATTCAAGGAAAGCGAATTAAATCCATCCGTCTTTTTCAGGCATTTCTAGATAAACGCTATGCATAAACTTCTGATCTCACTTGTTGTTATTGGCCTACTCGCTATGATGCAGTGCAAAAAGGCAGTTGAGCCAAACCCTACTTCGGCCAATCCAACCGATAGTACAGTTACTGGCTCTACAACCATGTTTGCCTGCAATGAACCGAACCCCACGCCCCGTACGTGGTATGTGGCCCTCAACGGCAGTGATCCCAATGAGGGCACACTTGGTAAACCGATGAAAACTATCCAGAAAGCCGTCGATTCAGCCAAACCTGGCGATGCTATTGAACTTCGGGCCGGCACGCACGAGAGCCGCGAAATTAGAATTCTTACTTGTAACCTCACACTCCGGTCGTATCCGGGCGAGTGGGCGGTTATCAAAGCCGTTACCAACGACGAGGACATTGCGTCGGTACTCTGGTATCGCGAACCAACTATTGTTGGGGGCTTACTGGAGAATCTGGAAATTGTAGGTGGCTATTATTACGCCATTAAACTCGAAAACAACTGGGAAAATGGTGAACCCGTTCTGCATAGCGTCAGAGACATTACGATTCGTAACTGCAAAATCCACGATACGGGTCGGGATTGCATCAAAATAGTGTCGGGATGCAACAATATCAGCATTTTAAACTCGGAGATCTATCGCTCGGGGGTTGGGCCAGCCAATGTAACGGCCAATAATGCGGAAGCAATTGATAACGTTAACGGCTCGAACATGATTGTTCGGAATTGCTATATCCACGACATCGCAACCAACGGTTTATACGCCAAAGGCGGTCCTAAAAACTGCCTTATCGAAAATAATCTGATTATGAACTGTGGGGAGTTAGGCGTTGTGGCGGGTTACACCAACACTGACGAAGAATGGTTCGATAGAGACAATAAAGACTTTGTTGAAACCTTCGATATGATTATCCGTAACAATATCATTATCAATACAAAATGGGGGGGCGTGGGCCTGATTGCATCGGTTCGTCCGCAGGTTCTCAATAACACGTTCGTGAATGTAGGGAGTGATACGTATGGCGTGCTTTACATCAGCCGGGGCGAAACGTACGCAGGTCCAACCGGCGCGTTACGGACGCCACCTTGCCGCGATGCAAAAGTGTTGAACAACATTTTCGTTCAGTCGCAATCGGGCGAGATGTCAATGATTCGGATTCGTTATTACGAAGACGATAAAGCGGAATCGCTGGCGGGTACTAGCCAGATTGATTACAACCGGTATTACCGACCCGGCAATGCGGCCATTTACGAAAACCGACAAACCCCTGACCTAACCTTCGCCCAGTGGAAAGCCGCAACCGGCTTCGACGCCCACAGTTCCGAAGGAGACCCCAAACTCAATGCCCAGTATCACCTACTGGCCGGTAGCCCCTGTCTGAAAGTTGGCTTTCCTCAGTCGATCCTCACCACCGACTACGATGGCAATTCCCGTTCTGGCAATCCTGACCTCGGGGCCGATGAGTTTGGGGGTGCTGCTTTAGCCGTTCCACCGCCCGCCAGCGTTATTGGGACGGGATTAAAATGAAGTTGTGCTGTACGTTCTGTATTAAACAAACGGGTTTACGGGCATTCGCTAAAGCTGTACCTTTTTTTATGCGCATTCCAATCGCGGTATAGTGCTTCGATCAGGCTTGACATTAACTTACGGACACTGGACCAACTTAATAGATTACTGGCAACTACCCAAACCCTTATTTTTTTAAATGAACGTTGGCAAATTTTATAAAATTGCTCCAATCGTAGGCTGTTAAGTTATGATCCCCTTTCCGATTATGATAGCCTAATGACGAGGTCATAATAGGTTGGTTGATAGCTGGCGGATTAGCGGGGAGATTTAAGTCATTGTCATATAAAGCATAAACACTCCTGGCGTTTTTTAACGACAAATAGGTTCCCGTTGGATCAGCCCACAGATCATTTGATGCACTAGTCACATACAGGGGTCTTGGAGCGATGGCGGCCAGCAACATATGCTGATCTACCGGCAATGCATCTTCGTTATTGTTGAATTTTTTGTAATTTTTAGCAAACCAGTGCGGAAAAACGGCATTGATTCGACTGACTGTCTCGCCAAATCGCCTGCGGGATAGGGCTGCCCCCGTGTTCCCTGAACAATTTGAAAAACACAGTGCAAATCGTTGGTCTTCAGCAGCCGCCCATAAGGATGCTTTACCGCCCCGGGAATGCCCAACAATAGCCACCTTTTTGGCGTCAATCGCTGAATCTTTTTCAAAATAGTCCAGGATACGGCTTGCTCCCCAGGCCCACGCGCCAATAGCCCGCATGCCATTAGGAGCGGTTATTTGCTCTGGATAAAGCTGGAGCACACCGTTTACATAGCTGACCGTATCATCTGGAGCCAGATCGCTAACCTGAAAAGCCGCAACGGCATAGCCGCTGTCGATGACCATTTCGGCCGGCCAGAAATCGCTTTTATACGCCCGGGTGGGGTCCGTATTTTCTTTATCCCGATTGTTAATCAGCAGGAAAACCGGCACTGGTCCTTTCGGCTTGTTCGGTACAAAAAGAACAAGATTTATTTTCAGCAGCTTCTGGTTATGAACAATCTCAATCAGGACTTCTTTCAAGGTTGCTTTGCCCGCCATGGCGCTGGCATTTTTGCGCTTTATCGAGTAAGTAAGGTGGTCAACGGCTCTAGGCATTTGTCCGTATACGTTTTCTTCAAATAGGTTGATGATTTCGGGCCGTCTGATCTGTTCCCATGTTGTTCTATTACGAACTTGCTGATTAGATGCTGTTTTTAAAACGTCCGGTAAGGTATAGGCCGGCACTTTTGATTCATCATAATTTGGCTGCCCCGTGTTTTGGGCCTGTAGCTTGATAAGTACAGCGAACAACAGGAAGGATAAGGTAAAGTGTCTTATGTATTGCATGTCGATGATTCCAGTAAAAAGGTAGCGCTTAAGGTTGATGCGCGACAATGATGCCGTTCCGTCGCACAAGGTAACCGTGGCTGGATTAGCCAGCCAATAATATTAATCTCCTAGATAAATGTCTGTGATGTCAATCTCAAAAGTATGCCCTTCCATGGTTACACTAAAATCGGACACCGGTATGTCATAGAATGTCTAGTTGAAATATATACCCAAAATCTGAACAACTGAAATAGGTTTTTCCTGAAATCAGTAAGACGTTTAATTGAACGGTTCTCACGACCATTTACTGAAAGAGACATCACCCGGATATATTGGCTGCGAAAGGTTCTGGTTGAAAGCGCCTAAACGATGCCC
Source organism: Spirosoma sp. (assembly GCA_964263725.1). Taxonomy (GTDB): domain Bacteria; phylum Bacteroidota; class Bacteroidia; order Cytophagales; family Spirosomataceae; genus Spirosoma. Next base: position 5,323 of record CAXVWN010000429.1, read on the forward strand.
GTTAGAATGTCTTTATCGATCCGCCTATCTTCATCTATTAGCCCAGCCTGATTGGTGAATTCCATTTAAGCACACGCCTGATGTGTGCGTATGCGAAGGGATGTGTTTGACCATTATTAAAAAAACAGAGACTATTTGCCAAAAACAATCGGACGGTTTATGGGTAGGAGAGGGGTAGTCTTGGGAACGATTAGTCTTATAACTATCAATTCTAATCAGTCGAATACGACAAAAAAAAACGGCCAATACGCTCCTGCGATAAACACGCTATGTCGATTCAACAACGCTCAACTAAAATCAGTCGCATACGATTTTTAACCAGGCTCTAGCAAGTAGGGTTATTAATGTCGCCCGACTCAGCAAGTATGACAAAATTTACTCCCCTTTTAGGGAAAGAACCAACCGCTTACTCATGGGAGAATTGACTTCGGCTACTCTAAGCACAAAGCCCCACTTTACTATTCTGGATGGATTGCGCGGGGTGGCGGCCCTGGCTATCGTACTCTTTCATTTCATGGAGTGGGTGTATACCGATCCCAGCCACAATTTTATCGCTCACGGGTTTTTAGCCGTCGATTTTTTCTTTTGCTTATCGGGCTTTGTCATTGGCTACGCCTATGACGACCGAATCCATCGATTGGGACTGGTGGCCTTTTTTAGACTACGATTGATCCGATTGCACCCCCTGGTCATTTTAGGATCAATACTCGGTTTGCTGGGGTTTCTCTTCGATCCCTTTGCGGCTCAGCCCGGATTATTGGGTCGGGAAAACCTGTTAATGACCTTTGT
>CAXVWN010000430.1:0-5719 GCA_964263725.1 Spirosoma sp.
CAAACATGATTATCCTATAAACATGTGACCCCATCGGGACGGTCGGCCGTTGCCGTCATACACAGCCGTAGATAGGGCAGTTTAAATCTGCATTATTACTTGCGATACTAAAAATTCATGACCGACTTTTTCGCTTTCGTCCGCGACCATGCCGACAAACTGCTGGAGCAAACCCTGACGCATATTGGCCTTACGTTCGTGTCGCTGTTACTGGCCTTGCTGATTGGCGTACCACTCGGTATTCTAATTTCTCGTCGAACACGTTTGGCGAGTAGTGTTTTGGGCGTTGCGGGTGTGTTGCAGACCGTACCAAGCGTAGCTTTGTTGGGTTTCCTGATTCCATTGTTGGGGATTGGCGTTGGCCCGGCTTTGGTTGCACTTTTCCTCTATGCGCTGCTGCCCATTATTCGCAACACATACGTTGGCATAACCGAAGTTAGCCCGTTGGTGAAAGAGGCCGCTCGGGGCGTTGGCATGACTGAGAATCAGGTATTAACCAAAGTCGAATTGCCATTGGCTTTGCCCGTTATTTTTGCGGGCGTTCGTACCGCAACGGTTATTAACGTGGGTGTAGCAACGCTGGCCGCTTATGTGGCGGCTGGTGGACTGGGCGAATTTATTTTCAGTGGCATTGCCCTTAGTAATGTCAATATGATGCTGGCTGGGGCCATTCCAGCGGCTTTGCTGGCCGTAGGATTTGATTTCGGATTGGCTCGCCTGCAAAATTTGTCGGCAAAAAGATTACGAGTTGGGGCGTTGGCATTTGTTATACTAGTGCCATTTCTGTCGGCCTTTTACCTGTTGCCGGGCCGACAAGACAAACTTATTGCTGGCTTTGCACACGAATTTTACGGCCGTGCTGACGGGTATCCTGGGTTGCAGAAAACGTATGGGTTGAAACTTCGCCCCAAGCTTATTGACCAGAGTTTGATGTACGAAGCAATACATCGGGAACAGGTCGACATTATCAGTGGCTACTCCACCGACGGCCGCATTAAGGCGTTTGACTTGCTGGTATTGACAGACAATCGGCATGCATTTCCGCCCTACGATGCGGCTCCAATTGTTCGCCAGGCAATTCTCACGCGTTACCCGGATCTGGGCCAAACGCTTAATTTGCTGGCGGGTAAACTGACCGATTCTATTATGACCGCCCTGAATTACCGGGTTGATTATAAGAAAGAATCACCGGAGATGGTAGCCCGCGATTTTTTGAAAAAAGCGGAGTTGTGGAAGATACCAACCGCATCGACCGACCGAATAGACCACCGTACCGAGACGGTGGTGATGGGATCGAAAGTGTTTACGGAACAATACATCCTGACCGAAATTTATCGACAGCTTATCGAGGCTCAAACGCATCTGCGCGTTGTGACAAAATCGGGCCTTGGTGGAACTCAAATCTGCTTCGACGCTCTCCGAACGGGCGCTATTGATTTCTATCCTGAATACACCGGAACGGGTTTATTGGTTGTGCTGCAACCCCCGGCCGCAACGCTTCAGACGTTACCAATGAAACCCGATTCTGTTTATAAATTTGTTCGCCAGCAATTTCAGGAAAAGTATCAGCTAGACTGGTTAAAACCCCTGGGTTTCAATAACAGCTATTGCCTTATGATGCGCCGGGAGCAGGCACAGCAGTTAGGAATTCGCTCAATTGAAGATTTGGTTAAGTATTTGAATAAGTAGCCTTTATGTTGTTAACAGGGAGATATTGCGTAGGGGTTGCGAGCGTAGCAACTCATATTCAGGTAGTGAAAACAGAGAGCCAAGAGCGGGTAAATCCTCAGGCCGATGGAGATCACTGCCGACAAAATCAACCCAATTGTTTTTGAGTAATCGGTGCGCCTGTGTGCGTACTTTGCTACCATAGCGCCCGGTTAACGAGAGCCAGTTGAGTTGAAATAAACACCCGACATTTCGTAACTGGGAAAGACTCTCCTCGTCGGCGTGGTAATACGTATAGCGTTCTGGATGAGCCAGTACGGGTACATAACCCCGTGTTTGAATACGGAATAACAGATCCTCCAGATGTTGGGGAGCCGCTGCCCAGCCCGTTTCGATCAACAGATAGCGTTCAGCGCCAAATGTCAATAAATCATTGTCCTTTAATAAATCAGGGAAGAACTCATCAAGCATGTATTCGGCCGCCACATCAATCTGAATAGGCAAGTCATTGGCATCGGCCAGCGCTTGTAGCTGTGCCTGGCCCTCCCGTAATAGTGTAGATGAATTAGGAAACCAATCCCGGCTGACGTGTGGCGTGGTAATGATTCGCTGAATGCCCCAGGATACCATTTGTTGCAGGCAGGCCAGGGTTTGGTCAGAATCTTTAACACCATCGTCAACGCCGGGCAGTAAATGAGAATGCATATCCACTCGCCAGAAACAAGCTTCATCTCCTGCTTGCAGGCCGTCGCCCGAATCTGGGACAAAGTGTTTCTTAAATCGTTCCCAAGCGTTCATAAATTGCGTAATATTGCCAAATCTACGAAATCTGTTAACTAACAAAAAACAGATTAAATGTAGCTGCCTTAAAGTAAATGAGTACTTGTGAAACCTAAAAGAGCAATGGTTGGGTCAAACAGGCTTTATTTAAACGTAATAAACCAGACTTTGTGCTCGAAAAGAGTCAATATTTCCTTTCGAGATAGTAACACTAAAGTCAAGATTCGTGCTTATAAAATCGAAAGACTAAAGCGGAGTGCAACGGGTTTTTGCCAGTTTTTGTCCCGGTAGCCCGGCTGTATCTATTAGCTTGAATGGTCGCTAACAATAACCCAGCGGTTTTTGACCTTCCGCCACAATAACGTGAAATGACCTTCTGCATCGCCAATTTCGGGTCGAGTCAGATGAAATCGCCCAATCACATAAGCAATCGTTGGTGTTAGTAAATCCAGTTGTAGAATATCGAATTTAAGACTTCCCATCGACTCCCGATCTGGGTAGCGTTTTTTATAGTTGGCAAGCGTAGCCTGATACCCGTACGTAACACCCACTTTACCCACAAACGTCAGCGAATCAGAATTCCAGTAGCTAACCATAAACCTATCAACCCGTCCGGCATTCCAGTCATCGGTTTGGCGTTTTAGTATCTCTAATATGGCTCGACGGTCGCGACTGGCGGCTATTTTTGTGGCCGATTGCTGGCCTAACGCGGGCAAAGCCAAAAGGCTGAACAATACGGCAACAAAGAGTTGTTTCATGATGAACATGTTTTTGGTAAAGCTAAGATACACAGCCGAGAGCCCAAACAAAGTTGGCGATTGGGCTTGATTTTTGCGTTATTCGACACATAATGCTAACGGATATATTGATTGTTGAGTTATGAGATTACAGAATAAAGTAGCCATTATTACCGGAGCCGCCCGGGGAATTGGCAGGGCAGCCGCTGATGTATTTTGCCGGGAAGGCGCTACCGTTATTATCTGGGATGTATTGGGTGAGGGCGAAACAACCGCTCAAACGCTGCGCGATCAGGATTTTCGCTGCGAGTTCAAACATGTAAGTACTACTGATGTGCCCGGCCTTGAAGCTGCCGCCCGCGACGTGTATGACCGCTTTGGTCGGATCGATATTCTTATCAATAATGCTGGTATTACACGCGATAAAACCTTGCTAAAAATGTCGTTCGACGATTGGCAACAAGTCATTGATGTGAACCTGACGGGTGTTTTCAACTGCACTAAAGTTATTGCCCCGTATATGGTAGAGCAGAAATATGGCCGAATTATCTGCACCTCGTCTATCAATGGTGTTCATGGTGCCTTTGGACAAACGAATTACGCGGCTGCCAAAGCGGGCATTATCGGGATGGTACGGTCGTGGGCAAAAGAGCTTGGGCCCAAAGGAATTACGGCCAATGCCGTAGCGCCGGGGTTTATTCAAACGGCCATGACAGATGCTATGCCCGACGAAGTCCGCAATCAGGCCGTGGCTACCATTCCGGCCCGTCGTATTGGCAAACCCGAAGACATCGCCTATGCTTATCTTTATTTAGCCTCCGACGAAGCTTCTTTTGTGAACGGGCATGTACTCTCCGTAAATGGCGGACAGGCGTTGTAAATCTGGTTTCGCCGTACTTGGTTTGCTATTGTGCGATGTTAGTACACAAACTTGCCAGCACAACAGCAAACCGAATACTAACTATCTTTACAGACGTATTTACCGTAAGTGATTCATGAAAAAAGTTAGAAAATTTTATAATGACTATAAACCGTACATTTTTTCAGACGGTTGGTATTATATTTTTATCGTTGTATTTATTCTAATCCTATTTATTTTCTTCTCTTAAGTGGCTAATCGTTCGGCTGTTCTGGCCATTATCAATCCGCTTTCCGGTACAACGTCTGTCGAACAAAAAGCCCTTCTTCAGGATGCCTTTATGCGCCTGGCCGATTCGCTTGGTTTCGCTCCCGAGGCTGCACTAACGACCCATGCCGGTCATGCTACTGAACTGGCTCGTGAGGCCGTTGGGCGGGGTGTCAATCGGGTGTTGGTCATTGGGGGCGACGGTACTATCAATGAAGCGGCCCAGGCGCTGCGCAAATCGGCGACGGCGCTGGGTATTGTGCCGATTGGCTCAGGCAATGGCTTAGCCCGACATTTAGGAATTCCGTTGAACCCGATGAAAGCGATTGAGCGAGCGTTGACGGGGCGACCGGTGGTAATTGATAGTGGCGAAGTAAATGAACATCCATTTTTTTGCACGGCTGGATTAGGCTTCGAAGCCTATGTGGCGCACGAATTTGCCAAACAACCTGTGCGTGGTTTGCCTACCTACGTCCGTACCGCATTTCGGGCATTCTGGGGATATAAGCCGCAACCGCTTCTGATAGATGGGCAGGCAAGAGAGCTGTTTTCCATGACGTTTGCCAACGCGGGGCAGTTTGGTAATAATGCCTGGATGGCGCCCACGGCCAATATTGCCGATGGACGCTTGGAACAGTGTGAAATTCGGCCCTTTCCGGCGCAGGCAGCGGGCATGCTAGCCTGGCGTTTGTTCAACAAAACAATTAATCACTCAACCTATTGGCGTGGACGCTCCGTTACAAACGCTGTCGTACAGGCCGACGGCCCTTTGCTCATCCATGCCGATGGTGAGCCACTAATATTAGCTACCGGCCGGGCTGAAGTGCGCATTTTGCCAGCCAGTTTATTGGTGTTATTATAGTTTATTAGGGTAACAGAGCTGTTTAAACTTTTATTTACATATAGAATTTGTCATGGCTCCGGCCACCCGGTCCGAGGAACGAGGAATCTTCGGGAGTTGGCCTTTTTTCTGCTCTAACGAAGATTCCTCGTTCCTCAGACCGGGTGGCCGGAACCATGACAAAATCCACTTATTATCAACTCATTTACGAAAGTTTAAACAGCTTCATCGTTAACCTGATAAGCAACCACCAAGGTAGATAACCGCGAAATTCAGGCCGTAAATGTGCTCAATTTGTGAAGAGCCTGACCTGTTTGAGCCTATTTTTACGGCATGAAACAAGTCTTATTTCTGATTTTGCTTTTATCGGGATTCAGTGCGACGTCTCAGGTGCTGCGAAAGAGAGCTGTCAAATTAATGGGGAGCCGTTTTGATATTACCATTGTAGCCAATGATTCCCTGTCAGCCGAACATAATATTGATCTGGTCATTGCTGAAGTAACAAGAATAGAGAATTTGATCTCCGACTGGAAAGCTGATTCACAAATATCTCAGGTCAACAAAAAT
>CAXVWN010000431.1:0-6203 GCA_964263725.1 Spirosoma sp.
TGAACGTACAGATTCAGGAAACCATCAGATTTGAGGGTTTGGCGGCAGAGTTGCTTGTAATAGGCAAACGGGAAGTTTTTCAGACTTAGCCAAAACAGCGGCAGGCGAAGTGTAGGCGTAACCGAAGCCGGAATCTGCCACACGCCCAACTCACGGAACGGATGTCGGGGTTCGCCCCAGTGGTTGTAGCGGCCGGGCAACCAGGTTGGGTGCAGCGATGAATTATAGGCATAACCTGCCTGCTGTACATCGCTGGGATCAACATAGCCCATTCGCGCCCGGCGGAAACCTGTTACTGGCTGGTTCAGTAATGCCTCCAGTGCCAGCCGGGATTTTAATAAATCGGCGGGTTCAAATGTCGTATGAAAATAGCCGTGCGACGCGATTTCGTGTTTCCGGGCCAAGTCCCGAATCAAATCGGGTTCGTGAAGGGCGTAATTAGCCGTTGTGAATAGTGTAGTACGCGCACCTACTGTGTCAAAACGTTCGGCTAATAATGTTAACCCACGCGTTGAAACGGCCACTTGTTCACTTAACGGAATATCGTGACCGAATTCAACGGCGGTATCAAACTCTTCTACGTCAACGGTGAATAAAATATTTCCCCCATTGGGTGTTGTTTCTTGCTTGGGACTTGCCATGTTGTTACGCTCTCCTCAATCTCGCTCGTGTCGCCAATGATATAAGCAGGTCGGCCTTTCACTTCTACGAACGTTTTGCCCAAATATACGCCGATGATGCCAATCATAATAAATTGCACGCCACCAATAAGCGCCATAAGCAGCACTAATGTTGTCCAGCCAGATACCGTTGCATTGGTGAAGTAGTGTTCATACAAGGCTTCGGCACCGAATAAACCGGCTAGTATAAACATACCGAATCCAAGCAGAACTGATAGATACAAAGGTCGCGTAGAAAAGGACGTGATGCCCATGGCCGCTAACTGCAACATTTTACGAAACGAATATTTTGACCGACCAGCATAGCGGGCCGCTGGTTCGTACAGTATGCGGCATTGCCGGAAACCTACCCACGAAATAGCCCCCCGCAGGAAAAGGTCGTTTTCCTTAAATTGCTTAAGCGTATTTACCACTTTCCGGTCAAGAAGTCGGAAATCGGCCGCGCCATCTTCAATCTGAAGGTTAGACACATTACGGAGAATCCGATAAAAGTATTTCGAGGTTGTCCGCTTGAACCACGACAATTTAGGGTCTGCCTGCCGAACGGTGTAAACCACTTCGTAGCCTTCCCGCCATTTATCGATCAGCGTCGGAATCAGTTCGGGTGGATGCTGAAGATCGGCATCCAGGCAGATTACGGCGTCGCCATGAGCGTTGTCATAACCAGCTCGTAATGCCATCTGATGGCCAAAATTCCGTGAAAACGAAAGGAATCGAACAACAGGATATTCCTGACTCAACTGCCGAAGCACATGGCGGGTTTGGTCAGTGCTGCCGTCATCTACAATGAGGATTTCGTAGGAATCATATTGATCCATGACAGCCATAAGCCTATGCACCAATACGGATAAATTCTCTTCTTCGTTGAAAGCTGGTACGACTAAACTGATCATACCTGAATGAAATTTTATGTTCACTTTACTAGTCGAGAACCGTTACGGGCGGTTTCTCTTAAATTTCAGGCTAAATTAAGTATTTTTACTTAGTATTTTCAATACTACGCCAATAAAAATTAACAGCCAGATGACAGTGGCTTGCCTGTTTACTCCTAAAGCCCTATATACTAATAGTTTTTATACATTACTTACTATTTGCAGTTCACTCAAAAGGCTGTACTAAAGAAAGGCGTGCGGCCTCCAGGTCCAGTTCCTGTTCCATTTTTCGAAGTTTTTCATCGTCCAGTAAGCTATGCTTTCGCTGTTCACTCAGCACCGTTCGCTCTACAGTCAACAACTCTAACTGAAGTCGGATGGCTTGTTGATAAAGTTCGGCCGGGCGCTCCGATGTATTCGTGGCCCGAAGCATTCCATTCAATTCGTTAATCCGTAGTTCGTACGTGTTTTTCACGTAACTCAACACATCGTCGTGAACCGACCCAGCCGAATGATTGGATTCCAAATGCGTAATGGCTTGTTGTGCCATTTTCCGGCGTAATCGACGCTCTTCCAGTTTTTCATCCACCGTCTCCCGCACATTCAATTCATCAATTAGCACCGGCAACGTCAAACCTTGCAACACGAGTGTGCAAAGAATCACGCCGAACGTAATAAATAAGATTAAGTCACGACCCGGAAACGGCTGTCCGTTGGGCATTGTGATGGGTAAAGCCAGCGCACCGGCCAACGACACAACGCCCCGCATACCAGCCCAGCCCAAAACAGTTATCTGTTGCCAGGTTGGTTTTTCTTCCCGTTCTCGAATACCTCGACTCAACCAACGAGGTAAATAAGCCCCGGGGAAAACCCAGACAATTCGGCAAACAATAGCGACTCCACTAATGAGCAAGGCGTACGTTACTGCCTGAGGAAGCGTATAGCCATTCAATTCGGAGACAATGGCGGGAAGCTGCAAACCAATCAAAATAAATACCAGGCCATTGAGCAAAAAGACGACAACTGCCCAAACCGAATTTGTTTGCAATCGACTTTGATAGGTAAACACGTCGCCACTACGAGCCGAAACAAACAATCCAACAGTCACCACAACCAGTACACCCGAAATATGAAGTTCTTCGGCAAGCAGGTACGATCCGTAGGGTATTAGCAACGTTATGGCTGTGTTGGTAACGGTATCCTTACTAATGGCCTGATGGATACGGACCGTTATCCAGCCAATTGCCAAGCCTAAAAGTATACTGGCTACAGCGATTCCAATAAATTGGAGGCCAGCCTGCCATAGTACAAACTGACTAGTTAGAATGGCAACCAATCCATAACGGTAAATAATAAGACTGGTAGCATCATTCACTAAGCTTTCTCCTTCCAGCACGGTCGTAATTCGCCTTGGGATGTTTAGTCCCTTGGTTACCGACGAAGCAGCTACCGCATCGGGCGGGGCAATGATAGCCCCGAGCAGATACCCCTGTGCCCATGAAAAACCGGGAATAATCATGTGAGCAACCCAGGCCACAACGGTAGAGGTAAACAGCACCAGACCAACCGCCAGAAACGACACCGAGCGGCTATAGAGTTTCAACTCTACATTGTCGATCTGCCAGGCCGACGCATAGAGTAACGGCGGCAAAAACACCAGAAAGACGACTTCGGGCGATAAAACAACGGGCGGTAAGCCGGGTATCCATCCAATAAAAAGACCCGTAATAACTAACAGGATTGGGTAAGATATACGCACTCGACGAGCGATAACTGCGAGTAGCGTTGTTACACCAAGCAAACCAGTTACAATTTCGATTGGGTTCATAAAGTGACCAGAAGGGTGTATATGTAAATGGACAATGCAAAATGGATAATGGATAACAATTTAATAATCAGCCTATTTTCACTAATAATTAGTCATTATCCATTGTCCATTTACTTAATTCAGGTTGTACGTTGACGAGCGGGAAAAATTTGCAATAACTTTGTTTGTCGACCTCTTTATTTGCTCGATACCGACAAACATAGACACTATGAATACAACAAACCGCCGTCTTTTGAACCACGCTCCCGAAAATAGCAAATTGGTTGAGCAGGAGGAACGACGCAGCGATCTTGGGTTTGGCACAAAACTGACCGATTCCTACGCGCGGCTTATCAACAAAGATGGCAGTTTTAACATTATCCGCGTTAACCGATCATTATGGGACCGGCTGAATATCTACAATCGACTCATTATGATGGGTTGGTTTCAGTTTTTGTGCTGGCTTCTGGTATTTTATTTAGTTGCTAATATATTCTTTGCCAGCGTTTATATGCTAACCGGGGCAGAAACCCTTACCGGTGTAGATGATAAAATTTTAAACGGTCCTTTCTGGAAGTGCTTCTTTTTCAGCGCCCAAACCCTCACTACAGTTGGATATGGGCACATTTCGCCATCTAGTTTTATCACCAGTTCAATTGCCGCTTTTGAATCCATGATCGGCTTGCTGGCCTTTGCCCTGGCCACAGGCTTGCTTTACGGCCGATTTTCAAGACCGGTGGCACATATCCGATTTTCTAAACAATCGGTATTTACCCCCTATCTGGATGTGAACGCCTGGATGTTTCGCATTATCAACACGCGAGATAACCAACTTATTAATTTGCAAGTAACAGCAACGCTCTCACGTTCAGAAAGTAAGCCGGATGGTACATCTGTTCGAAAATATTATGGACTAAATCTGGAGCGCAGCAAAGTGGCTTTCTTTCCGAGAGACTGGACTCTGGTCCATCCCATCACGGCTGAAAGTCCCCTGTTTGGCTGCACGCCCGAAGAGTTAGAAAAAACGGACACGGAGATTTTGATTTCCTTACAGGCAATGGACGATACGTTTGCCCAGTCGGTACATGACCGTTTTTCTTACCGGTACGAGGAAATTCTATGGGGGCGAAAATTTCCGGTCATGTTTACGGTTAATCAGGACGGCGTAATACTGGTCGATCTGGATAAATTAGACGAAACCGAAGAAGCCGAATTGAATTAAGTGCCACAACAGCGGATAAAATCTGATAATCCAGTAACTATAATGCTTCCACCTTTTCTGTCACCCGGCGATACGGTCGGTGTGGTCGCTCCGGCCAGTTGGTTTCCGTATGACGAACTAACCGATGGACTGCGTATCCTGCGCGATGTATGGAAACTCACCGTTATTGAAGGCGATAGCCTACATGCCGTTGACGGCCCATTTGCCGGGTCCGACGACCTCCGGCGAGCCGATATTCAACGTCTTTTCGATGATAAAAATGTAAAAGCCGTGTTTGCAGCCCGTGGAGGCTATGGTTGTTACCGCATCGCCGACGGTCTCGATTTATCGGGACTTAAGGCCAGTCCAAAATGGCTGGTGGGCTTCAGCGATGTAACGGTACTCCTGAGTTTGCTGCATAATCATGGCCTTGTGAGTTTACATGGCCTCATGCCCCGCCAATTTGGTGACCCCGATCGTACCGAATCACTGGAGTCATTACGGCAGTGGTTGTTTGGTGAGATTCCTACACATTATGCGGTATCCGGGCATTATTTGAATCGACAGGGACGAGCTACAGCACCACTTGTCGGCGGCAATTTAACATTACTGATAAACTCACTCGGCACACCAACCGATATAGAATTTGGCGGTAAAATTCTTTTTATTGAAGACATAGACGAGACACTTTTCTCGCTCGACCGAATGATGACGCAACTCCGTCGGGCCGGGCGATTGGCCGAACTAGCGGGTTTGGTAGTGGGTCAGTTTACGGATATGCGCGCAAACTTATCACTACCATTCGGCAAAGATGCCTGCGAGATTATAGCCGAAGCGGTTGCTGATTATGACTATCCTGTGTTATTCGACTTCCCCGCTGGTCATGTTCCGTATAATCTGGCCTTACCCATTGGGGAAGTTGTAGAGTTGGCCGTTCAGAAGAAAACAGGACGCATCAATTTTCATTTATAAAAGCTGGTTGTTAATATGGCATTCGCTGATTCTGTTATCTGGATTACCGGTGCCTCATCGGGCATTGGTGAATCAATTGCTCTTGAACTGGGGCGCACAGAAAAGGTTAAACTGGTTTTATCGGCCCGGCGTGAAGATGAATTGCAACGGGTGGCCAAGCAAACAGGATTGCCCGCATCCGATGTGCTGGTACTGCCAATGGACATGACAGAAATCGAGCATCTGCCCGGCTATGTCGAAACCGTACGCCAGCGGTTTGGCCGGATTGATTACGTTTTTCAGAACGCGGGTATTACGCAGCGAAGCGCTGTTATAGACACTGACTTCTCGGTTTATAAACGGATCATGGATGTCAACTTCTTTGGCGTCATAGCCCTCACGAAAGCTATGTTACCGCTAATGCTTGAACAGGGCAAGGGGCATTTCGTTGTCACAAGCAGTGTAGCGGGCAAATTGGCTACCAAACAGCGTTCGGGTTACTGTGCCAGTAAACACGCACTACAAGGATTTTTCGATGCACTACGGGCCGAAACCTACGATTCGGGACTTCGCGTAACCATTGTTTGTCCCGGCTATATCAAAACGGGTATTTCGCTAAACGCGTTAGGTGCTAATGGTCAGGTTCATGGCAAAATGGATGCAAATCAGGAAAAAGGCATGGCTGCCGATGA
>CAXVWN010000432.1:0-19061 GCA_964263725.1 Spirosoma sp.
GTCCACTGAGTCTTGTCAAAGCCCGACTGTCGGGGCGTTTGGCCTGTCGGCGGAAAGGTAAAAAACTCACGTTTCAACCCGCCCAACGAGCCTAAAGCCTGCCTGTTGGGACGGGCAACCTATCACTACAGACTTATCGTAGAAATTTCTATTCGTCTTGAGCTACATAAGTTCCAGAGAATTTGTCATGCCAACACACATAGCCATTAAAAAAAATAGAAATTGAGTTAAGCGGAATAAGGCGGCAAATGGTACGTAGAAAAATGTCAGTCCAAGTAGGTTTTGTGCCATCAAGCTTCAAAACGGTAGTTTTTGTAATGAATTTGCCAATTGTTTTGCCAAATACAGCCTCACAAACCATATAGTACAGAATTGGAAAGAAAAAGGCAAGTCCCAAGAAAATAATAGGAATGACAGGATCATCTGTTCTGGGCAATAAAGCAGAAGCTCCAAGCAGAGACCCATAAAACAGAACAATATCAATAATTCTGTGCACTAACCGTTGGCCAGTTGAAGCGTAATCTGGTAAAGTCTTTTCTTCCATAGTTTTTAAATTGTTACGGTTTTCCACCCAACGCCCGAAAGGGCTGATGGACAACGAGTTACTTGCCTAAACACGAGAGCCTTGCCACCTTTACACCCTTTCTTGGTTGGGCTGCCATTGTCCTGCGGGACGTGCTTCTTGTCAGCGGTAACCTGCCCACGCGGAGCGCACACAACGCACAATCCGATTTTTTTCACACCCAAGCGCGAAGCTCAACCACCTAGCAAATCCGCTTTTGTCAAGCCGCAACCACTGGGGCGTTTCTCGTGTCTCCAGGAAGCTACCCAACCTGTCCAAGTCCGAATTGCGAGGTATTTACCCTGTCGACCTGCACCCGCCCAACGAGCCAAAAAAGCCCTACGACGGGACGTGAAACCTGTCGCACACAACCCGACAAACGAGCTTTTTTATCAGCTTGTTTGCTCCACCCAACATAGTAAAGGACGTAAAGTCGCGGAACTATATGCTACTAATAATCAGCGAGAAATAGTTCCGCGATAGTCTTCTTCCTCCCCCGTGTGAGTTAAATTCTTTTTTGTATCGCAAGGAAAGAAAAAGTTTACTTAATGACAAGCGGTTTGCTTATTTTTGTTAGATGATGGCAAAACCCATTAATCCCTGTCAGGTGGTAAGATTATGGGACATTGAGGGCTATCCAACTTACTTCTTTGGAGTAGATAAGCAGTTGTATCGCATTGACTCACGCGGACGGTATCTCATTAATCGTCGCCAGCTAAAGCGATATACACTGGGGTATATTCTCAAAAGTCGTTTTTACAGCTTAGCCCAATTGCGCCCCTTATTGAAGAAATATATTCCTATAGATCGTCCAGCGGGCTTTTGATTGTGCTAATCCTATCAGCAGATACGTGCGTGTAACGCATTGTAGTCAGAATACTTTCATGACCCAGCAACTGCTGAATGTATCGTATATCCGTTCCCGCTTCCAGTAAGTGCGTTGCGAAACTGTGGCGTAATGTATGAATGCCGCCTTTTTTCTGAATCCCGGCAAAACGGACGGTTTCACTATACACCAATTGAATCGTGCGTTTGTAGAGAGGTTCCGGCCCGCCGGTAAGGCTGCTTTCAGTATTCTCGAATAAATACGTTTTGGGGCTATAGTGAGCCAGATATTCATCGAGATAGAAACGGAGTTTTTCCGACAACATCACAATGCGGTCTTTTTTACCCTTCCCAGCTTTTACACTAATCAGGTTACGGTGCCTGTCAATACTGGTTAAGCACAGGTTGGCTACTTCATCGAGTCGCAAACCTGTGGCATAGACGACCTGAAATAATGTCCGGTATTTGAGGCTCGTCGTTGCCTTAAAAATAGCTTTAACTTCGGCTACGCTGTAAACCGACGGGAGTTTGGCCGGTGTTCGGGCCAGCACGATGTCATAGTAGGTCTTGTCGCGTTGTAGGATCTTTTCCTGGTAGAATTTGTAAGCATTGATATGTATGTTGAGCGTTGAGCCACTCAATTTTTTCCTGTTTGTCAAATGAAGCAGATACTTCTGGTACTGTGGTTTGGTTAATTCACCAAGTGGCGTAGGCGTGGTGTAGCGGATCAACGCAATAAGAGCTTGTTTGTAGTTCTTAAATGTTTTGATACTGTAATTCTGAACGCGCATTGTTTCGGCAAGAGCTATGATAACCGGATGCTGGTCACACTCGCGCAAGGGCGGAGCATACCGAAACGATTTTCGAGCTATGGCCTTGCCAACAGGAGGCCATACCGGATTCGTAGCTTGCTCGACTGCCATCGGAGTAGCGGCAGGCTTGTATTGCCGAACAACTGCTTCGTCAAAACGACAGTATTCTTTACCAAACAGTTGTCCAAGGTGCACCACGACGTCACGTATATTAGGCACCAGCCAGCACCGGCGCGAATAACTCCACCGGCGGCCCGGAATTTCACGAATGAGGTCATTGCCAATCGTGTCTTCGGGAAAAGAAACGGCTAACAGGCTGGGTACTTTTTCGTCAATACGAATGGTAATCATTTATTGCTTCGTATAGACTTGAATTAGTTTAGTTCGAGTACTGATACCGACCGCCAAGTAAGTGGGCATGGCTTGTAACACATACCTACCCGATACAACCAGCCCTTTAAACCGCCTGACCCAAGCCTCTACATCGTCGGGCTTATAATATTTTGCATTACCAAATGAGCTAGCCGGATTTAACCTGAATGCTTCCCGAAGTCGCTCAAAGGCAACGGGTGTAATGTTGTGCTTTAAGCAGATTAACTGTTTGCTCAAATGCCCGGATGTCGGTTTAGTTTTCGGGAGCTTGCTATGTATGGGCCTGAACCGGTCAATTGCTTTCTGCTCCAGACTATCAAGCTCATTCAATCCACACGTATGGAAGCGAAACCGAACGAACTCCACACCGGCACGCCTGTGCTCAACTAGCTGATCATGAAGGTTTACAGTCTTTCCTACATAGACGACTTCATTCCTGGCATCAATCAAATAATAGATGCATGGCTGGAATACATACAGGATTTCGCTGTCCAGAATTTGCCCTAAATCAAGGTGCGGCTGGGGTGATTTTTCAGTGATTTTCATGTATTAAATATACTACTAACAATACTTATATACAACAAAAAATACATATATTTTTTATCTTTGTTTTATGGCTGGAAGACGAGAAAAAAAGAGCAACATTCAGGGGAAATGGCTCAAAGAAGCCCTAGTCGCACAAGACATGTCGGTCTACAGATTAGCGAAAGAATTGGGATATAGCCGGGAAAAATTCTATCGGCATATTGGCAATAAAACCTACCTCAGCAGCGAATCATTAGCCGAAATAGCGGGTAAATTTCCGACAATGAATATGCGCTATGTACTTACCGGCGAGGGATCGCCCGGCAATTGATAGGTGAATAAAAAAGGTTATCAACCACAGCACCACAGAGAAAAAAGATTCTTCTGAGGATGTTTCTGTCATCCCGACAACGGAGGGATCCGCACCGGCGGCCCGGTTAAAATTGCCTGATATGTGAGATCCCTGCGTTGTCGGGATGACAGAAACACGCCATATTTGAAAACCCAGAACAACGTAAATTACCGACTTACAACTCAAATGTAATTCCCTGGGCTAGTGGCATGGTGATGCCATAGTTGATCGTGTTGGTTTGTCGGCGCATATAGGCTTTCCAGGCATCGGAGCCCGATTCACGACCACCACCCGTTTCTTTTTCCCCCCCGAAGGCTCCGCCAATTTCAGCGCCCGATGTACCAATATTGACGTTGGCAATACCGCAGTCGGACCCGCCGACGGACAGAAAGCGTTCGGCTTCGCGCATATTCAGGGTAAAAATAGCCGACGATAAGCCTTGCGGCACATTATTTTGCTGAGCAATAGCGTCATCCAAGGTACTATATTTGAGCAGGTACAAAATTGGAGCGAACGTTTCGCGCTGCACTATAGGCCAATGATTCTCGGCTTCGGCAATACACGGTCGGACGTAACAGCCCGATTCACATCCTAACCCGTCGATTAGACCCGGCTCCACGACAAAATGCCCCCCCGATTCTCGAATTTCGGCAACGGCTGACTGATAGCTGTTTACTGCCGCCTGATCAATGACCGGCCCAACATGAAAGGATTCGTCTAACGGGTTCCCTATACGCAACTGGGCGTATCCTTTTTTAAGACGACTTTTTACATCGTCGTATATGCTTTCCTGCACAATAATCCGACGCGTGCTGGTACAGCGTTGACCGGCGGTACCAACAGCCCCGAACACGATGGCTGGAATAGCCAGGTCAAGATCAGCGTGTTCCGAAACAATAATGGCGTTGTTTCCGCCGAGTTCAAGTAGGCTTCGTCCTAAACGGCCAGCCACGGCTTCGGCAACGGCCCTACCCATTCGCGTACTGCCTGTAGCCGATACAAGCGCCACACGCGGGTCGCGGGAAAGCCACTCGCCCGCATCACGACTACCCGTAACGAGACACGACACGCCTTCGGGAACTTCGTTGTTACGTAGTACTTCGCCAATAATTTGCTGACAGGCCAGCGCTGTCAAGGGTGTTTTTTCGGATGGTTTCCAGATGCAAACGTCGCCACAGACCCAAGCAAGCATGGCATTCCAGGACCAGACTGCAACGGGAAAGTTGAAAGCCGAAATGATACCGACCACGCCCATTGGATGCCACTGCTCCATCATCCGGTGGGCAGGTCGTTCGGAGTGCATCGAAAGGCCATAAAGCTGGCGCGACTGCCCTACGGCAAAATCGCAGATGTCGATAATTTCCTGCACTTCACCTAAACCTTCCTGCAATGATTTACCCATTTCATAGCTGACGAGCGTTCCCAATTCGCGCTTGTAGCGCCGAAACTGATCGCCCATTTGCCGGACAATTTCGCCCCGGCGCGGTGCCGGTACTAATCGCCACTCAGTGAAAGCAGCTTGTGCTGTTTCAACAACGCGGTCATAATCGGCGCGGGTAGACACGTTGACACGGGCAATTAGCTGGCCATCTGCCGGAGAATATGAGTCAATGGTTTTAGTGCCTTCAGACTGCCAGAAGTGCTGACCAGTACTTGTGCCAGGCTTAACGGGTTGGGTGGGTAGCGGAAGAATAGACTGCATAAAGTTGTTCTGTAGTTGGTTGAGACGAGAACAAATCTACCCGCCTTTACCCAAACAATACATACTGGCGCACAAACTTTTTATGGAAAAATCGGTTAGAATGACACGAATAATTTATTCACTATTAACCGACAACGTTATGAAAATCAAGCGACCTCTTAACCTATTCATACTGGGAACTGCGTTGGTAGCTACCAGCAGTTGGGCCCAAACAACACCTACGGGAACAGCCACCTCAACGACTTATCCGCAGGGGGCTATTGCAACAGATTCGATGTCGGCCAAATCCTCCCGCAATCAAAAGAAAGCGATGAAACGTAATCGCAAGATGACAAATCAAAAAGCCAGTAACGCCGGTACAACTACAAATACGTCGGCACAAGACGCCAGTTATCGCAAAAGCTCATCCAGTGATGGTACGGCAATCAACAACAGTAATACAACGAATTATAATAGTAATAATGTAACGAATGCACCAACAGGCGTTGGCAGCAATCCGAATACATCGGGCGCGACAACGATGTCTGGTACCGCCACCGATCCGGTGAAAACTAATCAACCAGCCAGTCCCGATGCGGGAGCGGCTGCGGCCATTTCAGGTGCCAAAACAACCGAAGCTCCTGCGGTGAAAGCCGGCAGCACGGTCAGGAACACCAGTATTGGCGACTTTATTGCATCATCGCCAAACTACACAACTTTGCAAAATGCCCTTCAGTCGGCCAATTTGTTCGAGACACTCAAGGGTACAGGTCCGTATACAATCTTTGCGCCAACAAACAACGCGTTCAAAAAACTGTCATCGACCGCACAAAGTGGCTTACTTGACGGCAGCAACCGTGCGGCTTTGCAACAACTCCTTTCCTATCATGTGGTGAATGGCTCGTTAAGTTCAAGTGAGTTGGCTCAGCAAATTAAAGCGGGAAATGGCAAAGCGCAGGTAAAGACTTTATCGGGAACGACGCTAACCATTCAGGAGTCGAGCGGACGAATGACACTAACCGATGAGCAGGGTCACACCGCTACCATTGAAGCCCCCGACAACCGGCAGGCGAATGGCGTCGTTTACGGGATAAGTAATGTGTTAATGCCAAAAACAGGCATGGACGCTTTTCGATAAAACAGCGTGTAAGTAATCAAGCAAAACTGTAGCAAACGTTGACAAGTTGGACCGCCGATGCGTCGGACCGTGAATGTGGTTTATAACTCTGTTAATAGGGGGGTTATACGAAAAAATTTGTCAACGTTTTTTGCCCAAATAATTATCATATTGCATATGATTAAACAATGAAGTAATGTTCTACTTTCTCATTTAATGGCGTAGGCTATCTATAAGCGTATAATCACCATAGTAATTATGGTTTTACTTTACAGACGTTCCATTTTATTCTGAACGTATCCGTTCCTTTTTGAAATTCTCTATATTTGGCTCACTTAACATCCCCCTCGTGAAACGCCAGTCCTCTTTAGTTTCTGAAAGTGTTCTGATTGAAAAGCTTACTCAACGCGATCAGCAGGCTTTTCAATGGCTCTACGATCAATATTCGCCTGCTTTATATGGTGTTGTGCTACGCATTGTACGCGATGATGAGCAAGCTGCCGACCTCCTACAGGATATCTTCGTTAAAATCTGGAAAAACTTGGATGCTTACGACGCCAGTAAAGGACGTTTATTTACATGGATGCTAAATGTTGCCAGAAATACGGCTATCGATTCATTGCGTTCCCGAAAAACACAACCCTTTGCCGCAATCCGTACCGACGAAGAGAACGTACATATTGTTGACCGGCAACACAATACGGAGCAACCTAACCCTGACCATATTGGTATAAAGGAAATCGTAAACCAGTTGAGGCCCGAGCGAAAACAGTTAATTGATCTGGTTTATTTTGGTGGATATACCCACGAAGAAGCCGCCGAAGAACTGAATCTGCCGCTGGGCACCGTCAAAACCCGGGTTAGGGCAGCATTACAGGAATTAAAGCAATTATTTAAATCATGAACGTCACAGAATACATAGCGTCTGGTATCTTAGAGTCTTACGTCATGGGTGCGGTGAGCGACCAGGAGCGACGCGAGGTCGAGTGCCTGTCTTCTATCTATCCTGATATACGACATGAACTTGATCAACTATCCGAAGTTCTGGAAAGCTATGCTCTTTCGCACAGCGTTGAACCCCCAGCTTCGGTAAAAAAGAAGTTACTGGACCAGCTCGATTTCGATAAGCCAGTGAAGGAAACAATCGTTCGGCCGATGCCGGTAAGTTTAGAAACAACTTCATCGCCAACATTCCGGGTTACCTGGGTAGTTGCGGCATCAATGGGTTTGTTGCTACTGTTATTTTCATTCTTCCTGCTTTCGCAATTACGCACAAATCAGAAAACGCTGGCTTCTATCCGTACCGATAATAACAAGATGCAGGCAGATGTGCGTCAGCTACGCGCCCAAAAAACGCAGGCCGATCAGGCACTGGCAGTAGTACGCCAACCGGGAACCCGAACTATGGAATTGCGGGGTAATGAGAAAGCCCCTCAAGGTACTATGCTGGTTTTCTGGAATAGCCTTACTAAGCAGGTGGCCGTACAGGTTCAATCATTACCTGCTTTACCCGCCGATAAGCAATATCAGCTTTGGTCGATGGTAAACGGCAAACCTGTTGATGCAGGTGTATTTGACGCAACTAATGTGCCCGATTTGGTTCAACGCCTGAATCGTTCTGTTGCACGAGCAGATGCCTTTGCCGTAACAGTTGAAAAAAAGGGAGGTAGCCCAACGCCAACCCTCTCGACGTTGCTCGCTCTTGCTCCGGTAAATGCCTGAACGTAGCCCTTTATTTTCTTGTTTATTGAGTAATTGACCCACGTAAAATACGGTTTATTTGGCCACGCCTTTATCGTATTTTGTTCTTACGTCGCCTGCTTGATTCATTAATTTATTAAGACATTACTAAAATTGTCATATCAATATCATCGCTTAACAACGGAAACAGTATGAAAATCACCCTGCTATTTGTCCTGACAGCCAGCTTACTATCAGGATTTACTTTTATGAGAGACGATAATCCACCTAAACGTGTTGTAAAAACTGCTGCTGAATGGAAGAAAATCCTGACACCAGATCAGTTTGCGGTATTGCGTGAACATGGCACCGAGCGAGCTTTCACCAGCCCGCTAAACGAGATCCACGATCACGGTACATTCTATTGCGCGGCTTGCCACAGTCCACTATTCTCATCCGATACAAAATTTGATTCGGGAACGGGCTGGCCGAGTTTTTACGCACCGATTACCAAAACCGCCGTTC
The DNA here is from genome assembly GCA_964263725.1 of Spirosoma sp. Taxonomy (GTDB): domain Bacteria; phylum Bacteroidota; class Bacteroidia; order Cytophagales; family Spirosomataceae; genus Spirosoma. The sequence goes on from CAXVWN010000432.1 coordinate 8,452, forward strand.
AGGACGTATCCGATAAAACGTACGGTATGGTACGTACCGAGGTTCTTTGCACTGTTTGTGGCGGGCATTTGGGCCACGTATTTAACGATGGCCCCAAACCTACCGGCTTACGCTACTGCATGAATGGCGTGGCCATGACATTTGAAAAGAAATAGAATAAGGAAATTCAACGAAAAGAGTACTTACTTCATTTCTCTTTTGTTTTTCTGATTTTCTAACTAAAATAAGCATCTTAAAACCAGCCCGGTTGCTCACACGACCGGGCTTTTGTATATAACATCGGTCGAAAATACGTTATATTTGAAACCCGGTCCGGATAGGTCCGGTCTAGATTGACATAAAGCCTATTGACCCGTATAGTACAGCAGATTCGTATGGTCAGTATGCTTTAAGGTATCTTACTTAGCTATTTTTCGGCTGGGTAAGTTGGCAACCTTCAGGTAAGCCAAATCTAGAGTAATCAGGTTTTCTACGACTATTAACGCATGAGTCAATACAGGGAGCGATTCCGCGCTGTTCGGCACGCTTTTGGCGAATTTCGACAACGCCAAAAATTACTAGGCAATGTCAAACGCGGGGTGGGCCGCCAAATTGCACGAGTTGCTGGTGAAGAGCGTGTCAATCTATGGGTTAGCACTTATCGGGGCTATCGGAACCAGTTTCGCTCGTTCATCCATCGGTATATTGACCCCGATTCCTGGTATTATCCCTACCTAAAAAAAATAACCAAAGGGGTACTTTGGGGTTCCCTAGCCTTGGGATTATATGTATTCGTCCTCAATTACAACTTCTTGTATTTGACTGGCGAGATGCCGAGTGTCGAAGAGTTAAAGAACCCAAAACTCAATCAATCATCAGAGATTTATTCACAGGATGGGGTGATGATCGGTAAATTTTACGCCGAAAACCGGACTCCTATCAAGTACGAGAATATCCCGAAATCGGTCATTAAGGCACTAATTGCGACCGAAGATGCTCGTTTCTACGATCACAGTGGTGTTGATCCGCGCGCTATTGGCCGGGCCGTTATTAGCTTTGGCCGTGATGGAGGTGGCTCGACAATTACCCAGCAATTAGCCAAGAACCTGTTTAAAACGCGCAAAAAAAATAACACAGGCTTATTATCGCGGATTCCCTTTATCCGAAAAGTTATCTATAAGTCAAAAGAGTGGCTGATGGCGCTTAAGCTGGAACGGAACTTCTCGAAGGATGAAATTATTACGTATTACTTCAATACGGTGGATTTTGGTAGCAACGCGTTTGGTTTAAAGACTGCTGCCCGAACTTTTTTTAACAAGGCTCCCGATAGTTTGAATGTGCAGGAAGGGGCTGTATTAGTTGGCCTGCAAAAAGCCACAACGAATTACAATCCACTTAAAAATCCACAACGCTCGCGCGAACGCCGGAACATCGTGTTGGGGCAGATGGCCAAGTATAATTTCCTGACCAAAGTTCAGGCTGATTCCATTAGTGCCTTGCCGTTGATAACCGAATTTACGCCCGAAAATCCTTATTCCGGTCCAGCCAGTTACCTCAAGAATGCCGTTCAGGATTTTGTAAAAAAATGGGGTGAAGAAAACGGCTACGATCTTTATACAGACGGGTTGCGTATTGTTACAACCATCGACTCGCACATGCAAACCTATGCCGAAGAGGCTACCAGCGAGAAGATGAAGCAGTTACAACATACCTTCGATAATCATTGGCGCGGCCGGAATCCCTGGACCGATGAAGATGGCAAGGAACTGCCCGGATTTATTGACTCCGTTGCTCAGCGCACAGAGCGCTACAAGTCGCTGAGTCGGCGGTTTAAAGATCTCTATCCCGACTCTGTCATGTATTACATGAAGAATAAAAAGTACAAAATGCGGGTGTTTAGCTGGAATAGTAAGCGTGGGTATGACTCAACCGAGATGACGCCTTACGATTCCATTGCTTACTACAAGCATTTTTTGCAGTCGGGTATGGTGGCAATGGACCCGCGCACGGGATACATTCGGGCGTGGGTTGGCGGGTTGGATTACGACTACTTCAAGTACGACCACGTGAAGCAGGGCAAGCGCCAACCGGGCTCAACCTTCAAACCATTCGTTTATACCACCGCTATTGACGATACACTAATTAATCTTAGCCCTTGCGATCGAATTCAGGACCGGCCGTTCCGAAAGGAATACCGGGAAAATGGGGAAGACAAAATTTGGGAACCGCGAAACTCAACCGGCTATTATTCCTACTCAAATATGACCCTACGCCGGGCAATGGCTCGGTCCGTGAATTCCATTACGGCTCAACTAACTGATCGTGTTACCCCCGAACGGGTGGCTCAATACGCCCATCGGATGGGTATCAAGAGCCGATTAGAAGCGGTTCCCTCTATTGGCCTTGGCTCCTCAGATGTGTCTCTTTATGAGCTGGTTGGGGCTTATTGTACCTTTGTAAACGATGGAGAATCCACCGATCCAATCATTGTTCAGCGTATTGAAGATCGGGATGGCAACGTAATTGAGAGCTTTACAAGTCAACACAAACGAGCTATCAGTTCTGAATCGGCCTTTCTGATGCGGTATATGCTACAAGGAGGCTTGCAGGAATCGGGCGGTACATCGCAGAATCTTTGGTCGTTCGACCTGTTCAAAAATCACAATGAAATGGGTGCTAAGACCGGCACTACGTCTAATAACTCCGATGGCTGGTTTGTTGGTGTATCCAATAATCTGGTTGTTGGTGCGTGGGTTGGTGGCGATGACCGCAGCATTCACTTCCGTTCGACCGATTTAGGTGAAGGAGCTAAAACGGCACTGCCCCTGGTTGGGAGTTTTCTGGAGAAAGTCTACCGCGATCCGAGGTTCAAGAGCTTGCAGGGACCCTTTCCCAAGGGAGAGGGTATTATGAAAGACTACCTGAACTGTGGCTCCTCCGGCGATGAAGAAGATACTACTGAGTCTGATTCAACCGAAACGTCGGGTGCAACGGGTGACTCAACATTTATTCCTCTTGCTCCTGAGCCTGATCCAACGACTCCGCCTGATACGACAAACAGGCCATAATTATCCGACTTATTTTCCAGAGAAGTCATAGGCCGTATCTTCCAAATATGGATTATGACTTCCCTCTTTTGCATGTTTCATAACATTTAGTAGGGTTATAATGTAATTCAATCTATAAGAGTATTTTTTGATACAAAATGGTATAGATACGAACTGTCTAATTTTCGTTTATACTGATAATAGCGTACTCTTAAAAACTGACGAATCTGTCATAATCACCTTAGAAATGGCTCGATCTTTGTCCTGGACTACGTTAGTATTTTACTTATTCATGACTAATGTGGCAAAGATCAATTGGCATATTCTAAACTTTTAGCTGGAAATTTGCAGTTACAGATCTACACCATAGCACTATGAAATTATTCACACGAATCTTTCGCTGGACCCTATTTGCTATACCCATACTGATTGTTGGCGTGTTAGTTATAGCCTGGTTTGTTGACTCCCGTCAAACAGATAAAGAACTGGTTGAAGAATTTCATAACCAGCGTATTCATCCAACTGTACACTATTACCACGTCAATCAACGACGCACCGATGGGAATAAGGGAACCGAAGAGCCACGAACGATTCGGTTTATAGAAACGCCTGCTTCACCGACCGATTCTACCCTGCCAGTCGTAATTTTTGTTCATGGGGCACCAAGTTCTCTATCGTTTTTCAAAGAGTTTTTTAAGGATACAATGTTGCTCAACCGCGCTCAATTGGTAGCCGTTGATCGACCTGGTTACGGTTATTCTGATTTCGGGCGGGTCGAAACATCAATTATCCGACAGGCTGAGTTATTGCAACCGCTCATTGAACGGTATCGGAAAGCACCCTATTTAATGATTGTCGGCTCATCGTATGGAGGTTCGGTGTCGGCGCGGCTGGCAATGAACAATCCGAGTCGAGTTAACCATGTCGTGTTTGTCTCGTCGGCCCTGGGTCCGGGACTGGAGCGAACGTACCCGATCAGCTATCTTGCCGACAGCCCGCTGATTCGTTGGGGAGTGTCGCCACTTCTCCGTTTAGCAAATGACGAAAAACTGGCACATAGAAAAGCGTTGGAAGCAATTTTGCCAGACTGGCCTAAAATCCGGGCGAATATTACTATGCTGCATGGTCAGCGTGACGAATTAGTGTATCCGACCAACGTTTCGTTTGCGCAACATCACTTAGTCAATGCGCGGGTAAAGCAGTTCTTATTACCCGAAAATCGGCATGACATCGTGTTCAACAAACGAGAATACATGACTGAAATCATCCTTAATATTTTACAGCAGCGCGATGTGAAGGAGATAGTCAATGTTAAGTCTATAGCGGTAAAAGCCAAAGACAACGAATCAAACAGGCTTTGACGAACAATCTCTTTGGTTCACCATTAGGCTGTTATCTCAATTCGATTCCCTTCCGGGTCCAATACTACACTTTCGTAGTAGCCATCACCCGTTCGGCGGGGTTCGCCTACTATAATGAATCCGTCAGCCCGCAGCCGGTGGGTCAGCGCATCAACGGCGGCTTCGTTACTAACTGAGATAGCAAAGTGAATAAGGCCTGAAAATTGGATCAATATATCATTTTTTGTGTCTGGGATTCCCGGCATGTGCATGATTTCCAAACGTGCACCCCCGCCAGGGAACGTCAGAAAATAGGATGAGAACCCTTTATTTACATTGATATATTTCTCGTTAGCCGTACCATTAAAATAAGTTTCGTAGAAGGCCCGCATCCGTTCTAAATCGCGAACCCATACGGCAAGGTGTTCAATATGCATACCACAAAGGTCATGCTAATGGATTTGTCTTTCTAGATCCGTATTAACACAAGATTCCACGCTATCAACTTATTGAATTTCTACAGCACCAGCATAGGCATCCAGAATACGCCGTCGCCGAGCCAGCGGTAACGTTCGTTTTTGAGAAAATAAGCCGGGTAACGCTGAATACCATATAGAGTCAAACTCATTAGCGAAAGCATTAATGCTGAACGTTGAGCGAACCGATCTGGCGTTACAAAGCAAAGCGCAAAACCCGTGACCACGATAATGAATGTAAGCCATCGCAGAATTAAGTCACAGCTTTCCAGCCCCCACGCAGTCGCCAATGAAAATAGAACTTGTCCAGGTGCTTCGAGTTGCTCCATGACCGCAAATAATAACAGATTCTGAAACGCAATGCCCATAAACATTAGCCCTTCAGCAATCTCTACATAGCTCACCGAAGGACGTTGTACCCAAACACTCCCCCAAACGCCAGCGGCATAAAGCATAGCCACAAGGGGTTCTTTCAACAACAGGGCCGGATGCCGGGCCGGAAGCCGAAATACCGCTCCAACGTAAGCCGCACAAATACCGCCCAGCACAATGCCGAATTTGACGACACTACCCGGCAGAAAAAAAGTGAGCACGAAAGCGACGACAGCGGCACCAATCACAACCCGCCACAGTAGTGAAGCATGGGCAAGATGAAACTGATGGCGAGCCGTGAGAGGTTGCCTTGCGTCATCAATACCGTATTTCCGAACGTCGAGCAGACGGTCGACCGTATAGATGATAAATACTACTAATGCCAGCACGATAGGCGTAGCCCAATGCACTGGCTCAATATCAGATAGGCGCGTGGCCATGCGGTTGGATAGCACTGCGCCCACCACGACCGGAAAACTCAAATAATAAATGTTGCGTAGATAATTGAGCAAAAGATATACCTCGTAATTGTGTGTAAAATGGATAGTGTACGTTGTCGAACAAAGGAGTTTTACGTCAGTCGTTAGCTTGGTTTACCTCTTCAGAAGCGGTTAGCCGCAGCCGTCAAATCAGACTAGTCATTCGCGTAAAGTCTGCTCAATGTATGTACTAACGGTTTTAAAACTTCTTTGGCTAAGCGTCGGCCAAATAGGTAGTCGGCGGAGCCAGCCAGGGCTCTTGGCGTTTAAGCACCTCAATGGGTTGACCAACCCGCAAAGTTCCTAAAATGAACTCGCCAGTCGGTTGCGCCAGCACATTTTGCCCGAATAGAATTTTGTGTTTCCACTGGCGATAAGTCGCTAGTGTACGCAGCGGTTCCCTCCCCTTCTCTCCCGTTTCCGGATCAATCGTGGTTAATACACAGCGAGCACAGGGTTTAACGCCATAGAAATCTATCCCGCTCACGCGAAAATGACTCCAGGCATCTTCTTCGTAGGGTAAGCTATCGGCAACAACAATATTAGGCCGAAAGCGTATCATGTCAATGGGTTCGGCAAGTCGTTGGTTCAGGTTATCGAGCGATGCCTGACCAATCAGCAAATACGGATATCCATCGGCAAAACTAACCGCATCATTCTGACGCGCATACGCCGAATCGACCGGGCGATTGGTGGTTTCGGGCATGAATACCAGCCGGCAGGGCTTCCCGATTGCGTTCGTAAACCAGCGATCTACTTCTTCGCTGACGGTTACAGCGGGTACATCTTTACTATCCCAAATAGTAACCAGCATTGTTTCGCGAGTCGTTGCCGAATCGTCTTGTTGATCCGATATAGTTAAGGGCAATTCCAGCACATCCTCCGGGCGATGCCGATGCCAAACACGCAAAACATTGCCGTGGATAGCCACATCAATTAGTGCCATTTGATGATTGGTGCGCTGGGTTATGAAATCTCCTGTAGGAGAAACCAACATAAACCGCCGGTCGTAGCGAAGGCCTTTCTCCTCAACAACCGTTTCAGTTACGGAAATACAACCAAGCGATTTAATAGGATAAATTCGGAGTTCGGAAATAGTCATAAAAGTCAGTAGTCATCACCGGTGCACCGGAGTTGTCAATATAGTAGTTGTGAGTCAGCTAATGGTAACTAACTATTAACTTACAACTTACATACTCATTCTTGGTAGCGGGCTAACGGTTTGTGCCGTAAACTCGCCCTGTTCATATTTAAATTGTGCAGCCATCGCAATCATAGCCGCATTATCTGTACAATACTCAAAACGAGGAATATAAACATTCCATCCCTGCTCCTCGCCGAGTTGCGTGAGAGCGGCACGTAACCCGCTATTAGCCGATACGCCCCCGGCAATCGCAACTTCCTGAATCCCCGTTTCGCGGACAGCCCGTTTCAGTTTCACCAGCAACATCTGGATTAACGTATGCTGAATACTGGCGCAAATATCCGCCAGATTCTGACTAACAAAGTCTGGATTAGTTTTCCTATTATCCCGCAGAAAATACATAATCGCCGTTTTTATACCGCTAAACGAAAAGTCCAGATTGGGCATTTCGCCCATCGGAAACCGAAACGCCAGGGGATTACCTTCTTTGGCGTACTTGTCAATCAACGGGCCACCGGGGTAAGGCAATCCCAATAATTTAGCTGATTTATCGAAGGCCTCCCCTACCGCATCATCTAACGTTTGCCCCATAACGGTCATATCGAGCGGTCCGTCGATGCGCACGATCTGTGTATGCCCTCCACTAACGGTCAGGCACAGAAAGGGGAAAGCAGGCTTGGGATTTTCAATGAAGTGCGCCAACACATGCGCCTGCATGTGGTTGACTTCAATGAGCGGAATGTTCAGGCCCAGGGCCAGCGCCTTGGCAAACGAAGTTCCGACCAGAAGCGCTCCTAACAAACCAGGGCCACGTGTAAAGGCAATGGCTGATAGCTCATTTTTGGGTAGATTTGCATCGGCCAAAGCCCGTTCAACCACGGGCAAGATATGTTGCTGATGAGCTCGGGAGGCTAGTTCGGGAACTACACCCCCGTATTGTTCATGAATTAACTGAGTAGCAATTACGTTCGACAGGATATGCCCGTTGACTAAAACAGACGCCGACGTTTCGTCGCAGGAAGATTCAATGGCTAAAATGTTCACTGTACAAAGCTAATGGATAATGATTTCTCCAAAAGCGAACAATGTAAGTTATCACTAAACCGTTCACTCGGTTATAGAGTATAAGGTATACTCAATTTTCGTTATTTGTTGTAGATTAGGCATTTCCGCACCGGATGCGTCAGTTTTTCGCCATATTTCTTAAAACACTGCTCTACCTGATCCTCACGGTATTTGGGTTGGCATTGGGCATTTTGCTGAGTCTTCAACTCCCGGCTGTACAAACGCGCCTGGCCGTAAAAGGAGCCGAGTGGCTATCCAACAAATTACGCTTTCCGGTTACGATTGACGGGGTTTCTATTAAATGGTTCGATTCCCTAACCCTCGAAGGGGTTCGTATTAAAGACCGCCAGGGACGGCCCATGATTACCGTTAAGCGGATTGATGCCGATTATAATCTCCGAAATTTACTCGATTCATCGGCTCATAACCTTCATTTAGATGAAGTTGTGTTGTACAAGCCCGATGTGCGAATGATAAAAAATCGGACAAATGGGGACACGAATCTCGATGATTTTATCGCCCGCATTGAAGAATTAACTTCCGACCCAACCAAACCGAGTATCCCCAATCAGAATGTCCCGTTTACCATCGGTCATATTCATTTGGTAGAGGGAGCTTATACGCTCGAAGATCCGCGCGAACCCTTCCTGCACAACCGGGCCAGCTTCGATTACAATCATTTTACGCTACAGCACCTTACCGCTGAAGTCAGTAATTTTTTAGTATTGGGTGATACAATTGCGTTTGATGCGAAGGGTTTGTCGGGCATTGACCGTGATTCCCGAATAAAAATACGGCAATTAGACACCCGCTTTTTATATTGCAACACCAAAATGGAACTGGGCCGTTTGTACGCCCATATTGGCAATTCGGTTATTCGTAACGGATTGACGTTTTTCTACGATAAGCCGTCAGCATTTGGCGACTTCAACAGCCGGGTTCTCATACAGGGCAACTTTCGCGATAGTAAAGTTGAGTCGAAAGACCTGGGCTTTTTCTCCGACTATTTACGCGGCCTGAATGAAACCTGGTTGCTGACCTGCAACTTTACCGGCACGGTCAACGATTTCCGGCTTCGGCATACCGATCTTCGATTTGGCTCTGGCGGACGCAGTAGATTAGCGGGCGATATTGCCTGGAAAGGATTGCCCGATATGGATAAAACGACGGTCAATTTTGCGTTTACACCTTCGGTTGTTAACATGGCCGATATCCGACAATATTATCCCGACTCATCTTTCAACAAAACGATTCAGAAATTAGGTACGGTAGTCTTCGATGCCACCTTTGCCGGTACATTTAGTGATTTCAAAACAAAAGGCACTTTTAAAACCGGCATCGGCAATGTAAAGGGCGATTTGGCCTTGAAACTCGCTGACAATTCTGATCTGACGACTTATACGGCTAACTTAAAAGGTGAGAATCTCGACCTTGGTCAGTTGATAAATCAGCCTGAAGAATTTGGCAAACTCGATGGCGAAGGACGAATAACAGGGCGAGGTACTGATCTGAAACGGGCTAGTATTGATTTCGATGGGGAGTTTGGTCAGTTTGGCTGGCAGGGGTATGCTTACCGCAATGTAGCCGCTCAGGGAAATTTGCAACAGGCTTTGTTTCAAGGTAAGCTAACCATTCACGACCCAAATCTGGCGTTCAATCTCGATGGAGAGTTTAACCTGAATGGGCCACGCAATCATTACGACTTTCGGGGCATGGTAGAACACGCCGATCTGCGGGAGTTAGGATATCTGCGCGATTCGCTGGAGGTCAAAACTAATCTGGATATTAAATTAGAGGGTGGTAAACTCGATGATATTGTTGGTACGGCTGTTTTCACGAACGCGACCCTTACGCTCGGCCGCCCCGAACGTAATCTGGCTGTCGAGAAACTCACCCTGGCTTCATCAGTCGAACGGCCAGACTCCGGCGGGAATCAACGTTACTTTGATCTTGATTCCGATTTTCTGACGACCCGTTTGCAAGGCACATTTCAGCCACAGCGCACCATCGACGACCTGACCAAACTGGCAAAGGAATACCAACTCTATTTTGCGGGCGATGCGGCTGGTATGAAGGCGTATTATGACCAGAAACGGCGTCAGGCAGAACGCCTTGCCGGGAAAAACGCAGCCAGTCCTAATCCACGATATGGCATTGACTACCAGGTCATCACCAAAAATAGTACGCCCTTACTGGCTTTTTTAGGCTCGCCGGTCTACATAGCTCCTGCTACCCGTTTGGAAGGCCGGTTTACGGCGACAAACACCTTATTTCTGACAGCGACTGTCAAAACGGATTCTTTACGTTTCGGAAAGATAGGTTTCGGTCCGAGTGACCTCGATTTGACCACGTCTAAATTTACTTACGGCGAAGAAGTGCTGGCGTCGGCAGTTATTTCGTCGAAACGGCAATTATTCAGCTCGCTCCTGCCCACACGTAATCTTCAGGCAGAAGCTTCTTGGGATGTTGATCACATTGATTTTACGAGTCGGATTGAACAGGCCGACAGCAGCGGTCGGTACGTAAACCGGGCCGATCTGAATGGTGATCTGAGCTTTAAAGGCGATGCCATTGATCTGACATTTCGTGAATCCAAATTGCGCGTACTGGATGGCGACTGGACACTAAATTCACAAAGTCTGATTCGAAAAGTTGGCAACGAATATACCATCCGGGATCTATCACTACTAAATGAAAACCAGCTTATT
>CAXVWN010000433.1:0-15192 GCA_964263725.1 Spirosoma sp.
CCGATCGATGCCTCAACAGCGATCTTCCCACCCTTTTACACCAACTTTGGCCGGTCCATTCGTATTGGCAAGAACGTGTTTATTAACCATGCCTGCTCCTTTTTGGATATTGGCGGTATCACCCTGGAAGATTATGTGCAGGTCGGTCCCCGTGTCAATCTGACCTCGGAAAATCACCCGTTAGATCCTACTGATCGGCAAACACTAATTCCTAAGCCGATTGTCATCAAACGTAATGCCTGGATTGGTGCCGGAGCGACCATCTTGCCCGGTGTAATCGTGGGTGAGAACGCGGTGGTGGCTGCTGGCGCTGTCGTCAGTCGGGACGTGCCACCCAATACGGTCGTTGCCGGCATTCCGGCCAAAGTGGTAAAGACTATTTGACACATAACCGTTAAACAAAACGTATTGTCCTACTGCTTATGACTAAATTAATCGCCATCGGGTTGTTTGTCGCTACGAGCGTAGCAACGACGGCTTGTCTTGGTCAAAATCAGCCTCAAAAAATGATCCCAGATTCGAACACATCGCTTTTTCCAAAAGGGGAAAAACTAACCAATGAGTATTTTACCGGGGATGCCTATCTGACTCCTCTCGTAGCGAGAGACAAGAATAACGATTTTGCAATGGGTAATGTAACGTTTGAACCCGGAGCGCGGACCAAGTGGCATACTCATCCGAAAGGACAAGTCTTACTCGTTGTTGAGGGGACAGGGTTTTATCAGGAAAAGGGCAAACCAGCACAGCGAATCAAAAAAGGCGATGTGGTTAATATTCCTGAAGATGTAGCGCATTGGCATGGTGCATCGGCTACCAGCAAACTGGTTCATATCGCCATTACCAATTACCAGGGTGATAAAAATGTAGTTTGGCTTACTCCGGTCACAAATGAAGAATATTCGGAAGTCAATACCCATTAATTGATAGCAACGATGTGTAAAAACAAATGGCTATCAGGAATACTTCTTTTTAGTCTCCTATTATCCGCAACACGTATGAATGCTCAGCCCCTAACAGCCGCTCATCAGGATTTGACTGCTCAACAACAGCGTATGGTCGCCATTTCTGGGTTAACCGCTACGGGTGATCTGGACGGGTTGAAAGAGCAGTTAAGCGCGGGACTCGATGCCGGCCTAACGGTCAATGAAATCAAAGAGTTATTGGTGCAATTATATGCCTATTGTGGTTTTCCTAGAAGTCTGAACGGTATAAACACGTTTATGACGGTGTTGGACGAACGAAAAGCGAAAGGCACCAAGGACCCTCTGGGAAAGGATATTCGTTTGCCTGACGATCGTTCCGGCAAGTATGAATCGGGCAGAAAGGTGTTGGAAACACTGACCAAAACACAACAGGCAAAGCCAGCACCCGGTTTTGGTGAATTCGCCCCACGAATCGACGCCTTTTTGAAAGAGCACCTTTTTGCCGACGTATTTGACAGCAATGTGCTGACTTATCAACAACGGGAATTGGTTACTATATCTGCCCTGGCCGCCATGCCGGGCGTAGTACCCCAATTACAGGCTCACCTGAAAATGGGGATGAATACCGGCCTTACCGAAAGTCAATTCGTTCAGGTTGCGGACTTGATCGAGACGTTCATCAGCCGAACTCAGGCAAACTCACTCAGACAATTAATAGCCAAGCCAACTGTCCCCGTCATCGAACCGGATATAATGGTACGCATCGCGGAACTTGAGATCGCGGCCGAGGATCTGGACGACTACAAGGCCATACTGAAAGAAGAAGCGGCCAACTCGGTCAAACTAGAGCCTGGTGTCATTGCTATTTTCCCAATGTATGAGAAGGAAAAACCAACCCAAATTAGGTTAATCGAGGTATACGCGAGCCAGGCAGCTTATCAATCGCATTTGAAAACACCGCATTTTCAGCATTACAAAACATCTACCCTGAAAATGGTAAAGTCCTTGAAGTTGATTGACATGGCTAGTCTTGATCCTGAAACCATGTTGGCCCTATTCAAAAAATTAAAATGAATCCTGCCTAATCCTGTGAAAAGCAAGACCTAAACTAACACCGTTTCGTTTTCATTCAATATTTATAACTCTACGTTTCATTGAATCCGTAAACGCTCTTTCAATGAGACTAGGCCCCTAGCTTATACCGATGATCAACAGGTGGTTTTTGTTTCTATAATCCCAAACGACCGCAATCGGTATGCCACTCCAAGTCAGACCGTTCAGACGGCCCTGCGTGAACTATCTGCCCTGCGTCGCAATGGCCAGTTCAGCCGCTGGCTGCTTAGCGGTGCGGCACCACCCCGGTCCTTTCCAGTAGAGTGTCTACTTACCGTCTATCGATACGATACAGTCTTCCCCCGTCCGTAATGGCATACAATGCCCCGCCGTCCGGCCCCTGATTTATATCCCGAAAACCTGTAACTTATGCCAGAATAGAGCGCAGTTTTCGCAATCGTCAAAGGTAAGTTTAACATGGATTCAATCTGGTTCGCCTTCGCTTAATCAGTAATAATGGTAGTAATATCCGTAATCTGTATACCAAGTCTTACGAGTATAAACGAGACATTTGTTCGGATACAATTCGAGTTAAACTAGCGGATGATGGCCCGCTTGTTTCTGGCACTATCCTATCAAAAACATCAGGGCATGAAAGAAATCAACCGTATACTGACCATTTATGATCAGATTGACCATGCTCAGCGCAGGGTGGCCCTGGCAACGGTCGTGTACGTAGAAGGGTCGGCCTACCGACGACCCGGCGCCCGCATGCTGGTGAGTGACGATGGCCGATGGGAGGGGGCCATCAGTGGTGGTTGTCTGGAAGGGGATGCGTTGCGCAAAGCCCGCCAGGTGATGCTGGAAGGCAAACCCATGGTCGTGCGCTATGATACCATGGACGACGATGCCAACAGCCTGGGCGTAGGACTGGGTTGCAACGGCATCATCGACGTGTTTATTGAGCCGATTGATCCTGCCGATCCGACCAATCCCATTGCTTTGTTACGTGAATTTAGTTAGCATCGGGATCGGCGCGTCATCGCCACCGTTTGCCGGAGAACATCCGGCATAAGCTTACGGGAGGGGAGCCGCTTTGTACTCACGGAGCAACCAACGGATGATATTCCAACCTGGCTACGGCCCGATATGGAACTGGTTATGCAGGTTGGCAAACCCTTGACGGCCATGATTCCCCTAGTTGGTGGTTTTGTTGACGTCTTTATTGAACGTCTGGATCCAGGTATCGAGCTGGTGATTTTTGGGGCGGGCTACGATACAATTCCGCTCACCCGCCTGGCCACCGAAATCGGCTGGCGGGTTACGGTAACCGAAGACTGCATTGCCCACCTGGCACCCAAACGCTTTCCGGAAGCGACCTGTTTGCTCTACGCCAATGCCGACGCCGTGACGGATAAGCTTGTCTTCACCGATCAGACGGCCGCCGTGCTGATGTCGCACAACTATACCTACGATCTGGCCGTGCTGACCAAGTTGCTACCAACCGAAGTTCCCTACATCGGTGTACTTGGCCCACGGAAACGTTACGAAAAAATGAAGAACCAGTGGAAAAAAACGGGACAGTCTTTCGCCCCGTCGGCTCTGAAGCGCGTCCATTCGCCCATTGGCTTGGACCTGGGAGCAGAAACACCCGATGAAATCGCGCTGTCTATTCTGAGCGAAATTAAAGCCTTTTTCAGCCAGCGGACGGGTGGATTTTTGACCGACCGGCCTGGGCCGATTCATGAACGGATATCTATTGATGAGGAACAGTTTGTCGATTAATTGATCATACTACGCACCCTATATTTTTAGTTTAAACCATTTACTTGTTACTCCTGTGGCAAAATATAACTTAAAAATCAACGGTAAAATCAGGCAACTGGACGTCGATCCAGCCACGCCGATGCTCTGGGTACTACGCGATCACCTGGACATGCCGGGTACCAAATACGGCTGCGGCATCGCCCAATGTGGAGCCTGTACGGTTCATCTAAATGGAACGGCAGTACGTTCCTGTCAACTACCGGTTTCTGCCGTAGGTAAAGAAGCCATTACCACCATCGAAGGGCTCTCGGCTACGGGCGACCATCCCGTGCAGAAAGCGTGGCTGGAACACGATGTGGCGCAGTGCGGCTACTGTCAGTCGGGGCAAATGATGAGCGCGGCTTCCCTACTAAAAACCAATCCGAAGCCCAATGATGCCGATATCGATGCGGCTATGAGTGGGAACATCTGCCGGTGTGGAACCTACCTGCGTATCAAAGAAGCCATCAAATCAGCCGCAAAAGAAGGAACTTCCTCGTCCACTCGTAAATAAACCCTTGATCATGAATTCTCCTAAAAATTCCTATAACCGGCGTTCCTTCTTAAAGGCATCCTTGCTATCAAGTGGGGGTATGCTGCTCAGTGTGAGTTGGTTATCCAACGCGAAAGCCGCTGATAAATTACAGGCGCTGAACGTGCCTGCGCAATGGAGTCAGCTCAATGGCTACATTCAGATTACACCCGACAATGTGATCAAGCTCATTTGTCCCAACCCGGAGTTTGGACAGAACGTGATGACCTCGCTGCCGATGATGGTGGCCGAAGAACTGGATGCCGACTGGAAAAACGTGGTGGTTGAAATGGGTCCGCACGACAACGCCAAATTAGGGCCTCAGTTTACGGGGGGCAGTAATTCGGTTCGCATGTACTGGAAACCACTCCGGGAAGCCGGAGCAGCCGCCCGGCAGATGTTGTGCGAAGCAGCCGCTCAAACCTGGGGGGTACCCGTCAATGAAGTGACGACCAAAGCGGGCGTATTGCATCATGCGAGCGGGAAGTCGGCCAAATATGGTGAAATGGCCAGTAAAGCCGCTACCGGTGCGGTGCCAAAAGGCATGAAACTAAAAGCCCCGAAGGATTTTACCATTGTTAGAAAACCCAAGAAAAATGTCGAAGGACTAAAAATAGTCACGGGTAAACCGCTGTTCGGGCTGGATTATCGAACCGAGGGAATGCTCATTGCCATGATTCAGCATCCGCCCGCCTTCGGCATGAAATTGAAATCGTTCGATGCCTCACAAACTCTCAAAATGCCGGGCATCAAGGACGTTTTCACGCTGAAATTATATGAAGATGGATTCGAGCAGGGCGGTTTCGATACCCGTACCTTCAACGAGTTGCTGGTCGTGGTAGGCAAAACGACCTGGGAAGTCATGAATGCCCGCAAAAAGCTAAAAGTGGACTGGGAGCCTACAGGCGATACCAAAGATACCATGATGGGTAGGAGCGGCAAACGGGAGGTCATTGTTCCGGGTGAGTTGGAAAGTACCACTGCCCAACTGGAAAAAATGGCAGAATGGGCTAAAAAGCCCGCGCAACAATTACGAAAAGACGGTGACCCCGAAACGGCGTTCAAAAGTGCGGCTCAGATTATCGAACGCACCTACAACGCGCCTTTTCTGGCTCATAACTGCATGGAGCCGATGAATTTCTTCGCCCATGTGACCGATGAAAAAGCACTGGTAGCCGGTCCGTTGCAGGCACCGGGCTGGACCGAACCAACACTGGTAAAACGACTGGGTTTGCCCGCCGACAAGATTGAGATTCAGATGACGCGGATGGGGGGTGGCTTTGGACGTAGAGCCTATTGTCATTATCTGATCGAAGCGGCTCTGATCTCGAAAAAAGTCAAAGCGCCGATCAAACTGATCTACACCCGCGAGGATGACATGACCTACGGCATCTATCGCCCGATGTACACAGCTACGTACCGGGCTGCGTTAGATGCGAACAAAAATCTGATCGGTTTCCATGTGAAAGGGGGTGGCATTCCCGAAAACGCGATCCACGCCAATCGGTTCCCGGCCGGAGCGGTGGATAATTACCTGGCCGAAAGCTGGGAGATTCCGTCCAATATTACCATTGGCGCTTTCCGGGCTCCGCGCTCCAACTTCAACGCAGCGGCCGAACAATCCTTCCTGGATGAAGTGGCTGAGGCTATGGGTAAAGACCCCATCGAGTTCAGACTCGAACTCTTAAAAAAGGCCAAGGAAGCTCCCGTCGGCAAAAACAACGAGTACGACGCTGATCGGTATGCGGGGGTGCTCACGCTGGTACGCGACAAGTCGGGCTGGAACAAGCCCGGTAACGAGAAGTACCACCGGGGGGTAGCGGCTTATTTCTGTCATAACTCCTACGCGGCCCACGTGGTCGATATGGTGACCCGCGATGGCGGGCCCTATGTCGAACGGGTGTTTAGTGCGATGGACTGTGGTATCGTGGTCAACCCGGAATCGGCCACCAATATGGTGCAGGGTGCGGTGGTCGACGGGATTGGCAATGCGTTTTACGGTGCCCTGACCCATAAAAATGGCGCTGCCGAGCAAAGCAACTTCCACAACTATCGGCTCATTCGGCATAATGAAGCCCCGAAGAAGATCGAGGTTCACTTTGTCGAAAATGACCTCGACCCGACTGGCTTAGGTGAGCCACCATTCCCGCCCGTGTTTGGCGCAGTGGCCAATGCGTTGTACAAAACCACCGGCAAACGACAGTATAATCAGCCGTTTAAGCCCCAAGTAGATAAACGGATTTAAGACGAGTTGACGTTGAATCACAGAGCCGGAACCAACTATCAGTTCCGGCTCTGCGATTTCCAGTTTATACGCCAAAGGCTGAGAATCTTTATGGGAATGATAGGCTTGTTTAACCTGATTATTCTTTAATCTTCATGCCGGGCACCAACGGGTCAACTTCCACCAGTTCCAGCGACTTTACCATAGCCTTCGTTCCGGTTTTGTACTTCAAGAAATGCGGTGTTTGTATGTGCGTTTTATAAGCGTTGATGTCCGCATAAATTTCTAAAATCGTGATGTGCGTGGGGTTGCCTTTTTCAGCAACCGCATACAGCGTCAGGACACCCGGTTCCAGTCGTACTGACGCGTCAATTTCTTCTTTAGCAGCAGCCTTGTAAGCTTCTAACTGAGCCGGGTCAACTACGATTTTAGCGATTCGTACCATCTGTGTTTTCGTTTGGGCGAACGCTCGTTCCGCACTCAGCAATGTCAGTAAGCCTATTGTAAGCAGTCGCAATAGCGGTAAGCCGTTGCAACGAGGAGCGGCACTATTCATTTGTTAGCTTGCTTTTGGGTGGGGTAATCATCTTTTTCATAGCCAAGATAATTGGGTCAAACAAGTATATCCTTTCTTCAGTAGATCAACCTGCAAGTCGTCAGGACCATTCTGACTACTTAGCCGGTGGTGGATTAGGATGTTCCATAACAGACTCTGTATTTATTACCGTATCTGGTTTGGTCACGCTGGTCGATGTATCGGTTGGTGACTGATTGGTTGCTTTATCGGTCGAATTGCAGGCAAGCAGACAGCTTGCTACTAGAGCGAGTATGAGTAGTCTTGAAACGAGCTTGGTTTGCATAGCGTATCGAATTTAAAACGTGCATGTCAATTAGGTTCAACTGCAAACTGGAACGCATGGTTTGAAAGTAGGCTTTTAACCGGCGGTCTATTAGCTAATTAGCTTACAAATTAACTGGGTAAGACATAGGTTATTCTCCTTTTAGCCTATCTTTTCAACGGTTACCATGATCACAATAAAGTTGTCAGCCAGCCGTCCCATTATTTCGGTTGGCAGTTCTCTCCTGATGAATGTTTAAATTGTTGCCCGTTAAAGTAGGCACACAGGAAAAGTTACCTGCGAATTCACCCGGAATTACCAATGGTCGCCAGGCGGGTTCCCGCACAGGCGGACCGTGTCGAGTCGCGGTTAGTGATCATCGAATCTCCAAGTAATAAACCAAGTTTCTGAAAATAACAATATTGATGCCCACAACTACGTTCACCCGCTTAAAACCGGAGCTCCCGTTTTTACCGGTTGGAATTGTACAGGGCACTTGACCAAGGCGGGTTGACATTATTCGCCTGTACTAACTATCTATATGCGCCACCTTTATGAATCTTGATCTCAACGAAGTTTTCCTAGCTGATTTAGACTGGAGCTTAGCCCTTCAAATTGTTCTCCGAACCTTTATTATGTTTTCGGTCATTCTGGTTTTCCTGCGACTCTCGGGCAAAAAAGGAGTTAGCCAGTTGTCCATCTTTGAGGTTGCGATCATCATTGGTCTGGGCTCCGCAGCGGGTGACCCCATGGTTAACCCTGATAATGCCATTGTTCCTGCCCTGATTGTTTTTGCCACTATTATGGTGTTCTACCGATTGATCACCTGGGGTGCCTCTCGAAGCGAACGGTTCGAAAGTCTCGTGGAAGGAGACCCTGTTTATGTGATCGAGGAGGGCATGTTTGTCCTGGACGCCGGTGAACATACCTTTGCCAAAGACGAGTTTTTTGCCGAGATGCGGCAACAAAACATCGAACACCTAGGCCAGGTCCAAACGGCCATCTTAGAAACGAATGGCAACCTGAGTTTTTTTTACTACGCTGATGAAGACGTTAAGCCAGGTTTACCCGTACTTCCTAAGTTGTACCACAAAAAAAGTGGCCTCTTAAGTCAAGCGGGGCAGTATGCCTGTACTACTTGCGGCCAGATCGAGCAGATAGGGGTCAGCCATCTCAGGTGCCCGCGTTGTCAGCAAACCGAATGGGTTGAAGCCGTTAAGACCCAGCGCCGAACGTAATGTCTTGTCCTGGCAATATTCGGAGGTTTTCCTGAACGATTTTCGTTGACGGTATATTTTGACGCAAAATCCTTATTTACAATCAACTACAAATCCAGTAAATAGTATTAGATAACCGCACCGGCGGCCCGGCCTCAATTAGCCGTGACCCGTCCTGATACTATTCGCAATGTATGGTGAAGTGATTTTAGTTGATAAACTCAGTCAATAGAGTAGAAAACGTGAGACAGCAGAATGTCCAAACGGCTTCCCAACCCGTGCAAAGCTGTCGGAGATTATTCAGCGCTTTGTAGAGGAGCTTGTATACGGAGGGCGAAGTCAACTCCATCACTTCAGCGATTTCTTCGGTTGACAGAGAACTATAATATTTCAGGAAAATAATTTCGCGCTGACGGGGTGGCAATTGATTGATAAAACGGGCTAAACTCTCCGTAATAAAGTCGTCGGTTTGCGTGGCAATGAGTTGTTCTTCAACGGAAAGCTCACTGTCTTCGTCGGGTGTAGCGTCCGAAAATTGGCGTTGCTTCGTAATGCGCCGGATCAGCTCCCGACGTAACGCCACAATGAAATACGCTTTTGGGGACGTAACGGTTGGCAATTTTGCCGCACCACCCCAGACCTGAACAAAAAAATCCTGCACCGTGTCTTTGACCAGTTCTTTATCGGGAACCAGCCGATAGCCGTAGTTGTGCAACATTTTGCCATACCGCTGATAGAACCAGGATAAAGCGTCTGCATTACTCTTCTGTAGCAATAACCATTGCTGTTGTTCAATGGTATTCGTGTCAGGTTCAACAGGGGATTGCCCACTATTTGAAAGAATAGTCGTTTGATTATCAATAGGAAAACCAGCTTTCTCCTCGAGAGGATTAGATGGAAATTTATAACTTTCCATATTAACTAAAACCAAATATTCTCAATAATTGACAGACGTCTTTAAGGTCAAAATCAGGCGGGAATTGTGACGTGGATTTATTGCACTAAAGTACGGATTTATTGCACAATATTTCAACAAAACGAACAAAAGCTAGGTAATGGATTGTCGCGCTAAAAGCCAAAACTCAGGCCTACATTATAGCCCCGAGTGACTGGATAGTTACCTATATCAATACCGAACGTAGCATCCGCCAGACCGCCAACTGCGGGGTCTAATCCGCTGTATTTAGTAATGGTAAACAAATTCGTCGCTGATACCGAAACCCGTAACCGACTCATTTGTAGTCGATTCAATAGTGCATTCGAAAAGCTATAACCTAAATTCAAATACTGCGCCCGACCGTAGGAACCATTTTCAATGTAGTAGGAGTTAGGCTGTGTGTTCGTACTGAAATTGGTTGCACTCTCGAAAATCGGCACGTTTGTATTGGTATGCGTAGGCAACCACGAATCCTTCACCCGCTCACTTACTGCAGCCCCTGTGAACGAGGGGTAGAAGTCAGTGAACCACCGTTGGTTATTGAAAATCTGGTTTCCCAGCGAGACATATAGATTGGTGCTCATGTCGAAGCCTTTGTATTTCAATCCTAGCGTGATGCTGCCCGTAAACTTGGGGATCGGGCTACCCAGATATGTCCGGTCATTGTCGTCAATCTTATTGTCGCCATTAAGATCGGCGAAGCGGAAGCGACCGGGAGCCGCCCCTAACTGTGTCGCGGCTGATGCCACTTCTTCTTTGCTATTGAATAAACCAACTACCTGATAACCATAGAATGACGATAAGGTATGGCCCGGCTCATTACGTACTACCGGCCCACCTATGCGCGTACCGCCACTTGCGAAATACGGCACCAATGGTGCAATGGCCGTAATCTGATTACTTAAAAAACTGCCGATTCCGGTCACTTCGTAACTCAAATCGCCAACGAGTTTTCCTCTTGTCGTAAGCAATAAATCAATCCCCTGATTGCGCATACTCGCCACGTTCAGGAAGGGTGCGTTGGCTCGAACGCCCACGACGCTCGGCAAGGCCAATTGGTAGAGTAAATCTTTGTTATCTTTCCGCCAGAAGTCGATCATTACCTCCAGTCTATTGTTGAAAAACGAGCCATCGATACCAATGTTGGACGTAATGCTGGTTTCCCATTTGGCGTCTGGATTACCGTACTGGCTCGGATAGTAACCTGGTTCGATGGAATTATTTGTCGCGCCCAGATCGTAGCCGTTAGCTGCATTGGTGGAAAATAAATTGAACTGGTTGGTTGAACTGAGGTAATTCGAATTCCCCATCAGCCCGTAACCACTTCGAATTTTGAGGTCCGAAATCCAGGGCCAATTCTTCATGAATTCTTCGGCAGAAATGCGCCAGGCCACAGAAACCGCCGGAAATACCCCGAATCGGTGGCTTGGGCCGAATTGGGACGAACCATCCCGACGTACCACCGCCGTGGCAATGTAGCGGTCATTGTAGGTGTATTTGGCCTGCCCAAAAATCGAGTAAAAGTTATTGCCTTTGCTATACGTGCTGCTCACCTGACGAGTCGCACCGGGCGTTGTGGTGCTCAGCGTTACGTAGTTAGGGTCTGTGGTGAAGGGATTAATACCCGAACCAATGATACTCCGCCCGCTACCTGTGTTGAGTGCTTCCAGGCCTGCCAGCACACTCAAGTCGTGTTTGCCAAACGTTTGCTTATACTGGGCCGTGTTGGTAAACGTCCAGGCCAATCCTACGTTGGACGATTCTGAATAGGTATAGTTGGCAATATTTTCGGAGTTTTCGTAAGTGGATCGAACGTATGAATTGGCGTAGTTCGTGTAGTATGTCCCGCCCAGACTACTCTTCAGCGTTATGGCAGGAATGGGGTCGTACGCTACGTAGGCATTTCCCAAAATATTCACCGTATGATTCAAATTATTGGCCTGCCCATCCCGACTGGCCACTGGATTTCGGGGATTGCTGAAACCCGGAGCGGCCGTGCCCGCATACCCTCCAAACGCATTATAGATCGGAATAATAGGAGCCATCCGAAACGCCGACAGAATATCGTTCTCATCCGAGGCAACGCTCGAATTATTGTTGGTGCTACTCCCCAACGAATTACCCGTTGTGCCCTGCAAACCCGTCGCCGATACGTAAGCAACTTGTATATTCTCGCCAAACCGAAGTTTTTTGCTGAGGTCAAATTCGGTGTTGGCGCGAAAGCTATAGCGTGAAAAATCATTGTTTGTAACGATACCCGCCTGCCGCTGCATACCCAGACTCAAATAATACCGTCTGGTTTCAGTTCCGCCCGAAATGCCCAGTGTGTGCCGCGTCATGGGGGCCACCCGCGTAATGGCTTTATACCAGTCGGTTCCCTGTTTGTTGGCAGCAATCACATTATAGATCGCCCCATTGTCCGAATTAACGTTGTAATTAGGCTGCTCAGCAGCTAGGTCAACGGAGCCAATAATGCCCGGCACTTTACCAACCAGCAGATAATCAGGCAA
This sequence comes from Spirosoma sp., assembly GCA_964263725.1. Taxonomy (GTDB): domain Bacteria; phylum Bacteroidota; class Bacteroidia; order Cytophagales; family Spirosomataceae; genus Spirosoma. The sequence goes on from CAXVWN010000433.1 coordinate 12,042, forward strand.
TACCGGCGTTTGTCCCGACCCATACTGTCCATTAGCGATACTGGTAAAACTAGATGGCCCCACCGTGCCGCCCGTCTGAAAAATATCGTTCCGCCGAGACTGCCAGGTCCAGTCGGCCTGTTCTTGCGGATTCAGAATCGGAAGCCCTTTTCCAGGATCAGTTACCCCATATAAGCCATCGTAACTAACGCTGAGCTTTTGCGCCCGGCGCTGGCCTTTTTTGGTCGTCAGTACAATCACCCCGGCTGCCGCTCTGGCTCCGTAGATCGAAGCCGAAGCGGCATCTTTCAGAACGGTCGTGGTTTCAATGTCGTTAGGATTAATGAACTGAATACTCTGGGTAGGCACACCATCAACGATATAAAGCGGTTGATTACCGCCAAACGACCCAAAACCCCGTACCCGAATCTGGCTGGAGGTACCGGGTTGGCCGTTGGTGATAACCGTAATCCCAGGCACCCGCCCCTGAAGTTGTTGCTCAACATTAGCCGACGGAACCACCTGAAGTTGAGCCGGTTTAACCGTAGAAATAGCGCCAGTCACCTCCCGCCTATTTTCGACCGAGTAACCCGTGACCACGATCTCGTTTAATAGTTTCGTATCCTCCGCCAGTTGCACATTAATTGTTGTGTTTTCGGCAAAAGGATACTCCTGTGTAGCATAACCGATGTACGAAAAAACCAGCGTTCCAGTACGTTCTGGAACGGATAAGTTATACATACCATCGAGTGACGTGATCGTCCCAGAAGAAGTGTTTTTGAGTACAATGGTAACGCCCGGCAATGCCTCTCCAGTTGTGGTTACTACGTTGCCAGTGAGTTGATAAGTGGGTTGTTTTTCGTCGGAAAAGGCTGATTTGATGGACTTAATTGTGGGGAGATTGATCGGATATTTCTGGGCAGAAGCAGTCGCCCGAATGGGCTCCTGATAGAGAATATACGTATGTTTTGTCCGCTGAAATTTTATGTTGTACGGCGACAGTAATCGGGTTAGAATCCGGTCTAAATTCCTGGGCAAGCTGGCCAATACGTCCGTCGAAATAAATTTATTGGCCAGTAAATCAGTATCATAGTTAAAAATAATGTGATGGCGAAGCGCTAGTTCATTTAGTATCTGAACCAGATCCTGTTTGACAGAAACCGGCACTAAGACAGACGAAACAGGAGGAGCTTTTCCAGACGGCAACTGCTGACCGGATGCTTTAGTCGGTGCACTACTGACAAGCCCAAGCAATAGCAGTCCCGCAAAAAAATGCGTTCCCAGTCTATTCTTTCTGAGGGAAAATGGGCCCATGCTCAAGTACAGCAAACGGATAAAAAACAAATCGTTAGTCTATCAGATAGCCTCCTTTTGTTGCTTTTGCGCGCACGTTGTAGATCGTTTGAAGCTGATTGTAGAAGGTCTGAATTGAGTCCGTACCAACCGAGCCCGTAAACCGTTTTCGAAGCAGTTCCGGGCGACTAACCGTGGTGCGAATGCCGTAACTATCCTCTAATTTCTGAAAGACGTTATTCAGCGTTTCTCCGTTAAAAATCAACGTATTGTTCAACCAGGCAGTGTAGATGTGTGGGTCAGCCTTTTCTTTCGTCAGGTAATCAGTCCTGGGCAATAAAGTGGCCTTCTCGCCGGGCACCAGAACCATATTCTGATCGGTATGGCTACGTTCGTTCAGCTGTACTTTACCTTCTGCCAGCATCACTTCCGTTTTACCCCGCCGGTCGTTCACGTTAAAAACGGTCCCGACTACGTTGATGTCCAGCCGGGCTGTTTTGACCGTAAACTTCACTAGTTCATTCTGTTGTCGTTGTTTCCTGACCTGAAAAAAAGCTTCGCCCGTTAACTTTACCTCCCTATTCGACCAGCTCCGTTTGTATTCCACCTGTGAATTGCCGTTCAGTGTGACCAGTGAACTATCTGGCAGCACCACCGTACGCATCTCGCCAAATGCGGTTGTGTAAACAAGGGGTTGCTGATACCACCAGAATCCTGCACCAACCATAATCAACACCGCTACCGATGCGGCAACGGCATACCAGCGTCGCCAGAGCGGAATCACAATGCCAACCGGCTGCTTCTGAAAGTCGGGGGCGATCCGATGCTGAATACTTTTCCAACTTTGCTGAACCTCTTCTTCTGAAAAGACATCCGGCTGCGACGATAACTGCCTGACGATCTTGACGGCCTCTTCTACTTCTGCCCGTTTGTGAGGGTGTTTCTTTACCCACTCAAGCCAGAATGAATTGGAGGCTTGCGTAGGACAGGTCACCCAGGCGATAAAGGCATCGTCGGCAATAAAGTCTTGTATGGAAAATAGCTCGTACGAGCGCATATACTATACTAATTATGTCTATTCTTAAAGTACAGAGTCGTCCAGAAATTACCCCTTTATTCTGAAACTTTACTGAATTGGCTGACCTGGTGAACTCGCTTTGATTGGGTTATTAGTCGCTACAAAATGCAAAGAGGATGGGTGAAAAAATGGAATAGATTCGGTATGAATGGGGCTACTTGATGACCATTTTTTTTTCTTTTGTCATCCCGGCAAAGGAGGAATCTTCGGTAGCCAGTATTTTTAATTTACCGAAGATTCCTCCTTTGCCGGGATGACAAAAGAAAAAATCTCATTCCTCAAACCGAATAGTAGTCAATTTGAGAATTTCGTCGTTTGGTTTGGTTCGTTTGATTGCGAAAAAATATACGTCATGACGCCCAGAAATCGCTTTGTTTAGCTGACCCCTTACCGTTTTTAACGTATCCCAGCCACCTGTTGGTCCATAGTCGGTTGTGCTAACGATCGGACCCGCCTGCGAATCAATACGTACCTCAATTTCTCCCGTTTGGTTCGCCGATCCGTATTCATACTGAAAGGCTTTAATACCTGATAAATCAATATTTTTCAGCAAAATATAGGACTTATGACCACCCGGCGACAGGTTATCCCGAAAGCGGGGAAACCCCACGTAGGCGTCTGCATAGGCGGGTTTAACGTTCGCATTACGTAGCGTCACGACGTCCGTCCCCGTCAGTGGCCCCACTATTTTGCCGCCCGCCCGGTCCGCCGGTGCGGTGGATTCGCCCTTATCCGTATAGGAAGCCATAATCGTGTATTGTCCTTTTACATCACCTTTGGGATTGTCTTTCAAAGCCAGGA
>CAXVWN010000434.1:0-6671 GCA_964263725.1 Spirosoma sp.
CAGTGAAAAAGAACTGAGCGATTCGTTTTATCCCGGCGACCGCAGCGCCGATTTTAAAGAAGCAGCCGCGTATGGTTTGTTTCTTATTAATCCTACTGACTTAGGCGCTAATGGATCAGGGCCACCTTACACACGTTTTGACGCTACAAAACAGAAAGACCAGCGGGCTACCCTTAGCCGTTCAGGAGCACATTCGCAATGGACGATTGCTTATGCGGGAAATTTAGATGACAAGCTTTACATTGGTGGTTCTATAGCCCTAACGCACCTAAAATATTCATCCGAATACAACTTTCTTGAAAGCCCAGTAAATGGCGTCTCGTTTGCCAATTATGGCCAAACGAACCAATTTAACGTAACAGGAAATGGTATCAATGCTTCTCTTGGCTTAATTTATAAATTAAGCCCGCAATTGCAGGTTGGGGCCACTATAGTGACGCCAAACTTTAGTAGTGCGAATGAAGTATTTTCTCAAACGCTAACCGCCGTTGCCAAAGACCCGGCCTTACAGCTAAAAACAAATAGCGTGGATGTAATCGATCCGTCTAATAACTTTACCTATTCGCTGCAGACGCCTTTACGGGCATCGGGTGGCGCTACGTATTTTCTTGGCAGCGGCAAAATTGGTTTCATCACCGCAACTGCCGAATATGTGGGTTATCAGGGAATGCGGGTGCGAACGTCGGCGTTTACTAACCAACAAGATAATACAGATTTCAAAAATGATGTAAAGGCATTTGTTCAGGAAACCTATCAGAATGTCGTGAATCTGCGGGCCGGAGCCGAAATCAGAGCTGGGTTATTACGGTTGCGTGCTGGCGTTAACTACATGCCAAGTGCGTATAAAATTGATTTGGATCGGGTTGCCAAAGCAAACCGGGATAAAATACAGTTTTCGGCAGGATTAGGGTTCCGAAACGACCGTTTCTTTACTGACTTATCTGGTTCTTACCTGGCCTATAAATCAGGCTTCACTCCTTTCGATCTGCCCAACGCAGTCGATACACCAACCATTGCCACCAATAATCGCTCGACTAGCTTTATGCTATCGTTTGGCGTATTTTTCTAAACTGGCTTGATAAATAAAAAAGGTGGTGTCAGCTTTGACAAGCTGACACCACCTTTTTTATTTATAACCACTCCCCTACGCGTCTCAGAATTTCATCTTGCGTCGTCTCCCCCGATATAATTATATTCGCCTGATTATAAAATGGCAAGCGGGTAGTGTGTCGTAGCCGTAAGCTGTTGAGGAGTTCGGGGTCAGTATGGCTGTATAAAGGCCTATCTTCCTGCGCATGGGCCAACATCCGTTGCACCAATACATCGACAGGAACATCTAAAAACACAGATACACCCGTCTTATTGATATAAGCCATGTTATCATGAAAGCACGGCATGCCGCCACCTGTCGAGACAACAAGGCTGCTACCGGGCCGGATCGTCCGCAGGATGCGTCGTTCAGCCTCCCGAAAATAGTCCTCGCCCGATTGGGCAAAAATATCGGCGATGGCGCGCCCTTCTTCCCTGACTACAAGTTTATCAGTATCAACAAAACGGCACTGTAAGGCGTCGGCAATTCGTTTACCCAGCGTACTCTTGCCAGACGATGGCATACCAATCAGGAAAATATTTTTCATGGTTAAAGAATGAACGGGCGAAAGAGTGAACGAGTGAAAAGCCTGCGTCAGCGTTTCCCACTCGTTCATTCCTTCGCCCGTTCGCCAATTATTCTTTCACTTCTCCCGCAGGTTTGTCATTCACAAGTCCCTTTACGTCAGCGGCACTCGGTGTAGAATTATAATGCCATTTGCCGCGTACAACGCCATTGCTTAACAGCCATGTTCCAGGATTGGAGCGCATGATGGTTTTCAGAACAGTAGCATCGGCTTTATAATACGGCACGGTTTCTAACTGAAATTCCTTTCGGAATGCCTTGATTTCGTCATCACTAGTTGACGTCAGGATATAAGGCGATACGGTTGAGCCCTGTAACCCTTCTACCAGCGAGCGAATAGCGGGCAGACTTCCGGCATCAATTTCTTTCGTATTCTTTACAATGATAAAAAGTTTATTACCCTCGAAGGTTTGCTGCGTGAAATCGCCTTCGTCATTCCAGATGCGGTAATCGGTAATTTTGGGTTTGGCATTTTGATTCACCAATACCATTTCTTTAAACTTATACGTTTGGTCGGCGGGGTATTGCTCAAACTCCTCGGTTTTACCATTTTTTTCCATTACGTACTTATAGCGCAACGGTTCGGATGGTTTCATACCAGCAGGAATGCTTTTTCCAATGGCATAAGGCAGCATGTCAATCGGGGGCAAAAACTGAACGGCGTAAACGCCCAGAGCCAGCGTCAGCACAATAGTTAAGCCCACTAACCAACCCGTGTTGCGGGAACGAAGGCGGTTTCGATGGCCGATGATAAAGAGAATCAACACGGTTAGCACAATATCTTTGCTAAACGACGTCCAGGGCTTTAGTTTAATGGCGTCACCGAAACAACCGCAGTCGGTCACGCGATCGAAGTAAGCCGAATAAAAAGTCAAAAACGTAAAGAAGACAATCAGGAAAAACAAAAGCCAAACAGTCACTTTGGGTTTGTAAGAAGCCAGAAGCGCTACGCCCAGAATAACTTCGGCCGCACAAAACAGCACCGACATAATCAGCGTGAACGGTACCAAGGCCATAAAAAAATCGTGCATGAAGGGCAAATCCTGCGCGAAGACCTCAAAATATTCCTCAAATTTTATCTGCGTGCCAACGGGGTCGTTGAGCTTAATTAGACCCGAAAAAATAAAAACAATACCGACCGAAATACGGGCGATACGGGCGGCAATCAGCATGGGTGGTGTGCCGGTTTTAACTTTAGGTTGCGAGGTTGTTGGGTTCATAAAGGACTATTGGACAGGATTACAGGATTGACAGGATGACGAGTGAAGCCCGCTCCAGCAGCTATCAATCCTGTAATCCTGTCTACTAATTTTTCAATTTTATCAGACAAAAAACGGCGTAATTAATCATATCCATATAATTAGCATCAACGCCTTCCGAAACCAATGTATTACCCCGATTATCCTCAATTTGCTTCGTGCGCAACAGCTTCATCAAAATAATATCGGTCATCGAGCTAACGCGCATCTCACGCCAGGCTTCACCATAATCGTGGTTTTTGGCAAAGAGCAGGTCGATAACCCGGCCAATTTCACCGTCATACAATTTTTCTAATTCATCAGTCGGAATATCAATATAGGCTGTTCCGTCGAGGTTACGGTCCTGGGCTAACTGCAACTGGATTAGAGCCATTACGCAGTAATTAATAATGCCGACAAATTCGGGTTCGATCCCCTCTCCTACGCGGCTAACCCCCGTTTCCTGCAACGTTCGGATGCGTTGCGCTTTAATAAAAATCTGATCGGTAATGCTTGGCAACCGTAAAATTCGCCAGGCCGTGCCATAGTCTTGATTTTTTTTCAGGAACAAATCTTTGCAGCGTTGGATAACCTGCCGATATTCGATTTCGGTATTCACAAGTCGGTAAGTTAGTCAGTCGTCGAGTCAGTCAGTATTTCCTGGGCCAGCACTGACTGACGCAACGACTGACTAACTTACCGACTATTTTTATGCCGAAAGTTACAAAAAAAACACTGAACTGCCGGGGCCGGCTGGTCGATTTAGCCCAGCCAGCCGTTATGGGGATACTAAATATAACACCCGACTCCTTCTTTGCCGGTAGCCGTGTGGCGCTCGACGAGACCATTTCTACGGCCGGGAAAATGCTTGATGAAGGGGCAACCTTCTTGGATATTGGTGGCTATTCCACCCGCCCCGGCGCGGCTGAGGTCAGCCCAACCGAAGAAGCTGACCGGGTACTGCCCGTCATCGAATCCATTTTAACCAGTTTCCCTGATGCTTTGATTTCCATTGATACCTTTCGGGCATCGGTAGCGCGGCAAGCCGTCGAATCGGGTGCTTCGTTGATTAATGACGTATCGGGCGGCACCATTGACCCAGCCATGTTCGATACAGTTGCCGAACTGAGCCAATCCATGTCTGTCCCTTATATATTGATGCACATGAGAGGAACGCCCCAAACCATGCAATCGCTGGCAACTTATCAGAACTTAGTAACCGACGTGATCGACGAATTAGCGATTCGGTTAGTAGAATTACTGGCATTAGACATAAAAGACATCATTTTGGACCCCGGATTTGGCTTTGCAAAAACGCCAACGCAAAATTTTGAACTGTTAAACCATTTAGATGCTTTTCACGTATTTGACCAACCAATTCTGGTCGGTATTTCACGGAAGACAACCATCTGGAAGACCTTGAATATCAAGGCCGATGAAGCTCTAAATGGCACCACGGTATTGAACACCGTAGCCCTCCTGAAAGGAGCCTCTATTTTACGCGTTCATGATGTACGGGAGGCCGTTGAAGCCGTGAAACTTACCCAGCAGTTAACTTTTTTTTAGATCAAATTTGCGTTTACAGAATCAAAGCCGTACTTTTGCATTCCCAAACGACAAGCACTCCGTTTGTAAAACAGGGAAACGATCTGGTAGCTCAGCTGGTAGAGCAATACACTTTTAATGTATGGGTCCTGGGTTCGAATCCCAGCCGGATCACAAAAATACCAAAGCCGCTTATTGAGCGGCTTTTTTTATGCCCGTTCGGTAGGCCCGATTTTCTTTTTTTCGCTACGATCGCTTGCTCCTAATTGTTTTTCGTGTTGCCCTACGCAAATCAGGTTTCGTTTTACCCATAAGTTTCCGAGTATTCAACCTATATTACTTGTTCGAAATACGAGAATGCCCTCCTCTACTTTATAACGAGCATTTACTCCTCTATTCCTTCTATGAGATTGAAAAACTACTGCCTGGCGCTTGTCATTTTGGGTTTAGCGAACACGAGTACACACGCTCAAAAAACAGCTATTATTTGCAAACGGTTAATTGATGGTACCGGAAAAGTAATTCAAAACGCTGCCATCGTTATGGAAGCCGACCGAATTATTGCGGTAGGGGATAAAGACATTATTCCGAAAGATGTTGTGGTAACTGATCTTGGCGACTACACCGTACTCCCCGGCCTGATTGATGCCCACGTTCATCCATTTATCGATAAAGACGATTATCAGGTCGATCATCTGCGCAAAACATCGGCTCAGAAAGCGCTGGAAGGGCTAAAACACATGCAGGATTTGCTCTTGGCTGGCTGGACCACCTTGCGTATTGCGGGTGATGCCGATGTGGCTTATGCTCAATTTGATATTCGCAATGCTATCAATAAAGGACTATTTATTGGTCCCCATATTTTCGGAGCAGGGCATTATATATCGGTAACCGGTGGCGGGGGCGATATTAATTTCATGTCCTACGAGCAACCCATAACTGCTGACGGTCTGGTGGCAAATGGCCCGGAGGAAATGCGCAAAGCCGTTCGGGAGGAAATTAAACATGGTAGCGACTGGATCAAAATACTCGTGACCGGAGCGTTTATGACCGTTGGCGATAATCCACAGGATGTCCATTTTAGTTCGGAAGAATTACAAGCCGTCATGGATGAAGCTAACCGAAGACACAAACCCGTAATGGCCCATGCACATGCCACCGATGGCATAAAAATGGCAGTTAAAGCAGGCGTCCGTTCTATTGAGCATGGTTCGTATCTGGATGAAGAAGGGATTGACCTGATGCTAAAACAGGGAACGTATCTTGTCCCGACAATGGCCGTGGGCTTATTTTTCCAAGAACGCTATTTTAACAGTAAAGCTCTGGCCAAAGCGGTCTCGTTGGGGAAGCATGATAATGACGAAAACGCCAAGCATAAAATGCTTGCCTTAGCCATCAAAAAAGGGGTTAAAGTAGCGCTGGGCACCGATAATGTTGGCTTCCCTCCTACCTTTCCTGCTCGGGAATTTGCCGAATTAGTCAAATTGGGGATGACGCCCATGCAAGCCATCCAGGCAGGAACCAAAGTGAATGCCGAAATGCTGGGCCAAGTAGATATGGGAACGCTTGAAGCTGGTAAACTGGCCGATCTCATCGCGGTAAAAGGCGATCCACTAACCGATATCACAGAGCTTCAGCGAGTTAAGTTTGTTATGATTGGTGGTAAGGTGGTAAAGCATGAAAAGTAAGTGGTTAAGTACCCGCCCTCTTTCAGGAATTACCTAGTCATGACCAGAATCGATAAGCAAATTCAGGCACACAAAAGAGCAATTTTACTTTTTTAAGGCCATATATCATTAATAAATTGGCATTTTTCAAGAAGAACTATAATCAAATTCACAAATAATACCGTTTACTATAAAATTCCGACAAAAGCCGTTTTTGCCAAATTTTTTTGTTAGTATATTGCATGACTTTGTCACAAACGCCCGTCAGCCCGGCTAGCATCTTCCGCTTTATTTATTCGTCGGGCTACTTGTTAATTTAGATTTTCTCAATAACCGTCCCTGTTTTTTGCGATTCTGTTAATGCAGACGCTAAAAATAGCGACCTTACCCAACACTGTTACGACCATGTCTGATCAGGTTGACCAATTGGCGGGACTCTACCTCCCTGAGTTTGAACACGACAATTGCGGCATTGGCTTCGTGGCACATATTAAAGGTCGCAAATCCCATCAAATCGTTTCGGATGCGCTCCAGATGCTTCGGCGG
>CAXVWN010000435.1:0-10192 GCA_964263725.1 Spirosoma sp.
ATTAGCCTTGACATTAAGATGAACGTAGGTCTTGACAAATGCGCTCCATGACTGAAAAAACTGTCACGATACATCAAAATAAGACCATCCTTATTCTTTTCGCAATACAAACTGTTGACTCAGATTTCTATCAGATAAATCTTTAAGTCGTACTTCGGCTTCTTCTAACGTTAACTTTTCGCCATCTGGGGGAGTAATGACTAGATCAGGCGTAAAATGGATATCTTTAACCGGTACCTCCTTATTGCCGAGTACCCAATAAATCGTGTACATACTGATATTTAGTTAAGTTTTAAAAGTCGAAAATTCCCATCCTGACCTCACGTTATCCAGATGGAGGCTACCCTACGATTGTACGTGGATTATTAGCTTATCTCTGCCAAGTTGCACTGGCCGAAACTAATAAATGTAAAAGCTGTGAAGATTGTTTTTTACGCATGGGTGAAATGGCTGCTTTTGCCTGATTAATTTGAAGCAGGTGTACGAATTAATCAGGCAAAGATGAATTGTAACAAAGCCGTTACTCTATTCGCTTTTATGCCACCGCTCACTAACTATATATTGCGCGAACTATTACAGACAGTTTGTTGATTGATTGTTTCTGAACCAGTGTTTAGTATTCTGAATCTTGCGGGTGGTGTCAACCTCCTCACCGTTCACGGCCCACCGATGTCCGAACAACATCGTCTGGAGCTTTGTTGTAATCGTCCATGCATTTGTCAAGCGATTGGCCCTGTACATGAATACAATCACAAAAAACGTACCCCGCTTTGGTTCTGTTACTACCTGTAAATTGCTTCTTACACTGTGCCAATGTGTTACGGGGCTTAATGCTATAAAGGCTTGGAATGCCCACCACACAAACGACAACGGCGGCAAATACACACCCAAAAAATGTGAGAGGAAATTTGTTGCTTCGCGTTTTGGTCCCAGTTGATTCATCGAAAACTGCCAGCCGATTAAAGGGAAGAATGTATTTCCATTTGTCATAATTCCAACCAAGCAAATACAAATTCGATAGTACCATCAAGGGCGCGGTAAAAAGCGAACCGTCAAAACGCGTTGCATACGTTAGAATGCAGATATTCAGGATGATGGGAAAATAAAGAAACGCGCCTAGGGTTACCGTGCGGGGTATCAGTAATAAAACGGCCGCTATGACTTGCGCCACCCCGATTGATGTGTAATAATAACCTGTATGGTGCAGGGCTTCCAGATAATGACCCATTGGATGGTTCACGGCTAAACCGCTGGCGAACCGCTCCCCCATAATTTTAACCACCCCGGCAGGCAAAAATCCGGCTGCCAGAGCTATTCGATTAAAAATGGCAAAATATTGAAGCCATCTGTTTTGCTTTACCTGAAAATGCACTCGGTCAAGTTTGGAAGAGATGCTCATAGCTGGTTAGCATTAAAACTTTTTTCTTTAAATAAAAAGTACTTTGCATCACAAAGCAACAAGAAGTTTTTCGCACTATTTATACAGCGAGACCGATAGATTAAAGACAGGAAAGAGATTGCTTGATCGGTTAAAGGCGGGCGTGGCCACTTGCACAAACTATAAGACCTCTTGATGCCTGACCTGGCGAATGGAATACCCTCTTTTAGATGCGAATGAAGGGAAAAACTAGCCCCGTGATCAGGCAGACAGCCGCAAAAAGAACCAGCAATATGCCCAATACCAATACATAGCCCGGTTTTCGTTCCCGAATGTCAAGAAAGTAAGGCGCTTCGGAATAGGCTGTGGAGGCATCACTTGTCCACTCGAGTCGGTATGGCCCGGCTTTGGCCCAGAATGTAAATAGCTGGATACGTCCCTCCCATCCGTTGTTTACCCGTACGGTTGAAACGGTTGGATGGACAATGACCTTTTCGCCTGTCAGTATAGAAAAGATGGCTGGCGCAGGCATCTTTTGGGGCACCCGCTGTAGGCTTCTGCCGGATTGCCAGACAGCATATTCGCCCGCATAGGCAACGACAAACTGTCCGCTTTTTTGTGTCAACGGCAGTTTGACCAAAATGGGACCGTTAACCCCCTTCTGGATTTGTTTAATACCCTGGATGAGTAGACAGATGCCGACGGCACTAAGACCAACCGATATCATCCATACAGGGACAATCATACTTATTTGAGTGGTTAGGATTTATGCCGTTGCCGCCTTTTGCAACAGTTGCCTTAATTATACAACAACTCTGAGGAAAGTGCAAACCGTGGGCTAATAGTCTGCTATTTTTGACATAGTGCTAATCAAACGCGCTCTTAAAGGAACTAGGAGCCTATCAAATAAGATCATGAACTTCTACCAAGCCGAAATAAACCGAATCAGAACTATTTGCTATTCAAATGATAAACAGCTTAAAACAGTAATTACAGTACGAAATTTTATTGACAACAACTTCGATAAAGAAGTGAACTTAGAGTTGTTGTCCCATGTCCGCTTCACCTCTAAATTTCATCTGCTTCGGCTCTTTAAACGATACTACGGACTGACACCAAAGCAATATTTGACGATCAAGCGAATGGAAGAAGCAAAGAAATGTTTAAAGAAAGGAATGACCGTATTAGATACTTGTTACTGGGTAGGATTCGGAACGCCTAGCTCCTTTAGTACGCTGTTTAAACAAAAAATAGGCCTATCACCCATTGAGTTTCAAAAAGAGCAACTTTTGCAACATGTATCAGCAACGGATTGAAGAACTTGCGAACACGAATCAAAACTAGGTTAACATGAAAATTAGAATTGTTAGTATTCCGGTCCAAGACCAAACTAAAGCCTTAAAGTTCTATACCGAGAAATTGGGTTTTGTGAAAAAGCACGATGTCCCCTTAAGTGAGACTACCCGATGGCTGACCGTCGTGGCTAAAGAAGAACAGGAAGGAGTAGAAGTATTATTAGAGCCGTCGCCCGAAAACTTTGAACCAGCCAAAGCGTATCAAAAGGCACTTTTCGAGGCAGGTATTCCCTACACTCAATTCAACGTGGATAATGTCCAAAACGAATACGATCGACTGGTAAATCTTGGCGTTGAGTTTAGTGTAAAGCCGACCGCCATGGGAACGGTTAAACTTACTGTTTTCAATGACACGTGTGGGAACAACATTCAGCTTGTCGAAATACTGTAGGATAGAAAACAATACTGTTTTGTAATCATCTAATAGAATGAGAGTTACACAATTTTTATGAGAAAAGTACAGCGAACCGTTTGACAGTAGACTTGCACTTTCTTTAGTATTGTTGATTCAAGTTGCGAGATATATGGCAAGCCCAGAAGTAGTTTGATCAGATCGTCCATATTCTTGGCCCACTTGGGATTCTCGGTCCAGGCTCCCTTCAGTACATACCAGCCTGTGCTCGCTAAACTAGTACCCACGGTCAGGAAGCCCAGGAAGCCACTAACCCAAAGGAAGGCCTTCATCAATACACCCGGATGGCAATAGCTCCATAGAAGATCGCCTTGGCAATATAACTCCACCTCGCCAACCACTCAATACCTTGTTTGGATCGCTGTTTAACCTGTTTACTAATACTCATTTAATTTTGTTTACACTTGAGTATAGCGGCATACGGCTTACTGATTTTCTATGTACATAAATCAACAGCCTACGCTATACTAATCAGGGCAAAGGGATTGATTGCTAAAAAGAGCCCCTCCGTGAGTACTTCTTTCAAACACTTAATAGACAAGGTGTAACACCCAACGACACGCCTTGTCCGTTGGGTGTTACGCCTTGTTATAGAGCCTCCTTTTTATTTTTTGTATATAACCCGATAGATAACCCCATTATTATCATCGGTAAACAATAAGGAGCCATCAGGCATAGTGGCAATGCCAACCGGGCGGCCAAATTGCGATTGATTATTGTCCACCAGGAAGCCGGTCACAAAATCATCGATTCGGGTGGGCTTCCCATTCTCGAAATGCACGCGTACCACTTTATAACCCGACGGTTGCGTACGATTCCAGGACCCACGCATGGTCGCGAAGGCATCGTTCTGATACTCGCCGGGAAAACCACTCGTCGATCCACTGCCGCCCGTGTAGAAGACCATTCCCAAGGGGGCCGCATGCGCGTCGTAGGATAAGCTGGGCAGGGTCGTTTTGGCTAAAATCTGGGCATAAGTTGTATCACCCATGGGCCGGGGGTGCGGATTGTAATTGCCATCCCCATAAATGTAAGGCCAGCCATAAAAAGCCCCTTCTTTAACCAGATTCAATTCTTCTTTTTGTTGCTCATCCCCCAGCCAGTCGATACCATGATCGAATCCATACAGTTCTTTGGTCTGTGGATGCCAGCCAAACCCAATGGTGTTCCGTAAACCTTTAGCAAAAATCTTGCGTCCGGTTCCGTCAGGATTGGCCCGCAGCATGGTCGCACTTTCCGGGTTTGTATCCGCACAGGCATTGCAGGTACTACCCACCGTGATGTACATGAACCCATCGGGGCCAAAGGCAATCGTCCGGTTGGGGTGCTGGCCAGCATCGGGTAGGTTATTGATCAGTTGTTGGGGCTGGCCCAGTGTACCGTCCGCATTCAGAGTCGCCGAATACACCTCATGAATGGAGACTAAATACATCTTGCCCGCGAAAATCGTCAGGCCATGTACGTCTTTAATGGTGGCCACCACCTGCTTCTGGTCAGCCTTCCCATCGCCATTAGTATCCCGAAGCAAGGTTACCGTGCCTGCCTCCCGGCTACTCACATAAACGTTACCCGACTCGCTGACGGCCAGCATGCGGGGCTTGCCGAGTTGATCCGAAAATTTGGCCAGACTGAAGCCAGCTGGCAGCTTGAGTTGAGCGATCCGTTCATCGGTGGCGGCTACTAAAGCGGGTTCAAAAACGCTGCCGCTTATCTGGGCGGTGGTGGGCTGTTGATTAGTCTCCGGGACCTGAGTGGTGAGCACCTCGTCTTTGTGGCAGGCTACCAGCAGGACCGTTAACAGGGTTGCTGATAAGAGTAAGGGTCGAGCTATAGGCTTCATTTAGCGTACAGTTATATTGATAAGTATGTTAAACAAGCTTCTCAATAAAGTGTCCCGCTACTTGAGGCAGTTGGTGAGGAAACGGACTGTTGGATTGGTAAGTCGGCCAAGCCATTTAACCTCGCCACCCTTATAGCTGTTCCATGTGCCAGTAAGAGATGTGCCGATTTGTAATTTTACCGATAGAATTGGCCTGATGGAACATTTCGTACGAGTGCTGCCCCAGCCACTGTAGTAATCCACCTATAAGAAGCAGATTGTCCTTTGTATTGATCTATAGAGAGTATGGTCACACCCCTTTAAATGACTTCGTTGAATGACAAACCTGTCTGCTCTATGAGCCGGTGAGGTTACCCAAGCCGTACGTATTACAATACCCCTTATCGACAACAATAGTCTTTTTGGTGTGGCGATGAAGCTAACCCGCTCCGATCACGAATAAGCGAGCACTTAAATAGGTGTGTGCATCCTCATCCAGCACCGGACGTATGACTTAGGGCTTTTACACGCCTTCTCAGGCAGTTGATTCTTGCCGGGCCATTGGTGAATTCAGGTTGATTGATTCACTTTTTGCTCAGTGGGGATCGTTCCGACCACACGCTCTTGCTCGGTTCGCTCGACATATACTGCATTATCGGCAGGCTCGATCTTAATGCCAAAATGATTGGCGTAGGCCTGAGTAAACTCGGCCCCAAAATATAGGATGGCAGCTGTATAGTAGATCCACGTCAACAGAACAATGAGTGAACCGGCCGCTCCGTAGGCTGAACGAGTGGCGGTTGTATCAATGTACAAGCCAATGCCATACCGACCAATCATAAACAAAACAGCGGTAAACAGGGCGCCCCACCGCACATCCTTCCAGGCAATTTTAGCATCGGGCAGAACCTTAAAGATCACCCCGAACAACAGGGTTACCACGGCCGTGCTGACCAAAAAATTAAGGGCACTGATTAAGTAAATACTCAGACCGGGCAGGAAACGGGTTAGTTGACCGCCCAGAGCCAGCACCAGCCCATTGACCACCAACGATACCAACAGAAGGAAACCTAAGCTGACGATCAGCGAGGACGATAGCAGGCGATCTTTGAGCAGCTTGAGCCACCCTTTTTTTGGCTTGGCTTTGACGCGCCAGATCAGATTGACGGAGTCCTGAATTTCGACAAACAGACTGGTGGCGCCGATCAGTAAGGTGACGATTCCCATGAGCAGCGCCGTATTGGTTTTGCCGGATAACTCCACATTCTTGATCATATCCTGGATTTGTTTGGCTGCTTCAGCGCCGACCAGTCCGTTAAGCTGGCCAAAGAGCTGTCCCTGAATGGCTTCGGGGCCCAGAAATAGACTGGCCAGCGACATAACCAGTACCAGTAACGGGGCCAGGGAAAAGATCGTGTAATAAGCCAGTGCTGCACTCAGCTTGAGACCACGATCATCCATAAATCCGGTAAACGAGTCACGCAGCACAGGCCACGCATTGGTCCAAAAGCCTGACGTAGCCCCAGCCGGTTTGTTTCCTACCGGTTTAACCGGTGGCGTCGGCGGTGGAATGGAATCCGCGAACAGTTGACGGTAGAAACGCGTCAATAGATTAGCCATGAGAGTAGGCGTTAAAACAGTGAAGCTGTCTGCCGAATTACGCTCTGGCTTAACCCGCAGCTTTCCTGGCAGACAAAACCCAACTACAGGCAAGTTGTTGTCGGGTAAGCGGTATACGTGGTCGTCCGCAAAAACGTAGCGGATGACCACGTATACCAAAAATTATCCCCTCGGGTAGCGGTTCATGCACCGACATCCATTCTTCTTTTCAGGAAAATGTTCCTTAATCGAACAACGGTTGTAAAACGATATAGGAGGCCAGATAGGTAGCCTGTCTAGTTACTTACTGCCAAACAAACCGCCCAGCATACTTCCCAGGCCTCCCCCCTGACCGCCCAGCGAACTCATCAGGCTCCCGGCGTCAACGCTTGAGTCATTGGGATCATTCGCTTTGTGCATCAGTTTACTCAACACCAACGGCACCAGGGAGGCCGCCACGGACATCGCTACTTGTGGCGATATACCCAGTTTGCTCATTAAATCCTGCTGGACATTTTGTTGAACGCCCTGCGTAGCGGGATGATCTGCCAGACTACCGCCCTGGCCGGTCACCATACCCAGTAAACTGCCTAAGCCGCCACCCTGGGCCTGTTGTCCCAGCCCATTCATAATGCTACCCGTGACCGTTTGCAGAACGCTGTCGTTCTGATCATTGGGGATGGCCGGGTTGTTCACCACGGACTGACCAGCGTGCTGCTGGACGAGATTCATAATTGTTTCAAACATGATAGCTTAATTTTAGGGTAGCGGCCGGACCGCCTTAATTAGTAACCACCTAACCGGCAGGCGGATGGATTGTTTGTTTAGCTCCTGACTCACAAAGAAACCCATCGACTGATGAATTAAAGTAAACCCGTCATTTAACCGGTAGCCTACCGGTTGTTATTGATTGCTACTACAGCATCCCAGTGAAAGCACATCACAGTCAAACTGTTCCTGTGTTTTAGCCGCCATTAATTTGTATATGTTAACTAAAATAAAGATTGGGATGGTCTAATTAATCGGCACACTGGACTTGCCTAACTTCGCAAGACCATCGTAACAACCCAGCAAACCCAAAACTCGGCGAAAATATGACGCTGAGTTCACAAACGAACCGGCCTGCCGGAGCAGTCGTCAAAATGTTGGTCAGTGGCCAGACTGCCGCCTATATCTCTAAAGCTTCAGGCGTTTCAGAAAACTAATTTACCGCTGGAAAAATCAGAACCGCACCGGCCGCCTGACGCTACAAATGGGGAAACAGCTACAAACCGACGGTTGAAAAGGAAAGAAACAGCAATTGATTGAACAGGTTTTCACAGATCATAAGCGCCGGTAGCCGGTACGGGAGTCGCGGATTGTAGCTGAATTGAAACCGGGTCGCCGGAGCGGAGCAAGGCTATCAGTTGGGACGGCATCAGGTACGGACACTTATGAAACTAGCTGCTTTACAGCCCAGCCTTAACATCAATCATTAGCCTGACGGTATTTTGCAGGTGCTCGTCGGGGTGCGCTTGACCTTCGATGAAGAACACCGGTTTAATTGGGTCCATTAAATTTCGCTTTATAAACGCTCAAATAAGCCTATAGCCTGCAATTTGACCGTTTAATAGGCCAGTTTTAAAACTCATTTTATGGTTGAGAATAAACAAAGAATGGTTGTGGTGTAAACAACATATACTCCCTTCGAAATATCAAATAAATGAACGCTAGTTAACCGTCAATGAAACGTCATCAAAATAGACGGATCCCGTTGTTTTCGGTAAATAAACTAAATAGACCAGTAAGTTATCAATCCCACCGGGAAACGAGTCTAAAACCACCGAATACTCGGTAAAATCTTGTGTTCCTGTGATCGGAGTTTTCCCTTGAGATGTAGCGAAAATGACAGCGGTTGTATTGCCTTTGTCACCCCGGATGGCAATTGATACCCCTGGGCCGACTAAGGCCGTTTTTATCTTTGCTGTCAAGGTTACTTTGGCCCCAATAGGAATCGTATTGAAGGGAATGGATTGCTGCCCGTAGTAACAAAACGTTGTTGTGTCTTTTACCTGACTGCAACTAATTTTTAAGGCGTATTGAGGGGATGAAGCGGCTTCCGATGACACGCCTGAGGTATATCCGTTTGGATTCGTCGGTTTTGATGTATCGGTGCCAAAAAACCACCCTTGTGCGCTTTGGTCGATAGTTCCATTGGTGAGCAAACCGCCGGGCTGAGGTTGGGTTTCTTCTTTCTTACAGGCACCGAGCAGTAAGGTAGAAGCCAGAAGGGGTAGTGCTAGGATCAAACGAAGTGATTTCATAATTGATTATGATTTAGGCATAAAATTGCAGTAACCAAGAGCCAAACAAATTATAGTAATCTCGATTTTTGCAAGACAAGTAAAACAAAAACAATGTCAGTTTCGTCTGTCAAAATTCATAAAAGGCTGTATTCCTTCACCGTACCGAAAAGTTGATTGGCAAATTATAAAAGCAATCGACCGCTTGACCATCTACTTTGCCGGGAAGCCAGTTCGGCATACTAGCCACCATTCTTATGGCTTCCGCATCGATCTCAGGAGAAACTCCTTTTAAGACCTGTACCTTCTCAATGGCACCCTTTTTAGTAATTATAAATCGAATAAAGACCCGTCCGGCTAACCCGGCTGCTTGAGCCGCTTTCGGATACCGTAGATTTTCACTGATATACTGACCAAGTTTACTAATACCGCCCGGGAATTCGGGTTGCTTTTGGACGACTGTGTACAGGACACGATCAGGCGTTGAGCTTGAATCGGTTTGAACGGTTTGGGCGTGAAGAGGCAGCCACAATGTACCGGCTACTAAGGCAATGAGAACGGACGTATGCATATGAGGGTTGGTTTTATAGGTGGCAATTATGTGAACTTAACGATTGATAAAAGGTTAATCAGAAAGTGCTACCAGACCTTTTATCAATCGAATTTACCTGATTAGCGTATCTCAACTGGGGGAAGAACTGAGGGCACTGACACCGGGGCGGGTTTGTAAATAGCTCCCGTCGCAAAGTCAACAATAGTGCCCGGCCAGAATAGAATAATATCCGCCATTAGAGCGCCAATGCGCACTTGACGTTGTGGCTGGCCATCCAGGGGGTTGGTTAGTTGATAACTGGTTTTTGGTCCACCAAATAGGTCGCACAGCCGCTTAAGACAAGAACGCAACTGCTGACGATGGCCGCCTGAGTGAGCAACGATTTGATTATGAACATAGCGTATGGTTTGGTTTATACACTAAAGCAACAGATGAGCGGGATTTAATCTATTCTGTCGATTAAAGCGGTTCACCGATGGACAGATTTCATGATCGGTCAATATCAGTCTGGTTGGTGATCTGATCGAGTCTCCACCCCAACAGCGGACCGTAGGTTATGACAGCGGCTACTATTGAGAAGATGTGCAACGAGCTTTACGCATCGCTGCGGGCCTGAAAAAGTGGCCGGCCTAACTCGGCTTCAGTTAAAACGGCTTGCTCGTTCTTATATAGATCCAAAGCCGCATCATCCACCACGCCCCATGAGCCAAATCCAGCAGGAGCGTTTCAGTTCGATCGTCGATGAACTCAGCCAAGGCTTCAAACCGCAACTCCTGCTCGACCCACTCCGAGGA
>CAXVWN010000436.1:0-8054 GCA_964263725.1 Spirosoma sp.
TCAAGCTATAAAAAGAATGCTGACGGGTCCAGTCACAACGGATTGTCCGGCTTCTATTCTTCGCCATCATCCCAATTGCACACTGTATGTAGATCGGGATTCTTACGGAAGCTAATGGAATCGAACATGATAACTACCGACGTAACAGGCAACGATAGTAAGCGAAACACAACGGGTTCCATCGTGATTGTAGGCATCATGTTTTTCGTTTTTGGCTTCGTCACCTGGATCAACTCCATCCTGATTCCTTATTTCAAAATAGCCTGCGAACTAACTCATTTTCAGTCTTATCTGGTTGCTTTCGCTTTTTATATTTCCTATCTGGTGATGTCGGTGCCCGCGTCGTTACTGCTAAAGAAGGTAGGCTTCAAGCGAGGTATGATGATCGGATTTTTCATAATGTCGGCAGGGGCGTTGCTGTTTGTTCCGGCGGCTTTGATCCGAACGTACAGCCTGTTTCTGGCTGGTCTTTTTACAATTGGCACTGGACTGGCAGTTCTCCAGACAGCATCGAATCCGTACGTTACGATCTTGGGGCCGCTTGAGCGAGCGGCCCAACGCTTTAGCATCATGGGTATTTGCAACAAAACGGCGGGTATCGTTGCGCCCCTTTTGTTTGCCGCCGTCATTTTAAAAACATCTGATACCGAGCTATTTAAGCAATTGCCTTTGATGGCGCCCGGTGACCGGAGCATTGCCTTGGACGAATTAATCCAGCGGGTTATTGTGCCGTATGCCTGCGTAAGTGTGGTGCTATTCGGTTTGGGATTATTTATCCGTTTTTCAGCCCTGCCCGATATCAATACCGAGCACGAAAGTGATGAACTAGTCGTCGCCAATTCTGATAAAACGAGCGTCTTGCAGTTTCCGCATTTGGTATTGGGTGCGCTGGCCATCTTTTTTCACGTTGGGTCTCAGGTAATTGCTATTGACACCGTTATCGGTTACGCTGGTTCAATGGGTATTTCTCTGCTGGATGCGAAAGGGTTTCCAGCTTATATTTTATTTGCCACTATCTGCGGCTACATCATCGGCATCGTTACTATTCCCCAATTTATACAACAGGTCAACGCGCTTCGTATCTGCACGGGACTTGGCTTATTACTGAGTCTGAGTATTCTTTTTGCCCACGGAAACGTAATGCTGTTTGGTCACCGCTCCGATCTCTCGCTTTGGTTTCTGGTCAGTTTAGGATTACCTAATTCGCTGGTTTGGGCCGGAATCTGGCCGCTGGCGCTAGCCCGATTAGGTCGTTTTACCAAAGCTGGCGGCTCGCTGATGATCATGGGCCTTTGCGGCAACGCTATTATGCCGCTGGTGTACGGCTATTTTGCCGATAGTTTCTCCCTGCGTCAGGCTTACTGGATACTCATTCCCTGCTATCTCTATCTGGTGTTTTACGCTGTTTACGGACATAAGATAAAACGCTGGTGATAAGGGTAGTATAAATTGATTTAATAGTTAATGGTAAGTAGCCATGCGAACCACTAAACTTTACCTGATTGACAATCCGGTTCCTAACTCGTGCTTAGTTTCGGAAGCATTCAACTAATAATCCCGCCTTCCATGTTCAGTATTGACAGAAAAACATTCCTGAAAGAGATTTCCCTGTTGGCCGGAGCTGCCATTGTTTCGGGACCGGCTTTGGCTACTGACCCTTTGCGGGAAAAGTCGTCGATAAAACTGGGATTTGTGACCTATTTATGGGGGAAAGACTGGGATTTGCCCACCCTGATTAAAAACTGTTCGGATACAAACATACGTGGTGTGGAATTGCGCGTGGAGCATGCCCATAACGTGATGCCCGAACTGAATACGGCACAACGTCTGGAGGTCAAAAAGAGATTCGCCGACAGTCCGGTGCAATTGGTTGGACTTGGTACAAATCAGCAATTTGATTATGTGGATCAGGGCCAGTTAAAAGCGTCGATCGAACGGACAAAAGAGTTTATTCGATTGAGTGCTGATGTGGGCGGATCGGGTGTGAAAGTGAAACCCAATGCCCTCCATAAAGAGGTTTCTACCGAAAAAACAATTACTCAAATTGGCGAATCCCTGAATGAAATCGCCCGCTACGGCGCTGAATTAGGGCAGCAGATTAGGCTGGAAGTTCACGGCGAAGAAACTCAGGAGCTTCCCATGACGAAACGCATTATGAATGTGGCGACCCATCCAAATGCCACCATTTGCTGGAATTGCAACCCGCAGGACTTGAATGGCAAGGGTTTCGAATCTAACTTCAACTTGGTTAAAGATCGGTTTGGCGCTACCTGCCATGTCCGCGAACTCGACCGAACCGACTATCCCTACCAGGCCCTTCTGACCAATCTGGTAAAAATGAATTATACCGGGTGGGTACTTCTCGAATGCCACACAAACCCCGCCGATAAAGTTGCATCCATGAAGGAACAGCGGGCGGTTTTTGACCGAATGATTGCCAAAGCTTAATGGATTAATGAATAGCAGAGTTAATTAGTAGTCCTGGTCAGGTCTACGTTAAACATATGCCATTCGTCCACCTATTGTCGCCATTCGTCCTACAAATGGCGTATAGAGCGCCTATACCTTTGCATAAAGGAATAGACCAAAAATGGCAAACATACTAAAAAGAGCAGCGGCTGGATTGCTGGAGAAGATGTTCACTCCGGCAAAAGTAATAGACGTTCGGGCCTGGCAACCCGCCACGATGTATGAAGTCGATGTGCATCTTCCTACGATCAATCTGGAAAAATGGGACACGATAAAACGGTTGAAATGTAAAGTAGGTGACTTCGATTATAGAGATTATACACCTGCTTCGTGGAACGCAGAAAAGAAAGTGTGTACCATGTATATCGAGGCCGGGCATAATGGAGCCGGAAGTCGTTGGATTCAACAACTAAAAACGGGCGA
Organism: Spirosoma sp.; assembly: GCA_964263725.1. GTDB lineage: Bacteria > Bacteroidota > Bacteroidia > Cytophagales > Spirosomataceae > Spirosoma. Next base: position 2,893 of record CAXVWN010000436.1, read on the forward strand.
TGAAATCTTTGTAGGACCTGCACATGCGGCACAATTGCCTGTTCAGGAAGGAAAAATATTGTGTCTGGCAGACGGCAGTGCATTGGGACATTTTTTAGGGCTGAAGCAATTAACAGACCGGAAAAAATATCCGATGGAAGCAGCTGTTTTTTTGCACGATAATTATCAAATACCGGTGCCACTTGTAGAAAGTAATCCAGAATTTGACTTTGTTATAAAACCTCATGGCAATAGTCTGGATATATTGACGCAATGGCTTATGGCAAAAGATTTAAGTAGTTATACGTCTATTTATATGGCGGGGAACATCCCAATGATAACTGGATTACGGAAAAAACTAAAAGAAATTTCAAGTGTAAAAGCTAAACTATATACGTATGGGTTTTGGTCATAAAAAAGTGTAAAATGGCGAAAGAAGCTATACAAATACGTCCATTAGAGGAGAGTTTATTCGGAATACAAATTCTTCCAATATCGGATCAAACCACATTGGAATACGTGGGAGAAAATATCATTTTCCCCCATCGCCATGACCATTACAATTGCTTCCTGATGGAAGGCGGCTGTTTGAATGGTACTATAGATTTTCAAAATTTACAAATCCAGACTCCTTCTCTTTTGCTCGTACTTCCGGGACAAGTTCATGAGTTAAAATATGCCAAAGAAATTACAGGTTGGGTCATTGCGTTTGATGCCAGATTTCTAGATCAAAATGCTCGAATGGTTGTTGAACAATCATTTTCCAGTGTCGCTTTACTCCATTTAGATGATGCTGAAAAAAAATGGTTCGCCAACATCTTTCAATTGATTTATTCAACCGTAAAGGAGGGGAAATCGACAACGTATCATCACCAGCTTATACAAACGTTGATAAACGCCTTTTTTTATAAAGCTGTACTAATTTTTCAATCGCAGGAGGATAAACGTATCCAGGCATATTCTTCACGAAGTATTGAGATTGCGAAAACGTTTCAGCAGTTAGCAAAGGAAAATTTTCTCATACTAAAAAAGCCTGCTGATTATGCGTCAAAAATGAATATAACCGTTAGTTACCTAAACGATACGGTGAAGTCAGTAACCGGGTTTCCTTCAACCTACTATATACAACATGAGATTTTTCGGGAAGCGCAACGATTATTATTTTATACAGCCAAAAGTGTAAAAGAAATTGCTTTTCAATTAGGTTATGATGATTACAAGTATTTTATCAGACTGTTTAATAAAACGATAGGAACATCGCCAGCCAATTTTAGGGAAAATAATAAATCATCATGACTGTAGACGATAAGTGCGTGGTGTTAGTTTTTAAAACGAATGTGTTAAAACTAAGGGAAGCAAAAATACTGATTGATAAAATAGTACACCAGTTTCCTCTGTATCAAGTAACTTTTGACCTGGAAGACTGCGATAAAGTTTTGAGAATAGAAGGGACACTAGTCAACGCGCTCCAAATCAGTACGATCCTCAATAACAGTAATTACCAATGTTCCATCTTAGAGTAGACGGTAGCGTGTTATAACGTTACGGGAGATACAGATTTTAACTAGTGCTCCTTCTTCATTTTGGCTATAGCCCTTATTGATCAATCCTCAACTTTTTTTATCTAATCGCGGGTGTACTTCGATCGTAGTCGTCGGGCTATATCGCCAGCCAGTTCGTCGCGCATGCTGTCGTAGAGTTGCCAGCGGGAGGGCGGAAAGGCATTGGCACTTTTCAGCGACTGCCCATTCAGCGCGCGGTCGTCGCCACTGAAGGTTTCCCATTCTGTAACCCAGCTTCGACTTTCCCAAATGGGATCTTCCCACAAGACTTTCCCCGTTTGTGTGTCCACCGCACGCATTTTCAGGTCCAGTCCCGCCCGGATTTCCCGACGATACGTTGTTAACGTACCGCTCACTTTCTCCATGATGTCAACTTTGGTCGAGTCATTGATTTTCTTCTCGCCAACCTTATATGCCTGATTGCTATACACGGTTGTGGATGACGAAGAGGTGCTTTCGTTGGCAGGAGAATAACCTGTTACCTGCATTTGTACGGCCTGATGAATGGGAAATCCATCGCCCGCCTGTTCAGTAGGCGGGTAGAGCCGCACAAAGGTGGAAGGAGATGTGTTTGATCCAATACGTTGAAAAACAAGCTGTTGCAGTTCCTGATTGTCGCCAGGACTAATCGCTGTTGTCGGGCTAAGCGGTTCAATCACTACGCGCAGGATCGCAAAAGGCAGGGCATCTTCGGATTTAGCGCGGGCTTGCCGGTAATCGGGTACCCAGTCGATGGCTTTGAGATAGTTCAGATAAGCGTCTTTAGCCGCCAGTCGATTGTCTTCACGGAATGCGAATGCCTGTTCAGCCGCGTCGTAGCGGTCGGCGGCAGCCAATTGCCGGGTTTCATTCTGTCGATCGCTGTAGGACGCCGGATAAACGGATAGCCACTCCGTACAGGCAGCACATTTATGGGCGTCATCCGTCAGGGTTTGCAGTTGGATATATTCCTGATAGACAGTCTCCCAACGAAAAGCGGAAGGTTGGTTTTGAGAGATATTTGTTGCTGAGGAGATCCGTCGGATAGCGGTCTGGTGCTGTTCGTAGGCAAGTACAAAGGCTTCTTTTAGCACCAATGGAGCTGTCTCATGGCCCCGTCTGAACAATCCACGAGATTGATTGAGCCGTTGAGAAGCGCGTTTAACGGCAAGGTCAAACTTACCTTGCTTAAGTGCCGTTTTGCCGCTGCTGCACGCAGTCATCAAAACGGCTGTCAGAACGAAAAGTAGAGTTGCGCGAAACATACCGTAAGCTACATTTTTTCCTATTCGACAATCTACCTTGCCGATAGTTTATCGTTGACCCCAAACTATAGTTGCCCGTTGGATTGACTGGCGAAGAAATAATCACCTACCCAATTTCTCTCACCTCCATTTTGGATACAACATCCGTTGGTTTGGCTACAGTCCTTGCTGAGCCATGAAAGACCTTTGCGGACATACACAATAGCTCAATACAAATAGCCATTATGATTCACTCGAAAGGATATGCAGCCCAAAGCGCTGAAACAGAATTAGCTCCGTGGAATTTTGACCGTAAAGACGTCGGCCCGCATGACGTACTGATCGACATTGCTTACTGTGGCGTTTGCCATACCGATGTTCACCTGACACGTAATGAATGGTTTCCCGGACTATTCCCGATGGTGCCCGGCCACGAGATTGTGGGTATCATTTCGCAAGTCGGAAGCCATGTGACGAAATTCAAAACCGGCGACCGGGCCGCTATTGGCGTCATGGTCGATTCATGCCGAACATGTGAGGACTGCCAAAATGGGCAGGAGCAATTCTGTGCGGTAAGTCCGGTGCTTACCTACAATAACCTCGATCACAGCGGCCAACCGGCCTATGGCGGTTATGCTAACAATATTGTCGCACCCGAACATTTTGTGCTGCATGTAGCTGAAAATCTGGACTTTGCCGCAGTGGCGCCATTGCTTTGTGCTGGCATTACTACGTATTCGCCATTACGTAGGTGGAAGGTTGGTAGCGGGCATAAAATGGCGGTGGTTGGTCTGGGTGGACTGGGTCATATGGCCGTGAAATTCGGAGTTGCTTTTGGGGCGGAGGTGACAGTGCTCAGTACATCACCCAATAAAGAAGAAGCCGCAAAAAAATTAGGCGCGCACCATTTTATCGTCACAAAAGATGACGAGCAGATGAAGTCGGCGTTGCGGTCCTTCAACTTCATTATTGATACGGTTGCGGCCAATCATGATGTTAATCCGTACCTCGCACTATTAAAAACCAATGGCGTTTACATCAATGTAGGGATGCCCGCCGAGCCTTGGCAAGTTTCCTCATTTTCGCTGGCAACCGGCAATAAAGTAGTGGCTGGTTCGGGAGCCGGTGGTTTACCGGAAACCCAGGAAATGCTTGATTTTTGCGCCGAAAATAACATCGTTTCAGATATAGAACTTATTGATATCAAAGACATTCACACGGCTTTCGACAGAATGTTAAAAGGGGATGTGCTGTACCGTTTTGTCATTGATATGGCTACGTTGTAGGATTAAATTACCCCTAAATCCCCTGAAGGGGACTTTATCTAAGAATGAGCAAAGTCCCCTTCAGAGGATTTAGGGGTAAAAAGACCTGTTTTGAATGAAAAAAGAACCAAACCAACCGTATATTTTCAATTCGATTTCTGAATTGCATCGGGCACTTGGATTGCCTAAACCGCTGCACCCATTGGTGAGTCTGAGCAATTATCAGGACATCAAAACAGATACGACAGAACTGGCGAAGGGGCTGATGACGAATTTGTACAAGATTTCGTACAAAAAGCATTTTACCGGCAAGGTAAAATACGGACAGAATTATTATGATTTTGACGAAGGCGGGCTCTGCTTCGTTTCTCCGAATCAATTGATTTCGGAATCGAAGACGCGCGGCAATTATGAAGGCTTTACGTTAATGATTCACCCAGATTTTATTCGTAATTATCCGCTCGGGAAAACCATTAAAAACTATGGTTTCTTTTCGTATTCCAGCAATGAAGCGCTGCATCTTTCGGAAAAGGAAAAAGAAACCATTATGGGCGTGTTCAAGAACATCGGCGACGAATTGGCGCTGCCCATTGACCAGTTCAGCCAGGATGTAATTGTGTCTCAGATTGAATTGCTGCTCAATTACAGCAACCGTTTTTATAACCGCCAGTTTATTACTCGCAAAGCCGCTAATCATGATCTATTGACAAAGCTGGAAACCTTACTCGAAGATTATTTTGATGGTCAGAAAACAGTAACAGACGGCTTGCCGACGGTTCAGCATATATCTGATCAACTCAATGTTTCACCCCACTATTTAAGTGATATGTTACGGTCGCTTACGGGCCAAAATACCCAGCAACACATTCATACTAAATTGATTGACAAAGCGAAAGAACTATTAAGCACGGGTACGCTTACTACTGCCGAAGTTGCTTATCAGCTTGGCTTTGAACATCCTCAATCATTCAATAAAATCTACAAGCGCAAGACGAACGTATCGCCAATTGAATTTCGGAAATCGTTTAATTAAAACGACCTTTGCCCGGCTATTAACTTTAGATAATAGCCACGTTTTCCACCATTCTCCCAAGATCATCCATGTCCTATTGCCGCGCCATAGAAACAATGCC
>CAXVWN010000437.1:0-9548 GCA_964263725.1 Spirosoma sp.
GGGAGGCTGATTTGCCAGAATAGAGTCGAGGTCGGCGCGGTAATAGGCATGGTGATCGGCAAAGCGTTAATGGTGAATCAGGCGGAACGTTTGCCGGACATACTGCTCCAGCGGATCGGCGTTGGCCAGCCCCGATACTAAAACGACTTCCTGTAAATTCGTAACCGCCTGGCGTGTTGCAAATGAAACGGGCTGATCATAGCGCAGACCAGCAAAAAAAATCGGTATACCGGGCTGCGTATAGGGGCGAATTTTTGCCATAATACGCTGTTGTTCCGTCGCAAATAAATCGTTCGGACACTTCGTAACCACAACAACATCAGCCCGTTTCGCCCCTTTTCGCCGTTCGCGCAGCCGACCCGCCGGAAACGGATAATCGTCGTAAAAGGGCCGATTGTAGTCCATTAATAAAATACTGAGGTGCGGCTGAACGGCCCGGTGCTGAAACGCATCGTCGAGCAGAACTTGCTTCGTTTCGGGGTGAATCGCCAGCAACGACTGAATGGCTTCGGCCCGACGTTCGCCCACGCACACCCGAATGTATGGCGTAAACTTCCGATAAAGCTGGAGCGGTTCGTCGCCAATGGTGGAGGCCAAATCCAGATCGGTCGCTATCCGAAAACCAGTCGTACGACGACCGTAGCCCCGGCTCAGGGTAGCCGTTTCGCCGGCGCTGCCGGGCACAGGAATTAGCGACCGTTCAATCAATAATTCGATCATCGGTGTTTTTCCCGTGCCCCCTACCGTCAAATTACCAACGCTAACAGTATAAACCGGAGGGCGAAATACTTTCAATAAGTGGCTGTTAAATAGCCAATTACGCACATCTGTTACTAACCCATAAAACCCACTGAATGGAAAGAGTAACCATTTGACAACCGAACGCTTCATTAATAATTTCGTAATATTGCCAGCTTGAGCAGTCAAAAGTAGTACTTTTAGGACTGGGAACCCCCGTCCTCACCGCCCGGTACAATGAGTTTAAGAGCCGACTACCTGAAATACACGTTGCATTTTCGCTTCGAAGCGGGTACGTCACGCGGCACCCTGACGGAAAAAACGTCTTACGTTATCCGGCTCTTCGACGATGAAGATCTGACATGTATCGGCTATGGTGAGTGTGGCCCGCTCAAGGGGTTAAGCTACGACGACCGGTCCGATTTTGAAGAACGACTGTGCCACTACTGTGAGGAGTTTACAGAGCTTGACCTTCAGCTATTTAGCTGGAACGTTCCTATTGTGCTCAATCAGCTCATTAGCCCGGAGTTTCCGAGTATTTTATTTGGTTTTGAAACAGCCATGCTCGATTTCCTGGCGGGCGGGCAGCGACTTATTCTCCCATCCGATTTTACCAATAACCAACGTTCGCTACCTATCAACGGCCTGATCTGGATGGGCAGTCCAGCCTTCATGCGCCAGCAGATTGAGGAGAAACTTCAATCCGGTTATACTACGCTGAAGCTAAAAATTGGAGCGGTGGATTTTGAGCAGGAATGCGATTTATTAGCCATGATTCGGGAGCGGTACACCGCCGAACAGATTGGTTTACGGGTCGATGCCAATGGCGCTTTCCGGCCCGATGAAGCGATGGCCAAACTCGAACGGCTGGCGAACTTTGATTTGCACTCCATTGAGCAACCAATTCGCGCCGGTCAGCCCGATTTGATGGCTGACCTCTGCCGTCATTCACCCCTTCCCATTGCGCTGGACGAAGAACTGATTGGCCAGATGGAATACGTACATAAATTTCGGTTACTGAAAAAAATTCAGCCCCAGTTTATTATTCTCAAGCCTACATTATTAGGTGGGTTGCGCCACTGCGACGAGTGGATTGAACTGGCTGGGCGACTCAATATTGGCTGGTGGATTACGTCGGCGCTGGAATCGAACATTGGTCTCAATGCCATTGCTCAATATACAGCGCAGTTCAAAAACCTATTGCCGCAAGGGTTAGGCACGGGACAATTGTATCATAATAACGTCGATAGCCCGTTGGTTATCGAACATGGGCAACTACGCTACGACCCTACCCGGTTCTGGAATCTCAGTCCGCTTCTGGTTGATGTCTCTCACTAACTAAGCCCCCATTCATTGAACCTTCCTGCTGATCATATCCGCCTGCTGTTTGGCTTGAAACTGCGCCAGCTTAGACTCGACAAAGGCCTTTCTGTCAGCGAACTGGCCCAAAGAGCAAGTTTATCAGTTTCGTACGTAACCGAAATCGAGAAGGGACGTAAGTACCCAAAGGCCGACAAGATTTCGGCGCTGGCCAATGCAATGGACGTGGATTACGACACGCTTGTTTCGTTAAAACTCAGCAAGAAGTTAGAACCAATTTCGGATTTATTACGCTCGAAATTTCTGACCGAAATTCCGCTTGAACTCTTCGGAATCGACCCGTCTGACCTACTGGAATTGCTGGCCGAAGCTCCCGCCAAAGTTAGTGCCATGATCCGTACGTTTATGGACATTGCGCAGAGCTACAACATGAGCGTTGAGCGATTGTACCAAACGATGTTGCGGTCGTATCAGGAAATGCACGACAATTATTTCCCGGATATTGAAGCCGATGCCGACCGATTTCTGACTGAATTTTCCCCGTTAACGGGCTTACCATCCGATCAGATCGTTGGCGAATCCTTGCTGGTTAACCTGCTCAAAACCCGTTACGACGTTCGTATTCAACAGTTCGACCCGCTTACCAATCCTGAATTAGAATCGCTCCGGTCGGTTTATCGGCCCGAGCATCGGACGCTCCATCTCAACGCCGGGTTATCCAATGAGCAACGGGCGTTTATTTTGGCTCGGGAAGTTGGTTTCCAGTTTATGAACCTGAAAAATCGTCCTTATACCTATTCATGGGTCGAAGCAGAGTCGTTTGAGCAGATTCTCAACAACTATAAAGCGTCGTATTTTGCCGGGGCCATTCTCATTCGTCGGGATGCGCTGGTGGCTAAGCTGACCACTCTATTTGCCAGGGAAACGTGGAGTAATGACGATTTTCTGCAACTCATTGTGGACTTCGGGGCCACGCCCGAGCGGTTCTTTTATCGGCTTAGCAATGTACTCCCGAGTCATTTTGGCATTGACCAGTTATTTTTTTACCGCTTCAATCATATACCCGGTCAAACTACGTTTAAGCTGACCAAAGAAATGCACCTGTCGCGGCAACAAGGCCCGCGCGGAATCGTCGACGAGCATTTCTGCCGACGGTGGATTGCCTGGACGATCTTACAGGAGCTTCAGTTTTTACAACAGAACAAGGGACTCGACGGCGCTCTTTGCCGGGCACAGCTTTCGGAATACGCCGACTCGGGGCATCAATACCTGATTATTTCGGTAGCGCATCCGTTTCAGCCGCAGTTTCAGCAGAACATGAGCGTATCCATGTGCTTTGCGGTAAATGACGCATTGAAAAGCAAGATGAAGTTTCTCAATTCGCCGAATGAGATCACAACTCTACACGAGATTCCCTTCCGGGTCGTTAACCAAACCTGCGAACGTTGCGGCATTTTCGACTGCCGTGAGCGTGTGGCCGCCCCAGCCGTCTTGCAGAAAAAGCGACAATTTGCGGCCGTAAAAAAGGCGATGGAATCCTTACGATAACGGGTTTCTTAATCGACAAATCATATCATCCGTCTATTCTGATAAACGATTTGCTAACCGATGCAGGAAGCCAATCGACCATAGGGGCAACGTTCAGCCTATATCCTACCGCTATTGGTTAATGTAATTCGTTTAGGAAGGAATTAACTCATTCGATGTAATGCCGCCGTTCACTGATCAGGCTTTCGCTCCTACTTACTTTTATGACTTTTCTACGGATTTCGCAGGCGCACCCATACCTGGCTACCATTCAAACATGGTATGAAGTGTCATTTCCGGAAAATGAACGGCGCCGTTTTGCTAACTTACTTCAGCTTCTCCCCTGCTCAAACATGCATCTTTGTGCATTGGTCGATCAGGATCAACTGGTTGGTTTTATGATCTACTGGCAATGGCCCGATGCCGATGTGCTGTTCGTCGAACACTTCGCCATTGATCCCGAACAGCGGGGAAAACAGTTTGGGCAAAAAGCGCTGGCGGAGTTGTTACGTATCGAAAGTACCTATTTTATATTGGAAGTTGAACTGCCCGTAGACGCCATCAGCCGACGGCGGATTCAGTTTTACGAACGGCAGGGATTTTCACTCAATACGTTCGCCTATGCGCAACCGCCCTACCAACGCGGGAATCCAGCCCTACCCATGCACCTGATGTCGATTCCAGTCATTGCTTCTCAAGCTGATTTTGATACGTTTAGTAATCTGATTAAAAAGCAGGTTTATGAACAGTTTTATAAATAATAGCTGCTGGCGCAAGGCTCTGGCTTTGTGTCTGATATTCTCCGGCCTCTGGCCGGTATGTGGAAACAACATTTTATATAAACCGGCCAGGTAAGAGTATACCAAAGGCCGGAGCCTTACGCCAGCATTAGTAATTATTCCCAACTCTCACTCTATATGGCAACCATCTTTCTAACGGGTGCAACCGGTGGCTTAGGTCATGTGGTTACGCAGACATTGCTTACACAGGGGCACCGTGTTATAGCGGCTGTTCATTCCGAGGCTGATGTTCATCGTCTGTCAGCCGATTCATCGGGTGAACTCTTCCCATATGAAGTTGATCTGACCGACGCGACTCAGACTGGAGCTTTAGTTCAACGGGCAATTGCCGATCACGGCCCTATCGACGCGGCTGTTCTGTTGGCCGGTGGCTTTGCGGCTGGCTCGTTGATCGAGACGGATGTAGCCTTGCTCGACAAGATGCTGACGCTAAATTTCAAGACAGCTTACCATGTCGTTCAACCGCTTTTTGCGCACATGATGGAGCAAGCGAAGGGAGGCCGGTTTGTGTTGATTGGCGCCCGCCCAGCCCTGGATGCACAAGCGGGGCAGCACCTTGTAGCCTATGCGCTGTCGAAATCGTTGCTGTTCCAGTTGTCCGACATTATTAATGTCAGTGGTCAGCCAAACAACATTGTCTCCACGGTCATTGCACCCAGCACGATTGATACGCCCATTAACCGGCAGGCTATGCCCAACGCTAATTTCACAACCTGGGTAGACCCGCAGGACTTGGCCGACATCATCACGTTCGTCCTTTTTGACAAAGGTCGCATGTTACGCGAACCCGTATTGAAAGTGTATAATCAGGCCTGAGCAGACTCTGACTTATAACATCTTCGCCATAAATGGGCTCCTTCTGGCCAGATTGGCACTTAACCAGCTTAGGGCCAATGCACCTGAAAAGACGAAAGCGAATTTAACAAGAGCGGGTAGACCAACCGCTAACAAGGCAAATTGGAGCCAGGTAACAAACACGTAATGAACCACATAAATCCCGTAGGCATTGGCCGATAAACTTGTCCAGCGGTTGATGGGTTGGGTCATTGTTTGCCTAAAGAAACTCAGGCAAGCCCCCATGCTGGCCAGACAACTGGCAACAAAAGCTAAGTCATAGAGGAAGTAGCCCTGCGTAGAATTTAATTTTCCCGCTTTGACCCAATCAGCTCCCAAGCCCGACACCCAAACGACGACTAGATAACAGGCCAGACTGAGCAGGAGCCAGAACGGCCAGCCTTTACCGAACAGTTTGTCTTGGCGGAAAAGGATGTTTTGCCAATCCGTACTTCCCAAACCTGTGCCCAACAGGAAAAATAGCAGATAAAAAACCAGCCGATTAAGCTGAAAATCAAACGGTCCCCACTTCCCGACCCACGTATAGTGTCCAACCCATAAGCTCAACGGAATCAATGCAATAGCCGATAAACTGTAAATTGTCGCGCCGAAAAGAAGGGGGTGTTTACTCAGATTGTCCAACCTGTAGCCTATCGTCAGGAAGACGGATGGGTTGATCTTGACAATAAGTACGGCAACGCCATCAAAGGCCAGAAGGAGCCAAATAAACCAGGGTGGACCCACCGGCCATTGCTGGACAAAAATGTAGTCTTTTATGAACGCAGCAAAATTAGTCGACTGTGTGGCCTCGTAAAAGGAAGGACCATACGCCAGCGGAATAATCAGGATTTCGGCGAACAGAAAAGGGATTCCAAGCCGGATGAAGCGATCCGTTAAATAAGCTTTCGCTCCTTTTTTGAGAAGACCCCGATACACAAACAGCCCGCTAAGTAGAAACATCAACGGCATGAAGAATATGTCGTTAACCCCGATCAGTGTATCCATCCCCACCCATCGACTATCATCGACAATAGGGGCCGTCGAATAAATATAATGAGTAGGCTCAAAATGAGAAAAGGTAGCGTACCCTAACGCGGCATGATGAGCAACGACCAGGAGGGTAATAAACGAACGTAAATAATCCAGCCAAACCGCCCGTGAGTTTCCTGTTTTCATACTAAGCAGTAGCGAAGTGAATCTTTCGTTTACTGATAATGATACAAAAAAAGGAGAAACGTTGCATCATGGATTGGGCGATGACGCAAGGATCCAGCCCTGTGTCTACTATTACCCGGTCTCTGGCCGGAATACACACATTCATTATTTCGACTGGGGCCGGATAATAAATGGCACAAGGCCAGAGCCTTGTGCCATCCGTATCTCTAAACCGCCTGGGTCGCAAAACCCGTTGACACGGTTACGTCTTTCCAGGTTTCTAAATCAGTTTGAACAGCCTTGATTTTCGCATACGCCATATCGTACGCATCCTGTCCCAGGAATAAATGCAAGGGTGGGTTTTCTTCCGATGCAATCTGGATGATGGCCGCGACGGCTTTTTCGGGATCGCCCGGCTGATTACCGGCAATGTCAGTTTGGTGAGCTGCCTGCGATTGTCGCACCGCTTCGTAGGCATCAATCTGACGCTCAGGCACACCCAGCGAGCCGGATGAAAGAAATTCCGTGCGAAAGTACCCCGGTGCTACAACCGTTGCGTGAATACCAAATGCTTTTGCTTCGGCAGCCAGCGACTCGGTAAACCCTTCGACCGCAAACTTAGTGGCGCAATAAATACCAAATCCGGGAAAGGCACCCGTGAAACCCCCAATGGATGAGATATTGATAACATGCCCGGACTGCTGCTTCCTCAAATGCGGCATTACGTTACGGATGACAGTCAACGAACCAAACACATTGATGTCGAAATTAGCACGCGCTTCCTCATCCGTTAGTTCTTCAATGCTGCCCAGCAGACCGTAACCAGCATTATTTACCACGACGTCAATACGGCCAAATTGCTCAATAGTGGCGTTAATAGCCGTTGCAACGCTTGCTTCTGTTTTCAAATCAACCGCCAAAGGCAGGAAGTTGGCAGTCGTCACACCCACAGCCTGACGCAGATAGTCAATATTTCTTGAGGTGGCCGCTACAGAATGGCCGCTGTTTAACAATTGTTTTACCAATGAAAGGCCAAGACCTTTAGAGGCCCCGGTAACAAACCATACCTTTTGAGTAGTCATATTAATAGACAGTTTAAAATAATGAGATTAGTAATTAAAATCGGTTGATGCAGCCAGTTCTTTCTGAGCCGAAAATGCATTGCCGAGCAGCTCAACTTTGCGCAAAGCCCGCTGATAAGCATCACTGCCCAGAAGTAAATGAAGCGGGGGATTGGGCTGACTCGCAATCTGAATCAGGACAACAACGGCTTTTTCGGGATCACCCGCCTGCGCACCATCCATTGTCAGATATTTCGCGTGCGAAGCCCGAACGTCTTCATAGGCCTCAATGGGATGTTTAGCCAGAGTCAGCGATTCAGGCGTCAGGAAGCTGGTGCGAAAAGCCCCCGGCGCAACAACAGTGACGTTGATACCGAACGTTTTAACATCCTCAGCCAGCACTTCAGAAAGACCCACGACGGCAAATTTTGTAGCGGCATAAATTGACCAGCCCGTACCGGCGGCTATGCCAGCAATAGACGAGATATTAATGATATGCCCGCATTGTTGGGCGCGTAGAAAGGGCAATACGTGTCGGATTACGTTCAGCATACCGAACACGTTCACGTCGAAACTAGCCCTGGTTTCCTGATCGGTTAGTTCTTCAATACTGCCCCCGATGCCATAGCCCGCATTGTTGACCACGACGTCAATACGGTTGAACGTATCCTGCGTTTTCTGAATCGCCTGGGCTACGCTGGTCTCGTTGGCCAGATCAACTTGTAGGGGTAAAAAGTGGTTGTTGGACTGACCAATGGCATTAATTAATTCTTGTTTATTTCGGGACGTAGCGGCTACCAATTCGCCTGCGGCCAGTAATTGCCTGACCAGGCTTAACCCCAATCCCTTGGACGCGCCCGTAACAAACCAAACTTTTTGAGTGACCATAATTGTGCTCGTTTAACGGGAGCAAAATTAGGTGGCCATGTAGCGTCGGGCATTACCCTATTCAAACCAATGCTTGCAAAATTCAAACAATTCGATAAGCAGAGGGAGTCAGGCTGGTTCGTTTTTTGAAGAAGTTATTAAAATGAGCCGGTTCCTCAAAACCAAGACTGTAACTGATTTCGGCAACGTTCCAGTCGGTATGCTTCAGCAAGGCTTTCGCTTCACTGGCCAATCGTTCTGAAATATGGTCGGTCGTTGTTTTCCCGGTTGTTTCCCGGATTGACCGGTTCAAATGATTAACGTGAACGGATAGTTGCTGGGCAAAATCGTTGGCTGAACGCAGTTTAAACCGTTGCGTAGGCGACTCGATGGGGAATTGACGTTCCAGTAATTCGGTAAAAATGGCCGTAATCCGGGATTTAGCATCCGTATGCTGGTGCAGCATTTCCGTCGGCTGTAATTTAAGCGCGTAGTGAATCAGTTCCGATACGTAGTTCCGAATCAGGTCATACTTATACTGATAGTCAGAACCAATCTCGTCGATCATTTTCAAGAAAAGCTGACTAACATGCTCGTCCTGAGCCTTATCAAGCATATAAGAAGGCTTCCCACCAGCAGCAAACATGGGTAACTCGTTCATGTTTCCCCGGATTTTCTGAGTAAAAAACGCTTCTTTGAAAATGCAGAAAAAGCCCGTTTTATCGTCCGATAGCGACGCCCAGGTGTAAGGAACCTGAGGGTTGAAAAACATGAGTGTTGTGCCATCAATCTCGATACTTTTGTCGGCGTAGTGATATACATTCCGACCTCGTATCAGGCTTATTTTATAAAAGTCCCGGCGGCTGTACGGCATGGATGTTGCCCCTGGCCCCAGGCAATCCTCCAGGCGAAAAACGTTAAAATGACCAATATCCTGTTGCAGGTTATCGGGCAACCAGTTGAGTTTCTTTTTGTAAAAATCGTCCAGCGTTTCGAGTTGTTGCATACAACAAAGTTATACAATTCAAACCAGGACGCCAATGTGATTCGTTTTGAAATAGAAAGGGAATTAATGGAATGAGTATGGCCGGTAATGTTACGGCTGACGCAAGGCTCTGGCCTTGTGGCTAGTATCCGACAAAAAACAGCCCGGCCGATTGTCAGTAGACAATCGGCCGGGCTGTTTTAATATGTATATGCGTACCTACGCGTTTTGCTTCATCCGAATGATGTTCAGCGCGGCACC
>CAXVWN010000438.1:0-9636 GCA_964263725.1 Spirosoma sp.
ACCGGCAAACTAATGGCTGGGCCCGCACCCGGACAGTTTATTTCGCCCTGTCTTTTTCCAAGCCCTTTAAGTCCTACGGCCAGAAGAATCTGGATAAAGTGCAGGTATACAAGGGGTTCTGGGGAAAATTTAACCAGACGAAAAACTTCCCGGAAATAGCGGGCAAGAAGATTCGGATGTATTTCGATTTCGATACGGAAGATGGGGAGAAAGTAAAACTGAAGATGGCCCTGTCGCCGGTTAGTCAGGAAAATGCGCTCGCTAATATGCAAACCGAGATTCCGCACTGGAATTTTGAGCAAACAAAAGCAAGAGCGCAAGGCGACTGGAATCGGGAATTGAACAAAATTCAGATCGACGCGTCAGAAACTGATAAAGTGAATTTCTATACATCGCTGTATCATTCCTGCATCAACCCAACGACCTACATGGACGCCAATGGTCAATACAAAGGGCTGGATCAGGGCGTGCATCAGGCCAGCGGGTTTACCAATTACACCACGTTTTCGCTTTGGGATACGTACCGGGCGTTGCACCCGTTTTTCAATCTCATTCAGCCTTCCCGTAACAACGATATGGTGCAATCCATGATGCAGCATTTCGACCAAAGTCCATTGAGAATGCTGCCTGTCTGGTCGCATTATGCCAATGATAACTGGTGCATGAGTGGGTATCACAGCGTGTCGGTGGTGGCCGATGCCGTGATCAAAGGCGTCTTTAAAGGCGATGCACAAAAAGCGTTAGACGCCTGTATTGCGACGTCCAATCACCGTGACTATGAAGGCATTGGCGAGTACATTGACCGGGGTTATATTTCATCAACATCCAACAGAACGTCGGTATCGAACACCCTTGAGTACGCGTATGATGACTGGTGCATTGCGCAATTGGCGAAGAAATTGAATCGGCAGGATGTGTACGAAACGTATGTAAAACGATCTCAAAACTGGAAAAACGTCTTCGATAGCTCGATTGGTTTTATGCGGCCCCGGCTGACTGATGGTTCGTTTAAAAAGGAATTTGACGTACTCAAAACGGACGGACAGGGTTTTATTGAAGGTAACTCCTGGAATTTCAGTTTTTTCGTTCCCCAGAATCCAGAGGCCCTGATTCAGCAATTGGGTGGTCCTAAGAAATTTACGGCCCGACTCGATTCGCTCTTTTCAATGCACTTGCCGGACGAGTTTTTTGCTGAAACCGAAGACATTACCCGGGAAGGAATTATTGGCGGCTATATCCACGGCAACGAACCAGCGCACCACATTGCCTATCTCTACAACTGGGCGGGTCAACCCTGGAAAACGCAGGAGCGAGTGCGCATGATTCTTAACATGCAATATAAATCCACGCCCGATGGCTTGGGCGGCAATGACGACTGCGGTCAGATGAGCGCCTGGTACATGTTTTCGTCGATGGGTTTTTATCCGGTAGCGCCCGGTTCAGAAGACTACTCGCTGGGTAGCCCTTCGGTGATGAGTGCCCGTCTGAATCTTGATAATGGGAAAACGTTTACGATCGAAGCAATCAATCAGGGCGACAAAAATGTGTATGTACAAAAAGTGCTACTCAATGGCACGCTCCTAACCAAGCCCGTTATTACTCATTCCGATATTCTGAAAGGCGGAAAACTAATGTTTTACATGAGTGCGAAACCGACGAAAAAGTAACGCCGTTGTTTGCTGTGGAGTCGGTTTTGAGAAACCGACTCCACAGCAAACTTATTTATCGTCCACCACAACCACAGCTTTGCCTATCACCCGGCGTTCCATCATTTCGGTGAGGGCTTTCGGAGCTTCGGCCAATGAATAGAGTTTGGAGATATGCGGTGAAATTTTCCCTTCCATCGCCCAGTTTGCAATATCCTGCATGTTCTGACGGCTTAATCCCGCTTCTTTCTGCGTGAACATTCCCCAGAAAACACCCACTAAGGAGCTTCCTTTGAGCAACGCCAGATTGAGCGGAATCTTCGGAATTTCACCCCCGGCAAAACCCACAATCAAATAGCGTCCTCGCCAGGCCAATGACCGAATGGCTGGTTCGGCCCACTTGTCGCCTACTGGGTCATACACTACATCGACGCCCTTGCCCTGCGTGATTTCCTTGATACGTTCGCGCAGGTCCTCGGTGGTGTAATTGATCAGATACGTAGCACCCTTTACCTGACAAAAAGCCAATTTTTCATCGGTCGATGCGGCTGCGATAACCGTAGCGCCCAGTAGTTTCCCCAACTCTACGGCGGCTAAACCGACGCCCCCAGCGGCTCCCAAAACCAGCAATGTTTCCCTTGGTTTGAGTTGAGCCCGGTCTTTCAGCGCATGATATGACGTACCATACGCATACATCGTTGAAGCACCCGTTACGAAGTCCATCCCGTTGGGAAGGGAAATGGTAGCGCGGGCTTCGGCAACGCGTTCTTCGGCCAGACCGCCATGTGAGCCAAACGTAAATACGTGATCGCCGGGTTTAACGTGCGTCACGCCCTCGCCCACAGCCTTCACCACACCCGACGATTCGCCCCCCGGCGAAAACGGCAGCGGAGGCTTGAACTGGTACATATTTCGGATGGTGAGCGTATCGGGGAAGTTTAAACTACAGGCTTTCACCTGAATCAAGACCTCGCCGGGGCCGGGCACTGGCGACGGTACATCTTCCAGCGTGAGGGTATCGGGCAAGCCAAAGGCTTTGCAAAGAATGGCTTTCATGAGTAAGCGAGCAAATTAAAATGGCCTACCAATTAAACCATAAAAGCATACGGTTTTATAACCGTATGCTTTTATTTCTGATCCCCGGAAACAGTAAGAGCGAGTTGCCTCGTCTCGCCGACTATTTAATGACGAACTTTGTCGCCATCCCGGCCATTTGAGGGAATGGGCTGCGGCTGCAGTGCACCCTCACCCTCGGCTGGCTCGTTTGGTTTATCTTCTTTTTTGGCCTTCAGTGCGGCTAATCCTTTTTTGCCATAGGCCAATTTTGTAATGCCTACATAAAGTACCGGCACGACGAAAATAGCCAGCGACGTTGCGGCCATCATCCCGCCCAATACCGTCCGGCCAATGGTGGCTCGGGCCACGCCCCCTGCCCCACTCGCAAGTGCCAGTGGGAATACCCCCAGAATAAATGCCAGCGACGTCATCAGGATTGGCCGGAGTCGCAGGCGAACCGCTTCGATGGTCGATTCCAATAGATCTTCACCTTTGTCAACGCGCTCCTTGGCAAACTCTACAATCAGAATAGCGTTTTTAGCCGCCAGACCGATCAACGTAATCAACCCAATCTGGGCATAAACGTTGTTGGTTAAATAGGGGAAAATGATCAGGGCTATGATGGCACCCAACGCACCAATGGGAACCGATAGTAGTACGGAAAACGGCACAGACCAGCTTTCATACAAGGCGGCCAAGAATAGGAATACAAACCCAACCGACAGCATGAAAATATAAATCGACGTGTCGCCCGCATTGATTTCTTCGCGGCTCAGTCCACCAAAATCATACGCGTAACCGGTGGGGAGAACTTTAGCCGCTACTTCGCGAAGCGCGTCGTTGGCCTGGCTGCTACTATAGCCGGGCTTGGCAATACCGTTTAATTCGACCGAGCGAAACAGGTTAAAGTGCGAAATCAGCGGAGCATTTTCGATAACGCTGGTTTTGATAACCGTGCTGATCGGCACTAGCTGGCCCGCTCCATTGCGAACATAGTATTGATTGAGCGCCTTTATATCGGTTCGATACATGGTATCGGCTTGGGCAACGACCCGGAATTTACGTCCGTAAATAATGAAGTCATTGACGTATTGACTACCCAGAAGCGTTTGCATCGTGGTATACACATCACTCACCGAAATACCCAGTTTCTTACATTTATCGCGGTCTACATCGACCCGATACGCGGGTGATTTTGCCGTGAAATAGGTAAAGGCCCGTCCAATTTCGGGGCGCTTATTGGCCTCGGCCAGAAAATTCTGCACCACATTGTCAAAGGCCGCGACATCATCGTTGGTTTCACGCTGCTGAATCTCGAACGTAAACCCGGAGGACTGCCCCAAACCCGGAATGGCGGGTGGCTGCAAAACCTGAGGCTTGGCGTCATTCAATCCCGCCAGCGCTTTTTGCAGTTTAACGACCAGCGAGTCGGCCTGCAGGTTACGATCCTTACGCTCGTCCCACGGTTTCAGCGACATAAAGACCGTACCACTGTTTGATTTTGACGCGAAAGTCACCGCATTCAGACCGCCCAGTGCCGCAAAGTGCGCTACGTACGGTTGCTCTTTAAGAATACTCATGATCTTGTTGAGCACCACCAAACTACGCGTTGTCGAAGCCGCTTCGGGAATTTCGTAGGTTACAATCAGTCGGCCTTCATCTTCAGTTGGGATGAATCCGGTTGGTTTAGCCCGGAATAACAGCCCCGTTCCTATATACAAAACGACCAGTCCAACAATGACAAGTGGCGTTGCCTTGATGAGTTTTTGTACCGTGTTCGAGTACGCATTCGTAACCTTTTCGAACCACTGATTAAACTTATAAAAGAATTTGTTAAGCCCTTTCGCATTTTCGTCGATGTGCATCGGCCGAAGCAACAACGTGCACAGAGCGGGTGTAAGCGACAAGGCCACGAAAGCCGAAATCAATACCGAAACGGCAATTGTAATAGCAAACTGCTGATAAAGTCGCCCGACAATCCCCGGAATAAAACCAACCGGCACAAACACAGCGGCCAGGATCAGAGCAATAGCAATTACCGGAGCCGAAATCTCACGCATGGCTTGTGTGGTGGCCTCTTTAGGCGTCATGCCTTTGTCGAGATTAACCTGTACGGCCTCTACCACCACAATCGCATCATCGACCACAATACCAATTGCCAGAACAAACGCAAAGAGTGTCAGCGTGTTAATGGTAAAACCGAGCGGTATAAACAAGGCAAACGTGCCGATAATGGACACCGGAATGGCCAGCAATGTAATAAGCGTAGCCCGCCAGCTTTGCAGGAATAAAAATACAACCAGAATAACCAGCACTAAGGCTTCCAACAGCGTTTCGACCACTTCTGAAATAGATACCTGAATAACCGATACCGACTCAAACGGCACTACATATTCAATGTCTTTCGGGAATGTCTTTTTAAGGCCGTCCATAGCCGCATACACACCTTTGGCGGTAGCCAACGCATTACTACCCGGCAACTGATAGACAAGCAGATAAGATGCCCGTTTGCCATCAACGAACGAGTTACTGGCATATGAAAACTTACCCAACTGTACCCGAGCTACGTCTTCCAGATAAACCAGCGAGCCTTTGTTGGGATCAGTGCGAACAATAATTTTCCGAAATTCCTCTTCTTTGCTCAGTCGGCTATTGGTGAAGACCGAGTATTCAAAGGCCTGCGAAGCAGGCTGGGGCGAAGCACCCACCGAACCGCCCGCTACCTGCAAATTTTGCTCCTGCAAAGCGGCCACGACATCACTAGGCGTCATGCCCAGTTGCGCCAGCCGGTCAGGTTTGAGCCAGATCCGCATACTGAAATCGTCGGCCCGGCTGAAAATATCACCTACACCCGGCACCCGCAACAGCGCATCCCGAATGTAAATATTTGTGTAGTTATCTAAAAAAGAAACATTGTGTGTGCCCTTGGGCGAATAAATGGCCACCAGCATGAACAGCGATGGATTTCGCTTCCGAACAACGACGCCAAGCCGCGTAACCTCCTGTGGTAATTGCGGTTGGGCAATACCAACACGGTTTTGTACATCCAAAGCGGCAATGTTCACGTCGGTTCCCACCTTGAACGTCACGTTCATAGTCATCCGGCCGTCGTTGGTGGCATTGGTTTGCACGTAGTCCATGCCGGGCGTACCATTCACCTGCGTTTCAATAGGCGTGGCCACCGTTTGCTCCACCGTCTGCGCATCGGCACCGGTATACGTACCCGTCACCTGCACAACCGGGGGCGTTATGTCTGGGTACTGGCTAACGGGTAAACTTAGCAAAGCCAGCACACCTAATATGACGATCACCAACGATGCGACAATGGCAGTAACAGGCCGATTTATAAATATTTCTGCGAACATAACTTAATGAGTGATTGAGCTAAAGACCGGGCCGCCGGTGCGGTGAAAGAGCGAAATGGGAGCCGGGTGGTTCACTCTTTCGCTTTTCACTCTTTGTTATTTTGCTGCTGTCTGCTTATTACTGGAATCACGTTGGGGACCAGCTTGTTGCCCAGGCTGACCCACCCGTACTTTGACACCATCGCGGATTTTCTGGGTACCTTCCGTTACAATCATGTCCCCTTCTTTAATGCCATCCTTTACAATGACTTTGTCGTTGATGCGGGCACCGAGCGTCACTTTCTTCTGACTGACTTTGCTGCTATCGCCAACGACGAACACAAAGTATTCACTCATCTGCTCCGTTACGGCCTGGTATGGAATCAGTAATTGTGGCTGACCCGTGCTGTTTTTTACCCGAACGTTGGCATTTAGACCGGGCTTTAATTGCTTATCTGGATTAGGGAAAGCAATTCGAACACGCAGTGTACCCGTCTGCGGATCAACGGCGCGGTCAATGATACGAACTGACCCAGGGTATCTGTAAGTGGCTCCATTGGGTTGCAGTAAGACTAACGTAGAATCCCGGCCCGCACTCTTCTGGTTTTGCAATTTGAGAAAACGCGGTATTTCGGATTCATCAATTTGTAAATCAGCCGCAACCGGATTGTCCGACGAAATTGTATTGAGGGGTGTCGAACCCGGTGCTACAGCCGCTCCAAGGCGCACTTGCGAGATGCCAATTGTGCCATCGAGCGGGGCATAAATGGTTGTGTACTTAAGGTTGGTAGATACCTGCTCAATATTAGCTTTTGCCGCTTCAACCTGCATTTTAGACGCTTGCAATGTAGCATCGGCATTATCGACCAGTTGCTTGGCAACGGCGTCCTGCTGAGCCAGCGTGTTATAGCGATCTGCGTCTTTTTGAGCCCGGTTGAGGTTTGCTTTTTGCACATTCAGGTTTGCCACTGCCTGATCATAACCAGCCCGGTATTGCTGTGGGTCAATGGTATAAAGCTTTTGTCCTTTACTCACATGCTGCCCATCCTGAAAGAATATACCGGTAATATTACCGGCCACCTGCGGCTGAATCTCGACTTCGAGTAAGGCCGTTACCGTAGCCGGAAATTGATCGTAATAAGTAGCATTACCCTTTTCCGCTTTCACAGCCGTAACGGGCGTTGGCGGTGGTGGAGCCTGCTGCTGATCACTCTTTTTATCGCCACAAGCGGTGGCAAACAATACGATTGCTGTTAACAAAAGTGTATGGATATATGGCTTCATTTCGCTTATTGTATTATTTTTCGATTTCTCATCACCGGGTCCGTATCCTCACAAACCCCTTGTCTGGATGTACTGTCGGACGGCCGGCCGCAGCCGTTCTAAAATCTGACACAATTGCTGACGCGAACTGTCGGTTTTGAGAACGGCTGCGCATCACCTGTCAAACTGAATAGCGCCCAATGCCTGCTGTACGTCTAATTTTGTCGTTAATGTTTGATACAAGGCGTTGAATACGTTCAGCCGGGCCGTTCTCAAGTCAGCCTCCGCAATCGTTACGTCTAAATAAGTTTTTATACCCGAACGGTATTGCAGGTTAATAATGCGGTACACATCTTCGGCTAGCAATTGATTCTCACGCAATGCCAGATAGTTAGCCAGATTACCCTTGTAAGTAGCCAGTGCCTGTGCATATTCGGCATCGACGGCACTGGTTAGTGCGGCTAAATCCCAGTTCAATCGCTGAACCTGTAATTCGGCAATCTTCGTCTGCTGAATACGTCGCCCTCCCTGAAAAATGGGTAGTATAACCGATAAACCCATCAGCGAATTTGGAAATGACTGGCTGTACAACTGCCCAAATGCATTATTTTGATACAGCAAATTATAGTTGGCGTTGGCATTTACCGTTGGCAGATACGCCCATCGGCTGTAGCGCACGTTAGCTTCCAGAAGACTTCCCTGCGTCTGCAAAAGCTGATATTCAATACGGTTTTTGGGATTTGCCAGCAATAAGGTGTCAATTATGACTTCATTAGCCAGTTGTAAGGTATCGTAGACGACGTTCAACTGAAAATTGGGCGGATAGCCCATAAGTTGTTTTAGCGTCTGAACTTTTGACCCAACCAAATCCCGGTACTGTTTCTGCTGTGCCCGTGAGTTATTCAGGGCAATAGTTGCCCGTTGTGGGTCTGTTCTGTCCACAAGTCCGCCCTTATACTGATTGGTAGCGTCCTGAAGGCTGCGCTGTAAGCGCGTTATATCTTCACTCAGAATCTCAACCTGTCGCTGGGTCAGAATAAGGTCATAAAATGCCTTGCTAACATTCACGACCACATCAATTTTGTTGCTTACCGTTTTTTGAGCCGCCTGAAGGCGATACGCATCAGCCGTTCGTCCAGCCAATAATAGATCACGACTAAAGACACTCTGAGTTAACGAGAACGAAGCAGTAGAGGTATTCTTGGCACCTATCGTTCGGGGAACGCTTTCGCCCGTCGTTGGATCAGGGAAAATCGTGGTAGGCAATTTCAGATTGTGTACTAAGTTGTAGCCCGCCGATATTTGCGGATACCAGGCTGCCAACGAACTTTGAACAGTACGTTCGGCGATTTCCTGATCAATAATTGATTGGCGAACAACGGGCTGATGTCCCAGGGCATATTGAATGCAATCTTGTAGATAGGCCTGTTTCGCCAGCGAATCCGTTGTTTTTTGAGCTACTGTATCAATCGGCAAAAACCACCCAATCACAAAAAGAAAGCCGATAAATGTTTTTTTCATATACAACAAGCAATGGAGCCGCCTTTGGTAGATAGTCAACGGCGTGTACTATCTACAACTCGTTAAGATGACCTTTTTGTTCGCTAATTAGTAAGATTTTAATAACTCGGTCCGATTGCTTAAGTAATATTACTTTGTCTGGTTTCATGAAATAACTAAGTGAAATAAGCTGATTTATAGCAGATTCCAGTAATTCATTAGTCATAGGAATTTTCTTGGACGACCCTGCTCATCTGTCATTCATAAGTAACTGTTAGCGCTACGTCTAATTAGCTGTCAGGAATTGTTTGCCTATTCTTTCATTTCAGAACAACTCGCTCTCTAGTTTGTCAAACCCGCCCAAAGGCCGTAATTTCGGGGCTTTATCAGTAGCGATAAGCGACATGACCGAAGTAACAAAAGACTCCGACGAAAACAGCGCGGCTGACCGTAACAACGCTGGCGGCTCCCTCAACTTTATTGAACAGATTGTAGAAGACGACCTGAGTTCCGGAAAGAACGCTGGCCGCATCCATACGCGTTTTCCGCCTGAACCGAACGGCTATCTGCACATTGGTCACGCAAAATCCATTTGTTTGAACTTCGGCCTGGCCGATAAATATGGTGGACAAACCAACCTCCGTTTCGACGATACAAACCCCGTTACCGAAGATACCGAATACGTCGATTCGATCAAAAATGACGTGCATTGGCTTGGCTTCGATTGGGAAAACGAGTTCTACGCTTCCGACTATTTTGACCAGATTTATCAGTTCGCTGAAACACTGATTAAGAAAGGATTAGCTTACGTTGATGATTCTTCGTCG
>CAXVWN010000439.1:0-3705 GCA_964263725.1 Spirosoma sp.
GCAGGTACTTTTTTCGTCCGAGTGTGGCGTATAATGTCCATCATCGGATTCGTAGTCGCTCTATTTAGTAGTTATATTTCGTATCCAGATCAGGTAACGGTGCGCTTCGACGCCCTAAATCATCCTATCCAAACTATTAATAGAGAAGTAATTTTTTATTTGGCCATCGCCATTTTTCTGATCAATAATACATTGATTAATGTTGTTTCCAAGCTGTTTCTGCGGGTTCCAACGGCTCAAATTCCGATGCCGAACCAGCAGGTTTGGGCCGCTCATCGCCCAAAATTAGATAGTGTATTTAAGACTTGGTTCAGTTTGCTTATGTCTGCTATCAATACGGTGCTGAGCCTGGGGTTATTGGTGCTTTCGTTTCTTAATCGGTCTGATCGACCGATTCGGGCAGTTGAATATGCCTGGTTGTTACCGCTGAGTACGATTATCCTGATTTCGGTGCTGGCTTCTCTGCCAATCCGTTTGTTCATGAAACCCGGTGACGATGAGTGAAATGAATGAATTATTGTTGAGTCAGTTTCAATACCCGCTGCCCGACGATCGCATTGCCCGCTTTCCACTGTCTCAACGCGATTCATCGAAACTGCTTGTTTATAAAAGTGGTCAGATTAGCCACGAGCGATTTTCAGCTTTATCCGATCTATTGCCGCAAAACAGCTTTCTGGTTTTTAACAATACGAAAGTCATTCCGGCACGGTTGCATTTTACAAAACCAACGGGGGCCATTATCGAGCTGTTTCTGCTAAGTCCCTTTCCGGCCGATCAGCCTATTACACTGGCCATGGAAACATCTGGTTCGGCTGTTTGGCAAGGCATGATTGGCAATCGCAAACGTTGGAAAAAGGACGAGACGCTAAAAACCACATTTCCAACGCCAACCGGAGAGGTTACCCTTACGGTTAACTGGCACGATTATGATCAGTCGGCAGTTCGGCTAAGCTGGCAACCAACTGAATTGACGTTTGCCCAAATCATCCAATATGCGGGTGAAATTCCGTTGCCGCCCTATCTCAAGCGCAACGCCATCGAGGCTGATCGCGAAACGTACCAAACCATCTATTCAAAGCAGGAAGGAGCCGTAGCGGCACCCACTGCCGGGCTGCATTTTACGCCCGCTGTATTCAAGGAACTTGCCGAACGTGGTATTAACCATGATTATCTGACCTTGCATGTTGGTGCTGGAACCTTTCAGCCGATCAAAACCGAAGATATCCGGCAACATCATATGCATACCGAACAGGTTGTGTACACGCAGGAAAATCTACGAAATCTAATCACCCATCTGGGCAACGTCATTGCCGTTGGTACAACATCCATGCGGGCGTTGGAAAGCTTATATTGGATGGGAGTTAAACTTCTGCGTAACGATTCAAACCCGTTTCTGCTTGATCAACAATACGCCTATCGACTTCCAGCCGATCAACACCCGACTGCAGCAGGTGCAATGAAGGCTGTTTTAGACTATTTGACCACTAACAATAAGGAGTTTGTCGTCGCGCACACGGGTATCTATATTACACCCGGTTATCAGGTCAAGATATGCAAGGGGATTGTGACTAACTTTCATCAACCCGGTTCAACCCTGATTCTGCTTATTGCCACCCTCATCGGCGATGACTGGAAACAAGTTTATACAGAAGCTTTGCAGAATGATTATCGTTTTCTGAGCTATGGAGATTCATCCTTACTGTTGCCGTGAAGTAGTACTTTTGTGGCACATTCAATCAAAGAATACGGACTATATATATAAGGAAGCGAAACTGGTTGCTTTTGCTGCGCATTAGGAACCTAATTTCGCTCTTTTACCTATTATGAATTTTATTGACGAACTCCGCTGGCGTGGCATGTTGAACGACATGACACCCGGCACGGAAGAACAACTCCAGAAAGAAATCACAGCGGGCTACATCGGCTTCGATCCTACGGCTGCGTCGCTTCATATTGGTAATCTCGCTACTGTTATGCTGTTAGTGCATCTTCAGCGAGCCGGTCACAAACCTTTCGCCCTGGTAGGCGGAGCTACGGGAATGATTGGCGACCCATCGGGTAAAGCAGCAGAGCGTGAATTCCTGTCTGAAGAAACATTACGACGGAATCAGGAAGGTATTCGGCAGCAGTTGACCAAATTTCTTGACTTTGATTGTGGCTCTAATTCTGCCGAAATGGTCAATAATTATGACTGGTTTAAAGAAATATCCTTTCTGGGCTTTCTGCGTGAAGCGGGTAAACATATTAGTGTCAACTATATGATGGCAAAAGACTCAGTGAAAAAACGGCTCGAAACCGGCATTTCCTTCACTGAGTTCTCATACCAGTTGTTGCAGGGCTACGATTTCTATTGGCTTTACAAGAATAAGAATGTGCGGTTGCAGATGGGAGGCTCCGATCAATGGGGTAATATCACAACGGGCACCGAGTTAATTCGAAGAAAAGAGGCCGGAGAGTTGCAAACAGGCGAGGTAGAGGTTCAGGAAGGAGGACATCAAGCGTTCGCACTGACTACACCGCTCGTTACCAAAGCTGACGGCACTAAATTCGGCAAATCTGAAAGTGGAAACGTCTGGCTCGATCCAGCCTTAACGTCTCCTTACCAATTTTACCAATTCTGGCTCAATGCGACCGATGCTGATTGCCCTCGATTAATTCGAGTGTTTACACTGCTATCCCAGGAGGAGATTGAAGAACTAGAGCGCCAGCATACTGAAGCCCCGCATTTGCGGATTTTACAGAAGGCCATTGCCCAGGAGGTTACGATTCGTATTCATTCGCAAGCAGGCTACGACTTAGCCGTTAAGGCATCAGAAGTACTATTTGGCAAAGCCACGCTCGAAACATTACGTTCTATCCAAGCCGACGAGTTCGATATTATTTTCGAAGGTGTACCACAAACGGAAGTATCAGCCGACGAATTAGCCAATAGTAAAGATATTACTGACTTGCTATCTATTGCTAGCCGGGGAGAAATTTATGCGTCAAAAGGCGAAGCTCGTCGGGCAATTACGCAAAACGCAGTCAGTATAAATAAAACAAAAGTAGTCGATCCTGCTGCTTCTACAGATTTAGAATGGCTCCAGGAGCGATATATACTAGTCTCAAAAGGCAAAAAGAACCATTTGCTGAAAAAAGTTTAGAATTTTTTTCTTAGCTAAGTAGCTGATACCGGGAGTCTTGCCAAATAATCTTTGGCAAGACTCCCGGTATTTTCTAAATGGGTCTTGACAGGAGGGGAAATGCGCCCTATCTTTGCACTCCCAAATAGGGATTCTGGTTGAGATCAACAACGCAAGTAGTTGATTATCAACCGGGTAGGGGTAACCCGCTGAGCGTCAAGCGAAAAATTTATTTTCCCATTTGCTTGACAAGTTCAATAGAGTGAGTTACCTTTGCACTCCCAAACTTCGGGAACGGTTGAGAAAACAAGGCTAAGCCTTTCAGTATCAACTGGTTACAAGGAAAAAGTGAAAAGATAAGTTTTAAAAATAGTTTCACTTTTACTTGACAATCGGGAAATAAGGTGTACCTTTGCACTCCCAAACAACGAGACGCAGTTTAACTGGTTTAAACTTGATCTCAACCACGCTTCGACCAACGGGTCAGGCGCCAAGTTCTTTGACAAACGGTCAGCACAAAACAACTCAACTTCACCTCTTCGGAGGTCGGTTGAACAAGACAGTTTTACCTTCGGGTAAGACA
>CAXVWN010000440.1:0-10449 GCA_964263725.1 Spirosoma sp.
GGCTTTCGGCTATTCCGCATCTCATCCGACTTATTTCCCTGGGCATCTGAATACCGAATAGCTAACCTGCCCGACTATCCTGACATCCGGGCCACGCTCGAAGAGATTGGCAGTCGCCCCATTCGACTAACCTTCCATCCGGGGCCGTTCAACCAACTGGCCGGACAGGGAAGGGTTCTGGATAACACCCTTACTGATCTCGAATATCAGTCGGAGCTGTTTGATCTGATGGGATTGAACCCCTCGCACTGGAACAAAATAAATATTCACGTAGGTGGCACGTACGGCGACAAAGCCGCCACAATGGCTCGATTTGCTCAGAATTTCAGTCTTCTTTCTGAAAACCTGCGCGCCCGCCTGACCGTTGAAAATGACGACCGGGTGAGTCTCTATAGCGTTGCTGATTTAATGTTTCTGCACGAAGCTGTTGGCATACCTATCGTTTTTGATTATTTCCACCATTCACTCAACCCCGGCCAACTGACTGAAGAGGAAGCCTTTATGATGGCCTATAACACCTGGGATGTGCGGCCCGTTTTTCACTTCTCCGATTCACGACAGATACATGAAGATCCTAAAGCCCGGCGTGAAGCTCACGCCGACTGGCTCTATTCGCCTGTGAATACCTACGGCAAAGAAGTAGATATTGTGTTCGAGAGTAAAATGAAAGAGTTGGCGATATTGAGGCTTCGGGGCGAGGTGTAATGAATATAAAAAAAAGCCCGCTGCATTCCTGAGAAGGCAGCGGGCGGGAATTGGGTGGCGACCAGGCTTGTCCGAAAAGACTGACCGCTCGTGAAGTTGAGAAAGTGTAATGAACAGCCCAAAGGCTACCGACACTAAGCTACGAGTAGCCTAGTGTTGAATATCAACACGAGTCGTAAACTGCTTCTGATTTGGACCAACTACAAACGTATAAGCCCCATCAGGCATACCTGATAAATCGAACCGGCGAACCGAACCTTTGAAACTGGCCGTTTGTACCAATACATTCTGAGCATCGTAGATCGACACATTGGCATCCTCTACATTCTTGGCTGGCAGAACGACTTCGATCTTATTCTTTTCGTAAGCTGTCAGCGTTGGTTGCGTCAGTTGTTGCAAACTGCGTTCGTCTATATTCACCGCATTTGCTTTGATCGTCAGGCCCTGCGACATCCACCAGGCGTTGTTACCGGCAGTCAGATAATACTGACCATCGGGCAAGCTGTTAAGGTTGAACGAGGTTGACCGTTTGGTGTTTTTTGAAATAATGCCCCGATAGAGAACGTTACCGTCGGCATCAATAATTGCCACGTCAACCGATGCTCCCGGTAATGTATAAATGCGTACTTTCTTTTGCTCGGACTTCTCAACTTTCACACCACTCATTCCTGATCCTGTGTCGGCTTTGACATCTCCCATGCCTGCCAGACTCCATGCTGATAATAGAACAGCGATTGATAAACGGAATTTTTTCATTGGTTTGAAATTTTGTTTTAACAGGACAAAGGTGTGGCAGGAATGCGCTTCAGCGCAATAGGTGCCAGGCTGAAAACCAGTGTTTTACGAAATATTCATTTTTTAATTATATTCATTCTGAGCAAATTAGGGCGTTTATTGGAAAAGTACAACAAGTCCATATAAATGACGTATAGATTGTATTTTTCTAATAATTCTATATTTTAGGATTGTATACGTTTGAGGGTATAATTTTCATGTTTATAATCCAATTTTGTTAAAACGGCCTGATATGTGACCTGTCTGATTAATGTCTCGTCAAATGATTTTTGCCAGATTAACAGTTGATTAATTTATTGGATGACCAACGGTCGGTCTGTACATTTCGGCCATAAATACGGAACGTCTTACCAATTGCACTTAACAAAATCAGGCCAAAGCCGCTTACAATTAAACACATATAAGAAATTCATGGATCAGGTATTGAAAGGGCAAATTGCCATAATCACCGGGGCAAGCAGTGGCATCGGTGCCGGAGTAGCGAAATCGCTGGCTGTTGCCGGTGCTACTGTTGTTGTGAACTATCCTGTTGAGGCAACGAAGCCTGCGGCCGATGCCGTATTAAAAGAAATCACCGACGCAGGCGGAACGGGCATGGTAGCTCAGTGCGACGTTAGTAAGGAAGATCAGGTCGTAAAACTCTTTGCCGATGTCGTCGCTCAATATGGCACGGTCGATATACTGGTCAATAATGCGGGTCTGCAACGCGATTCAAAGTTTGACGAAATGACACTCGATCAATGGAACACCGTCATCAGCGTTAACCTAACGGGCCAGTTTCTTTGTGCCCGCGAAGCCATTCGGGAGTTTCTGCGCCGGGGACCGCGCCCCGAGGTGTCAGCCGCCACTGGAAAGATTATTTGTATGAGCTCGGTTCATGAACTTATTCCGTGGGGCGGGCATGCCAACTACGCTACATCGAAGGGAGGTATTAAAATGCTGATGCAGTCGCTGGCGCAGGAATACGGAGATCGTAAGATTCGGGTTAACAGCATTTGTCCGGGAGCTATTCAGACGCCTATCAACCGGGCCGCCTGGGAAACGCCCGAAGCGCTGAACAGCCTGATGACTCTGGTTCCTTATAATCGCATTGGTCAACCCGCCGACATTGGCAATCTGGCGGTGTTCCTGTCGTCTGACCAGTCTGATTATATTACAGGTGCCAGTATCTTTATTGATGGTGGCATGACCGTGTTTGAGGGTTTTTCGACAAACGGATAATAACTAATGCATAATTAATAATGTAAAATGGACAATGAATAATCAGCCTATTTCCATTGCTAATTATTCATTGTCCATTTTACATTAAAATTCTATGACCACCGAACAACACCGTTTAGAAGACCCTGCCTGGCGGCAGTGGGGACCCTACGTCTCCGACCGCCAGTGGGGCACCGTGCGCGAAGATTATAGTTCAAACGGCGATGCCTGGAATTACACGACCCACGACATGGCCCGCAGCTATACGTATCGCTGGGGCGAAGAAGGTATAGCGGGTTTCTCCGATGATAAGCAACAACTTTGTCTCGCGCTTTCACTCTGGAATGGGCAGGATACGATTTTAAAAGAGCGGTATTTCGGCTTGACCAATGCCGAAGGCAATCACGGTGAAGATGTTAAAGAACTCTATTACTATATAGATAACACTCCGTCGCATTCGTACCAGCGAATGCTCTATAAATATCCACAAACGGCTTATCCTTACGAGAAGTTACTTGGAGAAAATCGTCGCCGTACTCGTCAGGACCCTGAATTTGAATTACTCGATACAGGCCTGTTTGATGATGATCGCTATTTCGATGTCTTTGTTGAGTACGCCAAAGCGGGCCCTCAAGATATATTAATGACCGTAACGGTCCATAATCGCGGTTCTGAAGCGGCCCTTCTGCATGCGCTGCCAACACTCTGGTTTCGGAACACGTGGGTATTTGGCGACGACTCCGATGGGGTGCCAAACTACCGCCCTTCGCTGGTATTGCAACCCGACAAAACGGTATCTGTTGAAGATTCGGCCCTGGGTCGATACGTTTTACACGCCGAAGGCCAACCCGAATGGCTTTTCTGCGATAATGAAACCAATATAGCCCGGCTCCACGATACGCATAACGGGTCACGCTACCCCAAAGATGGGATAAACGACTATCTGCTTCATGGTGCCGATACAATCAATCCCGCCCATACGGGCACCAAAGCTGCGGCACATTACACGCTGAACATTGCGGCTGGCGGGTCGGCAACTATTCGGGTCCGGCTCGAAGCCACGGGCGAGATCGGGACCGGATTGGCTCAACCCTTCAGCGATTTCGATCCGATATTTGCGCAGCGAAAAACGGAAGCCGACGAATTCTACACCGATATTCAGCCAGCCGAAGCCACCACCGACGAGAAACTCGTGCAACGGCAGGCATTTGCCGGTATGCTCTGGAGCAAACAGTACTATTATTACGATGTATCGAGGTGGCTGTCTGGTGATGAGAACGGGCCACCCCCGCCCCCCGAACGGACATTGGGGCGCAATCATACCTGGTTGCAACTTATCAATGCGGGCGTTATTTCGATGCCCGACAAATGGGAATACCCCTGGTATGCGGCCTGGGATTGGGCATTCCACTGCGTAACGCTCTCGGTAATTGACCCCGGCCTGGCCAAGCAGCAATTGATGATGCTTACGAATGAGTGGTTCATGCATCCCAACGGTCAACTACCCGCCTACGAATGGAATTTCTCGGATGTAAATCCGCCCGTACAGGCTTGGGCCGCGTGGCGAATTTATCATTTTGAACTGGAGCGAAAGCCTCCCGGCGAAGAAGATCGAGCGTTTCTGCGCGGTATTTTTCATAAACTGATGCTCAACTTTACATGGTGGGTAAACCGTAAAGATGAAGCGGGCAATAATATTTTTGAGGGCGGTTTCTTGGGCTTGGATAATATTGGCGTCTTCGACCGAAACACCGTTTTTCCTGATGGCAGTCATCTGGAGCAGGCCGATGGTACGAGTTGGATGGCCATGTACGCGCTCAATATGATGCGTATTGCGCTGGAACTGGCCCGTCATGATTCGGTATATGACGAAATGGCAACCAAGTTCTTCGACCATTTTCTATATATCGCCGGGGCCATTACCAACATAGGCGAGAACAGCCTGGGCTTGTGGGATGATGAGGACGAGTTTTTCTACGATCAGCTTCGCATGGAAGACGGTAGCACCCAGCGGATGCGGGTTCGCACGCTGGTTGGCCTGATTCCCATGTTTGCTGTTGAAGTTCTGGATAATGAATTACTACAGGCCAACCCGGCCTTTGTGGAACGAATGGTTTGGTTTCAAGGTCACCGCCCCGATTTATACAATCAGGTGTCGCGGTACACGGAGAAAGGTATCGACGAAAAACGATTGCTCAGTTTACTACGGGGATTTCGGCTAAAATCGTTGCTGGTTAAAGTGCTGGACGAGAATGAGTTTTTAAGTCCGCACGGCATTCGGGCCGTATCAAAAGTGTACCAGGATCACCCATATGAATTTACGCTGGACAACACAACGTTCCGGCTGGCCTATACACCCGCCGAGAGCGATAGCGGCATGTTCGGCGGAAACAGCAACTGGCGAGGTCCGGTCTGGATGCCCACAAATTATATGCTAATCGAAAGTCTGGAGCGCTTTTACCACTATTTTGGTGATAGTTTTACCGTTGAATATCCCATCGGGTCGGGTCAGCAAATTACACTTAAGGCGGTAGCGCGCGAACTGACCAATCGACTCATCAGCCTATTTACTGCTGGTGCCGATGGAAAACGCCCGGTCTTCGGCCAGCACCCGAAATATCAGGATCCTTATTTCCGTGATTACGTATTGTTCTACGAGTACTTTGATGGCGACAATGGCCGGGGCGTAGGCGCCAGCCATCAAACGGGCTGGACAGGATTGGTTGCGGAGTTGATTAGCCGGAAGTATGGCAATTTGAAGTAATAATCTGGTTCACTTAGCCAAAAATGATCGAATTAGCTGAGCAAGATCATTTACACAAAAAGGTCGCCTGAATAATCAGGCGACCTTTTTGTGTGACCAATTTATAGCACTATACTCTTGCAGGCCGTAGAACCAAGTACCGTTGTTGGAGTACATAGTAGCTCCCGAATAACACGGCACTAAAGAACAAATCTCCCAGAATACCATTCAAAAAGAAAGATGTGCCGTTGTAAAAAGCCAGCCCAGCGGTGTAGCAGGTTATCAGACCAGCGGCCGTTTGTGGGTAGAATGTGCTACCGTAAAAGACAGAAAAGTTGGTAATCAGGAAAAACAATACCGAAGACGCAATAGATGCTGCCGCAATACGGCCAGCCGTTTGTCGCTGCTTTAAAGCCCACAGGCCCAGCAGCCATGTCAGACCAAAACTGGTATAAACGGCGCCCATGCTTCCGTGAAACCCAATTAAGGCATCGCTCAATAGCATAGCTGCCATTGGAACTGCTAGTCCAAGCCACTTACGCTCGAATGTAGCGGCCCCAAAAAGAGCTAAAGCGGCTATAGGCGTAAAATTCGGCCAGTGAGGTACTAAACGAAATAACGCAGTGGCAAGTACAAGAATCGTAAGCGTAGTGATGCGAATTTGAAGCGGCTTCATGGTAAAATCAATGGTTATTGTATTGACTCATATATTACAGTACCTCGCACTAAAGTAAATTCAGAAGCAATACTGTAAGCGAGGTGGTGTTTTTAACAAAGGTAACTCCATAAATAGAGACAGCAAAGCCCAAATCAATCGCCCGGTGAAAGATGACTACCGGCAAAACTACTAAACATAAAACTAGTTCATACTGACATACCTATCAATAAATACTTAATGCACACCTTACTACTTGCCGATATTGATTGGGATAAGATGTTTACACCCAGTATGTCACTCTGGGAAATTATAATTCGCGGCTCACTCACCTACTGGTTCTGCTTTCTATATATACGATTTTTCAGGCGTGGAGCGGGTCAACTGGGTATTAGCGATTTACTTTTGATTACGTTAATTTCCGACGCTTCGCAAAATGCAATGGCGGGTGAATATACCTCTGTAACAGAGGGAGTTGTTCTGGTGGGTATCCTGGTGTTTTGGGACTATGCCATTAATTGGCTCGGATTTCGGTCCGTATTTTTTAGCAAAATAGGAGAGCCCGATCCCGTTCTACTCATAAAAAATGGCGTTATGCAGCGCCAGAATATGAAGAAAGAACTCATTACGGCAGATGAGTTAACGGGAATGCTACGTGAGCAGGGCGTAGATGATATGAACGATGTTAAAACCTGCTACATTGAGGGAAGCGGAAATATTAGCGTCGTTCAGAAGTAAATCTGCTCTATATCCACTCATCATAATTTACAGCCGTTCATCATTAATCATTGCCGATTGTAT
Source organism: Spirosoma sp. (assembly GCA_964263725.1). Classification (GTDB taxonomy): domain Bacteria; phylum Bacteroidota; class Bacteroidia; order Cytophagales; family Spirosomataceae; genus Spirosoma. The sequence goes on from CAXVWN010000440.1 coordinate 6,900, forward strand.
ATGATTAGATACTTGTCTAAATAAGTAATTAGATATTTGTCTAATAGTTTAATAATCTGCAATGAATAACCTATTTAAAGCCTTAAACGATCCCACTCGTCGGCAGATACTGGACCTGCTGCGCGGGAGCGACCTGAACGCTGGTGAAATTGCCGACCGGTTCAATATGACGAAGCCCAGTATTTCGCACCATCTGGATTTGCTTCGGCAAGCCGGTTTAGTTGAATCCGTTAAGCAGGGCCAATTTATAAATTACTCCCTCACCACCACCGTTCTCGACGATTTGCTGGCCTGGCTCATAAGTTTCCAAAAAACAGAAACACCAGTGCCAACTGCTGAACCAAGTACACCCGAAAAAACTGCCGACAAACCCCGTTAAACTCCCTAATCAATCATGAAAACAAAGTATACCTCTACCGAAATTATGATGATCGGTACAATGATAATTCCATTTATCTATTTAGGACTTATCTGGAATCAACTTCCCGCTACTATTAGCACTCATTACAAACTAAACGGGACGCCTGATGGCTGGATGCTTAAGGAAACAGTTGCTTTGGCCTCAGGTGTTTTTTCGATAGTGATTTATCTGGTTCTTCGTTTTCTACCGAACATTGACCCCAAGGGGCAGTTACAATCGTCTAATTATGAGCGACTTCGTTTTGTTATTACCGTTGCGTTTGCTGCCATAGTAGGATGGATGTGGTACATGGCTAGTCATCAGAATAACAACCAAAAATCGGTGGCTATCGTGTTAGCCCTTGTTGGCCTATTGCTGGCGGGCATGGGAAACTACATGACTACTGTTAAGCCAAACTGGTTTATTGGCATTCGCACACCTTGGACATTACAAAGTGAAGTCGTCTGGCGCAAAACGCACCGCATGGGTGGACGACTCATGGTAGCTGGCGGCCTGGTGAGCGCTGTATTGGCCTTAGTTGTACCGATGCCTTATACGATAGGGGTAGTGGTAAGTGTAATTCTGACTGTGTCCATTGTCCCAATCGTTTATTCCTACGTCTATTTTCGTCAGGAAAAAGCGCATCAATTGAACTGATTATCAGGCAAGGAACTCGTTCAATTTACTAGTCTCCATCATGAATCACTTTCTATTTTTCACTGTGTTTTTAGTTTCTCTTTGTCTGAATGCACTGGCACAAACGGAGGAACCCATGCAGCTCAAAACTCCAGATCTGGTAATTGATGGAACGCTGACATTGCCCGCTAAGGTCTCGGGCCCAATACCTGTCGTTTTATTGATTGCTGGTTCTGGTCCAACCGATCGTAACGGAAATAATCCTATCCCTGCTGGTCAGGCAGGTAGCGTAAAAGCGAACTCGTATAAATTAGTCGCCGATAGTCTTGCTAACTTAGGCATAGCCACAGTACGGTATGATAAGCGAGGAATCGGTCGCAGTGTAGCAATGGGCATGACCGAACGCGGCCTGACATTTGAGACCTATATTAGTGATGCCGTGGGATGGGTAAATCAGTTAAAAGCAGACAAACGGTTTCGTAAAGTAATCGTTGCCGGTCATAGTGAAGGTTCTTTAATTGGCATGGTTGCCACAAGAAAGGCAAAGGCAGATGCTTATATCTCGCTGGCCGGTTCTGGCGATGATATTACCGGCAAATTAAAAACACAGTTGAAACCGCAGTTACCGGAAGCCGACAGAGATAAGGTGTTTAAAGCACTTGATTCCTTAAAAGCCGGTTATACGTTGGGAGCTATACCAGCCACCGCAAACCCAATGATTCGTTCATTATTTCGCCCCAGTATTCAACCTTATATGATTTCCTGGATGAAATATGATCCAACCGCTCAACTAAAATTACTGACAGTACCCGTATTGATTATTCAAGGTAAACGCGATGTTCAAGTGTCCGTTGCTGATGCTGAGAATCTGCAGAAAGCCTTGCCCAGTGCCCAATTTCGGTTGTTTGACGAAATGAATCATGGGTTTAAAAACGTTGCAACGAATTCAATGGCAGAAGCAGCTACTTCCTATAATGATCCCGATCAACCGCTTACGCCCGGACTGGCTACGACCATTGCTCAGTTTATAGGTAACTAAAAATAAGCGGGTTACGGTTAGTTCGCCGAATAATGGTGTAAATAAGCAATCAATCGCTCGAAGTGAATTTGCTCGTAGGGATTTTGAGTCTGGTGGATGAGCAAATGCCGATACCTGTCAATCAGTCCTTCGAAGTGAGCGTTATGATTTAGTCGGGCTGTAATCAGGCCTTTGTAGCAGCGATGCATCTGGTTATAGACAAACTGACAAGGCTGATCGGGATGCTCATTTAAAAGCCGGTCAAGGTCGGATAACGTGCAGGAGGTCGCTAAAAAATTGAAGCCAGTCGTATTGAAGAAGCGTTCGATTTGCTGGCAGGCGGCAACAAGTTCTTCTTCGGAATGAATGCTGAATCGAACAAACTGAAAATCGCTGAATTGGCCAATCGAAACGATAAGCGTATTCGCATCCGGGCGACCAATAGCCTGGTTCGTTAAAAACTGCTGGGCAATTTGCTCGACCTGATTATTACGACAGCCGAAGCGGATATCCAATACGGTCTCACTGTCGTAAAATTCGGGTACGAGCATCACATTTTGAAAGCCTGTATCCGTTATTCGCCGGTATTGCTTCTTTTCAGGTAGCAACATGAACTGGTGCCGTTCAAAGAAAGGCGTTAACTGTTGATACAGAATCGTTTCAAAAGACGTATACGTCATGAGCGATAAATTATAACGGCAAAGACAACGGGTTAGCTAGCTGCATAACTATGTCAAAACGAATTAGTTTTGTTTAATCGCCTGAAATCGCCCGCAACTATACTGTGTAAACGTCGAACTAAAGCAAATCGAATCAGGTTACAATCTACACGCCCAATGTTGCGTGTCAATTTGGGGACGACCGGAATTGACAGCTTGCTGAGGTCGCGGGTAAGCATGCCGGGAGTTGACGGAATTTCCCGCCCTAACAAATCGTCAAAACAATAACTGGCGAATATAACTACGCCATGGCTGCCTAATCCGACGGATTAAGCAATAGCCATTGTCTCCCCGACCTACGTGCTGCTGGTTGGATCAGGAGGCATCGACTCGCAGCGCTGGCTCAGTATATGGTATTAACGGCTGAGTGAGACACAAGTACCTACGGATGACGCTTGGTCTGGTATACACCGGGTCGATTCCCGACAATTCCAAGTATACCTAAGCATGTAGAAAGCGCGTTGGTTTCCTTGACTGGACGAGAGTTCGAATCTCTCCGTCTCCACATTTTAAAGCCCTGTAAGTATCTAACTTACAGGGCTTTTTTGTGACGTTTGCTCAATAACTGTGCCCCACAAAGCATTTGCGAACTTCTCCAGCGTTTCAGGCTCACTCGGCTTGAACGGCTGACGGTGTAGTAAATGGTCTCGAAACTTGTCAAGTTTATCCGCAATCTTATCGGCTTTTGTCAGTTCTGTACTCATCTTATAAAAAGCTACCTAGCAAGGTTAACAGGTAGCTTTTTGGGATGGTAGGACTAATAGTCTACCTTTAAAT
>CAXVWN010000441.1:0-11596 GCA_964263725.1 Spirosoma sp.
AACGGCTCAAGTTTCGGAGGGATGATAAGTACTTGGACTGATTTACCTTAGACTATTCTGATTGAGATTATTTTTTGTCATGCTGACGGAGGAAGCATGACAAAAAATAATCTAATGTGTTTAATGATATACTTATCTTTAATTACTTAACGAGGCCACACGGTAGAGAGACGATAAATATTGCTTTCTTATGGCAAGATTTAATTCGATAAAACGCCGTGCTACTCGTAAAAGAAACCTTTTGGCTTTGGCAATTTCTAGGTCGCTTACATCCGCTTTTGGTTCACTTTCCTGTTGGCCTGCTTTGCGTTGCTTTCCTGTTAGAATTAATTGGATGGTATCGAAAATCCACTGAATGGCGGGCAGGAATTACGGCCCTTGTCTGGATTGGAGCCATCAGTTCGGTTGTAGCGGCTTCGTTAGGATTGATTTTAGTGAACCAGGAAGAATATGGCGGCAATACGGTTACCATCCACCAATGGTCTGGTCTTGCCACTGTGTTTTTGGCTATCTGTACGTTGTTTGCCCTTCGTTCAGGCCGTCTGGCGTTGTACCGAAGTTTACTCTTTTTAACCGTATTTGGCGTTAGTTTAGCCGGACATTATGGCGCGTTGCTGACGCATGGCGACGATTACCTGACCAGCGTTCTACCCGATAGCCGACAATTATCCCCCGAAGCTGGCGCCGTAAATTTTGAGTTTACCCGATCCAATGAACCCATTACCAATAAACAGGCTGAAGAGTTGAATCTGGACGTACGAGCAATTCTAGCTCACAACTGCTACAATTGCCATAGTGCTTCAAAAACCAAAGGCGAACTACGATTGGATAAAAAAGAGTTTGTCATGAAAGGCGGTAAAGATGGCGTTGTTCTGATAGCTGGTCATCCAGAAAAAAGCGAACTAATCCGGCGAATAGAACTCCCGGCCAGCGACAAAGAAGCGATGCCAACAAAAGGCAAACGACTGACAGACAAAGAAATAGCCTTACTCGAATTCTGGATAGAGCAAGGGGCACTCTGGCCTACCGGTGCCGAAAAAAGTATTTATCGGGTGGCCGCGCTAGCCCCTCGCCTACCCGCCATTCCAGCGCCCACGGCCGAACTATTCAACCCCGTTGACCGATTCGTTAACGTTTACTTTCAGAAGCACAAATTACCCTGGAAAGCCGTCGTAGACGACCGAGCGTACCTGCGCCGGGTTTACTTGGATGTGATCGGTTTATTACCAACTCCTCAAAAAATTCAGGCTTTTACTGCCGACCCTCGGCCCGATAAACGGGAACTGTTAGTTAAAGAATTGCTGGCCAATAAGGAAGGCTATGCCCAACATTGGCTTACCTTCTGGAATGATGCGTTGCGCAATGATTACACCGGAACGGGCTACATTACGGGTGGGCGCTACGACATCACGAAATGGCTGTATCAATCACTGAAAACGAATAAACCGTACGACCAGTTTGTGCGCGAACTCATCAGTCCCACCAAAGAATCGAAGGGTTTTATCCGGGGTATCAAATGGCGCGGGACAATTAATTCGAGCCAGCGTACCGAAATGCAGGCGGCCCAGAATGTGTCGCAGGTTTTGTTGGGCTTAAACCTGAAATGTGCGTCTTGCCACGACAGTTTCATCAGCGACTGGAAACTGGCCGATGCTTACGGTTTTGCCAATGTATTTGCCGATTCAACCCTTGAGATTAATCGTTGCGATAAGCCCACTGGCAGAAAAGCCGTTTCTCGCATGTTGTTCAGCGAGTTAGGAACGATAAACGGGAAAGCCGCAACAAAAGAACGACTGCGCGAACTGGCTCAGTTTATGACGCAACCCAAAGATGGCCGACTTTATAGAACCCTAGTCAACAGGGTTTGGGCGCAACTGATGGGACGCGGGATTATCGAACCGGTCGATGTAATGGATAATGAACCCTGGAGCCAGGATTTGCTGGATTGGCTGGCGTCTGACTTCGCGACGAATGGCTATGATATAAAACGCCTGATGTACACGATTCTTACATCGAAAACATATCAGTTGCCCTCTATTGGCATTAAAGACGCGGGGCTGATTACGGCACCTACATTTGTATTTGCTGGCATGGTTCGCCGTCGGCTTACAGCAGAGCAGTTTTCCGATGCCGTCAGCACTGTTTTTACGCCTATCTATGCTGACACCGCAATGGCGAGTAAGTTGCTGCCCAAAAATATTCTGAAGGAGATTACTTTTCCAAGAGCGTCTTTAGTTAAAAATGACCCATTTTTAACGGCTTTGGGTCGTCCAAACCGCGAAACGGTTAGCACCAGTCGAATGTCGCAGGCCAATTTGCTGCAAGCCCTGGAGTTGACAAACGGAACCACGTTTAATACAGCCTTGAAGACCGGTGCCGAGAAATGGAAATTAACCTATTCGTCGCCCGACTTATTGGTAAAAGACCTGTATTGGAAAGCATTAGGCCGGGAACCAAGACCACAGGAAATGGTTGTTGCGCAGAAAATAATCGGCAAAAATCTTAGTCTGGAAGGCATACAGGATTTGGTTTGGGCCATAACCCTGCATCCTGAATTTCAATTAATATATTGATAAGCACGTAGTTCACTGAAAATAGGTGAGTCTATTTTTGTCATGCTGACGAAGGCAGTATCTTCAGTGGGATACTCTAAGATACTTCCTTCGTCAGCATGACAAAAAATCTCAATCAAAAATACTCTACTGTAAATTAGCCTGCCTACTAACGCCAATAGCTTTATGAATATGAATTGGAATAGACGGGAATTTCTGCAAAAAACCAGCGCGGCTACGTTAGCGGCATTGGCGGCTGGCGCGCCGGTATCCAGTCTTTTATCAAGCTGTAGTGGAAACAATAAACCCGGTCAAACGGCTGGCACCGCCGACACGGTAATTTTACTTTGGATGGCCGGAGGCATGGCGCACACCGAAACCTTTGACCCGAAAAAATATACGCCCTATTCAAAAGGTATGCAGGGAAATCGGGTATTGAGTACGTTCAAATCGGTGCCGACTATTTTGGATGGTGTTCATTTCTCAGAAGGGCTCGAGTCCATTGGTAAGGTGATGGATAAGGGCACCCTTATCCGGTCGTATGTAGCTGCCGATATGGGGCATATTCTGCATTCACGCCATCAATATCATTGGCATACCAGTTATGAACCGCCCCAATCTGTAGCGGCTCCACACCTCGGAGCCTGGATTGCCAAAGAACTTGGACCCAAAAATCCGGTTATTCCTGCTTTTATCGATATTGGTCAACGGTTTACGCTGGGCGAGGGCGAAGAATTAAAAGCGTTCCATACGGCGGGTTTTCTGGGTAATGAATACGGGCCTTTCCTGATCTCAGATCCAAGTCAGGGGTTGGAAAGCGTTCGTCCACCGGTCGGGATGGATGCGCGTCGGTTTGAGCGCCGAAACCAACTGTACAATGACCTCATCAGCGATAGTCCGGTTGGCGCATTTGGTAATGATTACCAGAAAGAGTCGCTCAAACGGTCTATGGAACAGGCCTATATGCTATTGAAATCGCCCGAAGCAAAGGCATTCGATTTAAGAACGGAGCCGAAGGCAAGTTATGACATTTACAACACCGGGCGGTTTGGTCTGGGCTGTCTGATGGCACGTCGATTAACCGAACAGGGCGCTCGATTTATCAGCGTAACGACCGAATATGAACCGTTTAAGGGTTGGGACACGCACGAAAATGGTCATACTCGCCTGAAAGCGATGAAAAGAATGATTGACGGTCCCGTTGCTCAGTTGATAAAAGATTTAGACAAAACCGGCCGCCTGGATCGTACGCTTGTTATTCTGGCCAGTGAATTTAGCCGGGACATAATGGTTGAAGGGCGCCCCGGCGAAAAAGTAAAGGAGCAAGTAAAGCAACCGGATATACTTTCCAATCTTAAATTCTACGGCATGCACCGTCATTTTACAGATGGCGGCTCAGTTCTTATGTTTGGGGGTGGCCTAAAAAAAGGATTCGTTTATGGAAAAACAGCCGACGAACGCCCTTGCAAAACCATAGAAAATCCAGTGCGTATCGACGCCTTACATCAAACTATTTATCATGCGCTTGGCATCGCGCCCGATACCCATTATGAAATCGAGAAACGACCTTTTTACATGACTCCTGATGGTGTAGCAAGACCCGTCATGGAATTACTGGTCTGAGGTTATTACAAATCTAATGGAATAGGGACCTATTTTGGGTCAATTGCGAAGTCAAGATTTTCGGTAACGCGTTTACCTTCATTCACCAGTGTATTCATATATAAGTCAATCCTTTCCTTGGCTACGTCAAGATCTATATTATTAAGATTTATATTCAACAAGTCAATAAACCAGGGTGCTTTTACATCGCTGAGAATATAGGTGTTTGCTATCTCGCGGGCAATGGGAAGCGTGGTAGTTTTTGATGAATCATACACATCTTTATTACCCGCGTTTAGCAGTTTCTCATATTCCTGCTCCAGTAATTTCCTGTACAGAGCCTCAGAAAAAGCGTCGCCAGATTTTGCACCAATTTCCGAATCATCTTCCGTGAGAATTGACCCTTTGTGAGCCCATTCCCAGAGAATACTTAATCGAATTTCGCCAGTGGCCATATCCTCCATCAGGTACAAAATATCATCATTTCCAAAGAAATCGGCGGGTTTCAGGGCGGCTGCCTGCATCCCCTGCCCAAAGGCATTTCCATATTGCAAGGCAACACTCAGCAGGTTACGCGCACCACGAATATCAGTCGGGGCCGGTTCAATCAGAATCAAGCCATCGGCGTCCTGTGTCGAATAGGTTAGTCGTGGAAACACTCGACCTAACTGGTTCGCTCGACCAACTTTCTCCCAAACAGGCCGCACAATGTGGACCATTTTCCAATGGGCAACCCACTTTCCGCTGGCACCTTCCTGCTGTTCACGTTCGGCACCGGCTACCGCTTTTTTCATGCTGGCCGAAACGCCTTCTTCTGAGCCTACGGGAATATTCGGTTCCATGCCACCCTGCCACAAGGCGAAATTGCCCTTTAGATCGGGCGTGTTTACGGCCCGTCGAACGCGATCCTCGTAGTTACGCATGTAGCCATACGTCATGGTGATAGCCTCGATATTGGGATTTATGAACTCGTTATCCCACGCCATTGCATCAGATACACTATTAATGTAATCCCAGCGGCCGGTGTTATAGCCCACAAAATGCTTCCCAAGAGCCGCCCGAATTTCCATCAATTGATGAGTTGCTTCGAGTTGTTCGACTAATACATAGACCTTGATTATTCCGTTTTCCAAACCGAGTTGGACCTCAAGCGCACTTAGCAAACTATTCCATACACCAGCCTCTTCTGCTGTCTGGATTTTGGGTAGATATAACACAACAGACGAGCCAGCATGTTGCAGTGCTTTGTAATTATTGGCCACATAAAGCGTCGCATCAACAATGGAAGCTGCCATTGCCTCACCATCTGCATCGCGGATATGGCGGTCGTCGAGATGAAGACCGCGAGCCCGGAATATTTTGGTGGTGAAGTCCAGTTGTTTTTCCCAATCGGTAATGATTTCCCGACCTAAAAAAGACGTCGACCAGCGGTTCATTTCCTGCGCTACCTTGGCCGCTACGGTTAGAAATACCGGATCTTTATGAATTGCTAATTTCAGATTTCGCTGATTATCAAGCGACATGGCCGTAATTTGACCTAATGCATCTTCTCCGTCGAACATCCAGCCATCGGCGCCTGAGAGCAATGCGTAAGCTACATTTCGGATGCTATTTTTGACCGGTGTATTGGGTTTTGCTGCCGGTCCCGTCCCCTGAATCCACTGTCGTTGCAGATCGGCGGGGATTATTGCCCCCTCAAAGTTGCCATCCCGCGCATCCTGAACGTTAATGATTGTGCCGGGAATAGTGCTTTTGGGATCAAGAAACGTGATTCTGGTTTTGCTCTGCTGGTGCGCTGCTCTACGCTGCATTCGCGTCGCCATAACGTCCTTAATCCGTTTGTTAAAGTGGGACAGTGAAGAAAGAGCCGAAAGGGCTTCGTCGGTGAAAACATCGGAATAGATGTCTTTCAGATTGTCGCGAATAGTAATACTATTGCCACTCATATATCTAAATCAGAATGTAAGCAAGTGTAATTTAGTTATTTACAGAATGAGGATTGGCGGCAAGCCTGCGGAGCGGATCAATTTGTTGAGCCCAATTCAGTTTTTTGTGACTGTTTCCTTACTAACGTCATCCCTATACGTAAAGGCAGTGAATGTAGAAATTGAGGGGAAGACCACTAGTCTATTTCCCTCCTTCCATCAAGGCTTTCTGCATCTGCTCGGCCACGAACTGGTTGCCCGCTTCGTTCAGGTGAACACGGTCGGTGGTGAGAATACCTTTTTCTTTATTTTCGGGATTGTTCTTGAGATTGTATTCCAGAAAGGCTTTTCGCAAATCAACCAGCGGTAAGTTTTGCCGTTTGGCAAGATCCCGAATGAGTTGACTATACTGATTCAAATCGCCATCCTGCTGATTGCTAAAATCTGTTTTTTCGCCGATGGCAGCTGGTGTGCAGAGAATAACGCGGGCGTTGGCCGCTTTCAATTTTTTAATGACCGCTTCGTAGAATTTTACAAATTTATCGGGATCGGTGCCGGTACCGAACGAGGATTTATGCCAAACATCATTGACGCCCACCCACACCACAACGACGTCGGGTTGTTTCGCCAGCACGTCATCCTCCATACGCAGGTACAAATCATAGATTTTGTTCCCGCCAATACCAGCGCCCATTAGTTCGAACTGGTCGGCAGGCATCATTTTCTTGAGTCTGTCGATATAACCGCCGGGACTAACCCCAGCCTGGGTAATGGAATCGCCAAAGAAAACGACGCGGGTGGGTTTTGCAAAGCTCATAGCGAGCAAACCAACAACTAAAAGGCAAAATAGAGATCGAGCAAGTATAGTCATATTGTCTAAAGCAACAAACGATTAACCATTACTCATACATTACTGAAGAAGGCAAATAAGGCCTTCGGCGTTAGATTTATTCAGGAACTTCCTAGACACACCGACATTAAAACTATGTTCCTGTATAAAAGTAGCCAATAGACTCTTACTTTGTGGACGATAAGACGAAATTTTCAACGACTGCAATCAAGGGTTCAGCCATAATTCTACTATACCAAAAATAAAAATATGTTGACAGCCATCAACCCAAAATTACCAATGCGTGACAAAGCCACAACCAAAGACTACTACCTGAACAAGTTAGGTTTTCAGGAATTTGGAGATACTGACTTTGACGGATATTTAATGGTAGAAAAAGATAATCTACAAATTCACTTTTTTGAATTTAAGGAGCTTAATCCAAAAGAAAACTATGGACAAGTTTATATCCGAACAGACAACATCGACACTATTTACCAATCACTTTTGGATAATAAAGTCAGCATACATCCTGCGGGGCATTTGCAAGAAAAACCTTGGGGACAAAAAGAATTTGCATTGCTTGACCCTGACAATAATTTACTAACTTTTGGACAAAGTATATAAACAACGTCTTTAAACTAACAGAAACAACTCTTCGCTGATTACCGTTACGGCAATATTTTTGTGTATCACAACAGTATAGAATCTTATTATGCTGCCAGAGCGTTCCGTGGCTTGCTGAGAGTTTAATACGTACTTAACGCTAACCGAAAAACGTGCAAATGCAATAAAACAAGAGCTTTTAACCTTAGGTATAAAAGGCGCTTCTGTTGATGCAAAAGGAATTGGCGACCAAAGACCCCTTGTGTCAAACAATACAGAGCAAGGACGCCTGACTAACACAAGAGTTGAAATTACAGCACAATAAATCCGAACATAACAGGATTTACAATAATGAGACTTCGGTTAAGTTTAGCTTAATTTCCTCACAAATGTAAAGCAGCAAACCGTTGTTAAAAATTCAAGAGATAGTTTACATTATATTTTTTAGACAAATGCAGATTGATAATTTATTAAAGCAAGTAAGTTTTATAAAGGAAATTGACAAGATCAAATACATCCAGCGTAAAACTAAATTATTCAACAGCGACAGGCACGAAAACGATGCTGAACATAGCTGGCATTTAGCTATGATGACAATTGTGTTGGCCGAACATTCTGACGCACCAATTGATGTGTTAAAAGTATTAAAGATGGTTTTGATACATGACATTGTAGAAATTGATGCCGGTGATACGTTTATCTATGACACATTAAAAAATCATACGAATACAAACGAAGAACTGTTAGCGGCAAAACGAATTTTTGGCCTATTACCGGCAGATCAAGCTGATGACTTTATTGCGATTTGGGAGGAATTTGAAGCAGGCAAAACGAATGAGGCAAAATTTGCCAAGTCAATGGATAGATTCGAACCCCTATTACAAAATGCATCAAACAAGGGTGGAACATGGACAGAATTTAACGTTGATTATGATAAAGTTTATAACAAAAAGAAGGTTATAAAAGAGGGATCAACATCAATCTGGAATTACGCTGAAAACTTACTTAATGAGAGTGTAGAAAATGGTATCCTAAAAAAAGAAACTACCTGATTGCAAACGAAGGCTTACTTCTAAAGCATTTTTTTAACCACAGAGGCACAAAGAGAACAGGGTTGTGAATCGTTGATTTTTAGTGATTTAAAACTCTGTGCTCTTTGTGCCTCTGTGGTTAAAAAAATTGAATCTGCTCAATTCCTTAAGTTCTGAGACAGGGATTATGGATGTTTCTTAAAAACTCCCTCTTACACTACCATATTCAACGCCAGCACGCCCAGTAAGCCAACAATGGAAACGATTGTTTCCATGAGCGACCACGTTCGAATAGTTTGACCAATGGTTAAGTTGAAATACTCTTTGAAAAGCCAGAATCCCCCGTCGTTGATATGCGAAAACATTAGACTTCCAGAGCCAATGGCGAGCACCATTAACTCGGGCTTTATGGCCTGCGATTGCACCAGCGGCAAAATAATACCCACCGTGGTTAAACCGGCAACCGTTGCTGAACCAACGCAAACCCGAATAAAAGCGGCAATACCCCAGGCCAGTAATAAAGGCGGAATGGCCGCATCAGCAAGTAAACTACCAATATATTTGCTCGTGCCACTATCACTAAAAACCTGTTTTAATGCACCAGCTCCCGCAATGACCAGCAAAATTGGCGCAATCGCTTTAACGGCTTCCTCCATATCTTTGGTGATAGCCTTCATCGATTGTCCCTGACGGATACCCAGCGCATACATAGCTGTCAGTACCGACAATAACATACCGATATAGGGTTCAGCCAGTAACGTAACAATGGTTTTCAGGGGCGATTCGCCGGGCAGTGCATTTTTCAGAGGGCCGAATGTCGTTAAGAGAAGCACCGGCAATAAGGCGACAAAAAAGCTGATTCCTGCGCCCGGCAAGTCCTTGTCGGCTACTGCGCGACTATTAAATAAATCCCGGTTGGGCGTCGCCTTTATATTTATCAATGTTTTGCCAAACAATGGCCCGGCTATTATTATAGCTGGAATGGCTACGATAATACCATAGATGAGTGTTTGCCCAATGTTGGCGTGGAGTTGGCCCGCCACTGCCGATGGTGACGGATGCGGAGGTAAATAGCCATGCGCCACGGATAAAGCCGACAGCATTGGAACGGCAACCGACATTAATGGCAAGCGCGATGAAGCGGCAATCGTAAAAATCAGCGGGACAACGATAATAAAACCCGCATTATAGAACAGTGGAATACCGATAACAAAGCCCGCTAAGGCCAGTCCCCACCGGATATTTTTAATACCGAACCAGCCAATCAGGACATCCGTAATGCGTCGGGCGGCCCCACTTTCAGCCACTAAGCGGCCCAGCATAGCGCCAAAACCGATAATTAACACCAGCTCACCAAGAGTGCCGCCGATCCCCGTTTGAATTGATTTGCCAACAGCTACAACGCCCATACCAGACGCCAGGCCAATACCAAGTGACACGATAACAAACGAAATAAAAGTGTCCAGGCGAACAAAGGCAACTAATAAAACAAGCGTCAGAATACCGATTAAGGTTAGAATAAGGGGCATGGGTACGGCGGTAGGTTAACTATTCTCTGAACGACAAAGCGTAAGCAGCTAATTTTTCTACTTCATTCGCCAGCGAATTGGTCACATCGAACGGTACAACATGCAGGCGAGTAGTGGCGTCATAGTCAAACACAGCCAACGGCTGACGGAAGGTTGTATTGGCCGGATAAATTAAAAAGAGGTCGTCGGCCTCATATTTTTTACCATATGCATAAAGCTGATACATATCAGCCTGCTCAATGCCATAGTTGCCCATGCCTGAGGTCGTGCCTGACTCCGGCCCGTTTATTTGTTTCCATTTAGTATCCAGCACAAAGGTCCGGTCGTTGTGTAGGATTATAATATCTGGTCGAAGTTTGAATTTAGGCGCTCCTACATGTTCATCGACCAAATGCGCTGATGATTCCTGTATTCGAACCTCGTCGGCATTGGGCCAGTAAATGCGTATGCCATGCGCAACGTAATCTTCAAAAACCCGCTCCATGGGGAATAACAGCGACAAGCTGGGCGTCTGGCCCGATTTAACCCCAAAACCGCGCCCTTTAAGCAGCGCTTCGGCCCAAAGCAAAGCCGATTCGTAGCGTATAAACAAGCGGCCTGACTGCCGGATTGCCTTCATATCACTAAGTAACGATTCTGTAACGGGTACGTCGTCTAAAGCCGATAATAATTGCCCCATTCGGCGTTGGGTTGACAGGCTCGCTGTTTGGCCCGATAAGTACACCAGAGCTGTTTTCAGAATTCGGTTGGGCGGTACATCAACTGTTCGGACGTCATACAAAACAGCCAGGCGTTCGGGATGTTGAGCATTTTCCCGTTGCTGGCGAGTCGCCTGAAATTTCCCTTTCCAGAAGCGCTCGTTTCGGTCAAGAGCAACGTACGCGTGCTGAACACCCTGACGAACCAACGGCTCTACCGTATCGAGAAAGGCCATAATAAAAACCTCCCACAAAGGCAGTTGAATAGCACGGGTATGAGCAGCGGGCAGCGTGCGGAACGGGCTATGGCGCAGGTGCCTGAGCATGGTCAGCAGCAACGGCTTGGCCTGGGCCTGATCTCCGTGTTCAATTTTCGGTAGGATTTCGAGTTGCGTACGGTTGTCCAGCGGCAATAAACCGACATAGTTACGGATGCGAATAAACGCACGACCTTTTTGTACGGCAAAAGTGAATAGTCCATCGGCATGTTCGTTTTCAAACACGAATTGACGCAGTGCCTGAAAAACCGTATCAGGCACGAGTATTCCACCTAGTGGTGGTTCAACCCATTGTTCGGCGCTGCCGATCAGGCCATTTTCATAGGCTGAAATTATCGTGATCATCCTAGGCTATTTTGGTTGATAAGCCCGAACAGCTTGTTGGTTGATTCCAAATAGTAACGTATTTCCCATCGGCAACACGGCGCGCACGTCGCCCACCAGTTTAAAGCCTGACTGCGGTTGTGACATCACCGAGAAATTGCCTCGTCCATCGCCACGCAGCAGTAAACCGGAATTTGCATCCGACCGGCCAAAGCGCAGGCG
>CAXVWN010000442.1:0-21739 GCA_964263725.1 Spirosoma sp.
AGTGTGTTCAGGGCGCTCGTTTTTATACAGTTAATGCGTTTGTTCATAGGCCACAAAGATCATGTTGACTAGCTTGATGGTGGCTGACAAAACAGGAAAAAAGTAGCTAATGGATTACAAAAAAAGCATTATTTTCGCCCGCTTTACTCCGTCGAAAACCGCTTATTCCCGTCTTGTCATGATTCGTCTGCTCACACTCATCGGCTTAACCCTTTTGCTTTCCTGCGTCACAATGCCCAATCGCCCATTGAGGTATTTTATGAAAAAGACAACATGGGAGCGTATGTCTTTTCCTGCCGGAATACCAGCTTCTGCCCCTACACGATTACCATTACATTCACTGAATTGAACGGGCTGCGGACCTCGGCATCGCTCCCCTATCAGACAGATGTCATACCGGGGCAACAATCGCTTTTCAAGCTACAGCCCCAACCCAATCAATCAACTTCCTTTCGGTATAACGTTATCGGTGCTGGTCAATCGTGCTAATGATCAGGAAACATAGCAGACGCAACGTTCATTTTAACCTCCGGTTCTTACTCAAAAATCTTTAATACTGGTTAGGCGGTGAGATAAACACCAACTTTTCTGCAAGTGCAGGCTGGAGCGACTATACCAAAAATCAGACATGGTTGAAGACAACTGCCAGTATCATCGCTGATTTCACAACATGTTGCCTGCTGGCGAGTTGTAAGCAGTATTGTTAAACAAAAGCAAGATGCAAGATCCAGAAGAAACAAAGACAGCTACCACGGAGACGACCACCGTCACCAAGACCGATTCTACCCAAGACGGCAAGCAACAACCTGGTGAGGAAGTAACGACCACCAAGACGGAGAAAAGTGGGGATAATGAGTCGTAGGAAAATCCGTAGTAGCTCAAAAAGGCCCGGCTTTACCTGATCGTAAAGCCGGGCCTTTTGAGCTACTATTCCTTAGAAGCTGCTTGAGTTAATCTTATTTGGTTACAAAAGCGGTTTTTTTTGTTAGATTGAGCAGTCAAACGTCCTCATTGAGCTAGGCTAAACTCCGGTTTTAACGGCTCAATCTAACAAAAACATTGACCGGCTTACAGGCCCGAATGAACCAACGACCCCACTAAACTCGGTCAAACGAATAGGGAGTTAGTTACCAAGGAGCTTAAAAAAATCGGCGATGTCGCTTGTGCGGTATTCCTCTGTTTAGATGATCTCTTTAATGCTTAACTTAAACAAGTAGGCCAATGCCAACGGACTACCTTAAACGGCTGAATAGTTTAGTTCCCAACAAGGAAATAGCATTTTGACGAAACCATTCACCGACCAATTGAGGAATACCTATGCACTCAAGAAAGCAGTTTTTAAGAAATGTATGTGCGCTGGCAGCGGGTCTCTCCTGGCTACCAACAGATCAATTAGCCAGCTTGGCAATGCCTTCCCCAAAGAAGTCAATCTATTTTGATTTTCATTGCCATCCGGGCTGGTCTTTTACTGAACGCAACTTTGCCAACAACGCGGATACCCAGCTGACCCAAACCGTTAGTGATATGAGGGAAGGCCAATTAACGGGAGGCTTTCTCGCCCTGGTTGCCGATGCACCCCTGATAAAGCCAGGCCCCAAAGGAATAATTATTACCCGAAAATATTCTCCTGGCGATGGCTGGACCGAATATAAACGACAGCTCAAGGCGCTGAAAGAGGTGTTCACGACCCTATCGGTAGCATTTTCAACTGATTTGAGTGGTCTAAACGCCGAACACGCCGGACCATATGGTTACATTGCGGTAGAAGGCGGTGATTTTCTGGATGACCGACTAAACCGGGTCGAAGAAGCTTATCAGGATGGGGTTCGATCCATTCAATTAGTACACTACGCCCCCAATAATCTGGGCGATCTTCAGACGTCGGAGACTACATTTAATGGGTTGTCTTCTTTTGGCAAAGATGTCGTCAAAAAGATGAATGAATTAGGCATGGCTATTGATGTGGCGCACGCTTCGTTTCAAACCACCAAAGATGTGGCCAACCTAACCCAGGCCCCAATCATTTTATCGCACAGTATCCTGCAAATGGATTCAGATCGTCCCCTTGCCCTACGGGCTATTTCCAAAGAGCATGCTAAATTAGTAGCTGAAACGGGGGGCGTAATTGGCGCCTGGCCCTCCGGATTTAATAAAAACTTCGAGGAATACATCGACAATATTCAGCGCTTAGTGGATCTTGTGGGCATTGATCATGTGGGCATCGGCACCGATATGAGTGCTAACTTCAAGCCGGTTATGACTACCTATACCCAATTTCCTCAAGTAGCGGAAGCGCTTAAGTCGAAAGGTCTCTCCCGTGAAGAGGTCGCGAAGATTATGGGCGAAAACGCCAAAATCGTATTAGCGAAAATAGTTAAATCCAAGATAAAGAAAGAGTAATGGCTAACCCATAGGCGACTGATTATAATGGCCAGATAGCAAATAAACGATCTGGTATAACGGTAAAGGCCTAATCCAGTAGACGACGTAACAGAGCCGACCAGCGGGGCGGGGCTGAGGACGATGTTTGTCGCTTCTGGTAATGGAGCCATTGTGTGGCAAAAATAGCACTTAACACGCCCAGGGCGGCCCCCATCGGTTTGTCATCCTGCCACTGCCAGGTAATCATATCAACCCGGGTACTAATGGCAATCGCCAGTAAGGCACATAGGATCGTTGCCAGTCTATATACATTTCGCTTTTCCATTTTCATCGTCGGGGAAGGATGATGCAAACCTACGGAGAAGGGTTAATCAGGGGTTAACACGCTCGTAACATTCTATATCACGGCTGTAACACTGGACGAAATTCTAGAAAAAACAGCGGGTAGTTGAAACATGTGAGAGAAATTATAGCCCATTTCGGGTAAGGTCCAGCATTCCAGTAGGCAACCGCATTAAACAAAAAATCCCCCGGCACGAATGACGGAAGACTTCTAATAAAGAAATTAGGTAGCTTACCCGCAGCTGCTTACTTACGGGATTATGTGACGTCGGCTTCTCGAACCCTCGCTTATACATGTTGGTTCGGTTTTGAGAAACCTGGTAACGTCAGACGTGAGCATCGTGCGGGCGGCCCCGCTGACACCACAAAAAGGGGACACATACGAAAGCCCGGAAGGACCTAAAACGCAGTCAATTAGTTAGGTGCGAGCATTTCCTGAGAAAGTGAATCATAGCAGGCCACCCAGGCTTGTTTCACTTCATCGTTCCAGTCTGTTCCCAAGCCCCGTTCCAGAGTCCAGAGCAGAGCTTCGCCCACAATATCGTAGTGCCAGGGTTCCACACCATAGCCTTTATGGGTCCGGGCTAATTGGTGAATCTCTTGCGCCACGGCGTCGGGTCGGTCAAGGCGGGCCACAATAATACTGAGCATATCAATAAACTTCTGGTACTGACTTTCCATCGATCCTTTAAACAGGGACCGCAGAGCCGGATATTTAAAAAATAACCGGCCATAAAAAACGTCACCCAGTACGGCAGGGTCTACCTCACGCAGGAGTTTCCAGGTTTGTTTAACAAGTTGATGCTGTTGGTTCGTCATTATAAAAGCACTCGATAGGTCTTCTTCTCAATAAGAAGTAAATGACGGACTAAATGCATTCATCGCCAACTTTTCTACCATGAGTCGTTAGTATAAGGCATTCAGCCGTACGAAAGTGATTATCATTCGCGGTTGCTCCTAGCCTATACGATTCGTTTCCCATTTCGCGTCACTAAAACCGGGTTACATACGGTTCGTAGCCAAAAACTTGCCGTTGATGACTGAAAATGAAAGATTTAGGGTAGATTTCCCTGCCAAACCTCCCTCTTATGAATGCGCTCATTATTGAAGACGAAAAATTAGTTGCCCTTGAGCTAACAGCAAGCATTGCCGAAGTCGATCCGGCCGTAAAGGTTGTCGGCACCGTTGGCAGTGTAAAAACGGCCCTGCGGTGGTTTGCCGAGAATGCCGAGCCAGACGTGATTTTTGCAGATATTCAACTCGCCGATGGTATCAGTTTTACCATCTTCGACAAGTTTAAAATTTCCTGTCCCATCATTTTCACGACGGCTTATAATGAGTATGCCATTCAGGCTTTTAAAGTAAACGGCATCGATTACCTGCTCAAACCCGTCGATTGGGATGAATTACGACAGGCCATCGCCAAAGCCCGTGCTTTAGGGAAAACGCAGAGTAAGACAGCCATTGATGTGCAGAAACTACTGGATGCGCTAAACATACCAGCAGCCCTTAAATCTACTTACAAGGAGCACTTTTTGGGTAACGCCCGCAATAGCTGGATACCTGTTCGGGTGATTGACATTGCTTACATTGTGCGGGACGAACTCAACTTTATGGTGACTAACGCCGGGGAGCGCTACATTCTGGATTACGACACACTCGACGAAATTGAGTCGCTGCTCAATCCAAACCAATTTTACCGGGCCAGTCGTCATTGTATTGTCAACATCAACGCGGTACAAAGTGTGAAGGGGCTCGCTAATCTTAAACTATTACTCGCTCTCAAAACGCCTAATCATCAATTCAGCATCGACATCAGCCGCGACAAGGCCCCTTCCTTCAAAAAATGGCTGGAACAATGAGTGTAAAAACTCACGTAAGCTGGCTCATTGCAGGCTGTTGGTTTTATTTCGGACTGCTAAGTTCCCTAGCGGCCCAGCCAGGCAAGCTTCCGCTTGAGTTTCAGCATATTCAGGAGGCCCAGGGGCTATCATATAATATGGTTAATTGCCTGCTTCAGGACCGGGATGGCTACCTATGGATTGGTACCTATAGCGGTCTGAATCGCTTTGATGGCAACCATTTTACGGTTTTTAAAGCCGATCGAGATCGGGCAACTAGTTTAGGGAATAATATTGTTCAGGACTTATGCGAGGATAAAGAAGGTAATCTGTGGCTGGCAACGGATGACGGTATCAGCCAATACAGCCGCCGTACGGGTCAGTTTCACAATATTCGTTCGGCTGGTACACAAGTCCTGGGTCAGTGTCTGAATATCCTCTGCGACCGGACCGGCCAGATCTGGTTTTCGACTGCTCATCAGGGCCTGTTCCGATTAGATCCTGAAACCAATCAGTTTACACATTTTAGCCATCAGCCGATTCAGGCGGCTTCGCTCTCCAGCAATGGTATCACCAAAAATGGATTACTGGAAGATCCCAGCCACAATGGCCTTTGGATAACGACGGAAGAAGGCGGCCTTAACTATCTGAACATAACATCAGGGGAGTTTATAAATTACCGATACAATCCGCAGAAACTACCTGTTTTTCAGAAACATAACACCTCAGCGTTAGCCGTAGACGGGACTAATCGGCTAATCTTTTCCGACAATACAGATCAGCGCATTCTGTTTTATGATCTAACAAAAAAAACCGTAACCAACAGCCTTTCACTCACGAGTCAGACGGGACGTTCGGCGTTTCCGATGGGCACCATCGCTGTCGATCATCGGCATAATCTGTGGGTTTCCTCCTGGACGTACACGATGTTCACGATCGACACGGATCAGAATAAGGCTCAGGAATTTTTTCATGACGTGGCCAATAAAACGTCGATAGCCGGGGATTTTTTCTGGACCGCCTGGCCGCAAAAAGATGGAACAATCTGGCTTGGAACGGTCAATGGCATTTCGTATACCAATCCAGAAAAAACGTTTTACCAGATTCATAATCTGGCCCAGAAGCATCCTGCATTGGCTGATGGATGGGGTTTATCCTCGTTTCTGGAAGACGACAATAAAAGCTGGTGGCTTCTATCGGCTGATAATGAACTGTTTAATTATGAACCCACGTCGGGCCGGTTAACCGTTCACAAAATGGACCCAGCACCAAGGGATGATTACCGCTTCGGTTTGCCGCAGTTGGTTGCCGGTTTGAATCCAGATGAATTCTTTATCTGTCGAACGCGGTCTGTGGTTATATTCAACAAGCGAAGCAAACGGTTTTCTCCGCTGCCCTTACCGCCTACTGTTTTCAGCCACGCCGACGATTTTAGGGCAATGGTTCGACAGGGCGATTTGCTTTGGTTATTCGGTGCCAGCGATGCGATTTTCAGCTATCATATGCCATCGGGCAGTTGGCACACCTATAGTTTGCCCTTTGGGACCAGAAACGCCAAACTCAACATTTGGTCGGCTGGAATGGACCGAAAAGGACGCTTGTGGGCCGATGTGGCCGATAAAGGGTTTATCTGGTTTTCGGCCAAAGAGCAACGGTTTGTGAGTGACCCATCCCAGCCAGCAGCTACGGCTTACTCAGACCATTTTGCCTTTACGACCGATAAGCAAAATCGGCTCTGGACGCCCATATCCGGCAAGGGACTGGTTGAGTTTGATCCGCAACGCAACACCTACCGAACCTGGACCGAACAGGACGGTTTGTATTCCAATGAATGCAAAGCTACCTATGCCGATTCGTATGGGCAGATTTGGATGGCGGCCTTTAATAAATTTTCGATTATCAATCCAACTCGCAGGTCGGTTCAGAACATTTCGCTACAACTCAACGAGTCAAACATTGGGTATGTCAATTACATGTTTCCCCTGAGAAACGGCAACATCCTAACTACGTTAAAAAATTACGTGGTCGAATTCATGCCCCAGCGGGTCCAGAGCCAATCCGCGCGCGCCAACGTCCTGATTAGTTCGCTCCTGCTGCCCGATACGTCGATTGTAGTACACGCCAACAGTCCGGCACTTCAGCTGGATGTTTTCAGGAATAATTTTAGCATTAATTACTCGATCCTGAACCGCGCCTATCAGCCCTACACATACTTATATACGTTGGAGGGATATGACGACCATTGGGTAAAAGCCGATGGTCGTACGGTGGCCAATTATACCAAAATACCGGGTGGTGATTATATTTTTCGGGTAAAAGCCGTGGTGGGCGAAACGGAAACCCGCGAAACTACCCTACCCATCCACGTCGATACGGCTTTTTATAACACCCGCTGGTTTCGTATTGCACTCGTAGCCCTGGCCCTGGCGCTGTTGTACTGGTTTTACCGAAACCATGTCCGGGAAACGGCCCGCCTGCATCATTTCCAAATCCAGACAACCCGGCTGGAACGCGATAAGGCCCAAATTCAATACCAAAACCTCATTAACCACCTCAATCCCCACTTTTTGTTTAACAGCTTGACCTCACTCAATAGCCTGATTATTACTAAACCGAAAGAGGCATCGCTGTTTTTACGAAAGCTGTCGGTGATTTACCGCTACATTCTGCAAAATAAAGACAAGGAACTCGTTATTCTCCAGGATGAACTGGCCTTTGCTCAGAATTATATCGACCTACAAACAGCCCGCTTTGGCGATGATCTTCAAATCAGTATCAGCATAGATCCTACCTGCCTGACCCGGTTGATTGTGCCCGTTACGATCCAAAATCTGATTGAAAACGCAATCAAGCACAACATCCTTGATGAGGAAACTCCGCTTCACATTCAGATTTATACGGAAGGAGACACGCTATTTGTAAAAAATTCCCTACAAAAAAAGGACTTCGTCGAAACGTCGAATAAACAGGGATTAGCCAGCCTCAAGTCACTATACGGCTACCTAAGTGGGCGAGAACTCAGCGTGGTCGAAACGACTGCTCACTTTCTGGTAGCGATACCGCTTCTTTAAACCGGAACAAATTGAGGCAACAGATATGACATCGCTATAGAAGTTCGACTGGCTTTGGCACCAGTCGGTAGCGGTATCGAAGTGTGATTCCGGTGGGCGTGACGCTGTTTTTATGAGGGGAAGCTGCCGCCCAGGCAGACCAGTCTGTCGATTGAGTTGGACGATACGGCAGGTTCATTGGGAAGTACAGGTGCTGAGCGTTTAGCAGTGTTAGCCAGATAGACCAGTTATATACAACGGTCACCTTTGTTGACCAGGGCATGATCAGGAAATCACCCTCTTCCCGAATACGCCCGGCGTCGCTATGGTCGAAACCACCACCCAAAAAGGAGGGAATTATCGCCTGAGTCAACGGTTGGTTATTGAGCAGCGATTTCTGCACCCGGATTTCTGCCTCGATCACCGCCTGCTGTTCGCTATAGTCCAGATGGCGGGGTTCCTTCCAGGCAAACACGGCACCAGCCAAACTCCATCCGGCCAGCATCAGGCAGGTCACGGTCTGAACGGGTCGCAAATAGCCATGTTCCGCCAAAAACCAAGCCAGCCCACCCAGGCACATGAAGCCACCAGTGGCCATGCCAACGCCTAAAGCGAGACTGTTCGACAATGTTGGTCCCTGACTAGGGTCCGACCGGTTGATGCTATCAATGAATAGCAGGGTCAAGACAAAAAATAAGGGAGTGACACCCAGGCCCAAAATGAAGGCGGTCAAAAAGCGTTCCACGAATGATTTCGAGTTTTATTTATCAGATGCACACAAAAGAATATAAGCAACAGATCGCCAGCAAAAATTACTCTACGAGTGACGGGGTTGGTGGGTTCAGCCGTAATTTACCAGCCATAAACCGTTAGGCAGCGCTATCGCGCTGAAGCTTGCAGACGTTGCTAAAATAGAGCATTAGAACAGAAATCGGATTCTGACGACCGCTCCATAAGTACATTGACATAGTTACGGCGACGACTGATACCTTACCAGCTTGCAAGCTTTCCTCTCCATGAAACGACTTTTTTTTCTATTGCTTTTTGGCGTTGACTTACTAACCGGACGCCGTTTGGCAGTGGCTCAACAGAGCAAACGCGACAGCCTTGAAACTCTCCTGCAACATACCGGCGCTGATACCAATCGGATCATTCTGTTGAATAAAGCAGTCGGTTTATACTTTAGTAACAATCCTAAAAAAGCAAAGCAGTATGCTGAGCAGGCACTTCGGCTGGCTCAGAAGCTAGGTTATCAACGTGGTATCGGTCGCAGTTACCTTAGTCTGGGAATTTATCAGTGGTCACAGGGACAATATCAGCCCGCCATTCAGTTTGCGAAAACCGCGCTGCCTTACTTTGAAACATTGGACGATCAAACCGGACTAGCCTCGGTATATAGTACGATAGGCCTGAATCTGCGGAGTTTAGGCGATTTTTCTCAGGCCACAGCCTACTACTTTAAAAGCCTGCGGGCGAGCGAAAAAGCGGGCGATCTGGCTTCTGTGGCCAAGACGTATAATAACATCGGTATCGTTTTTAAGTATCAGGAAAAATACGATCAGGCGCTGTATTATTACTGGCAGTCATTTCATAAAAGTGCTGGATTTGATGTACGTAATCAGGCGGGCGTACTGGCAAACATCGGCGTCATTTACCAACTCAAAAAAGATAACCCCAAGGCCATTTCCTATCTGAATCAGGCCCGCAGCCGCTTTGCTACCCTAAAGGAGCCGCTGGGTCTGGTAATCTGCGACAACGATCTAGGCGAGACGTACTGCCGCATGGCTCAGTACGGCCGCGCCGAAGCCGTTGTTCAGCAAGCGCTGAAAGCGAGCAATGAGTTAGGGTATAAACCGGGCCTCGTATCGAGTTTGCTGTCTCTGGGCGAGATTCGTTTGCAGACCGGGCGGGCAGGTGAAAGTTTTGCGTTTTTCGATAAGGCCCTTCCGCTGGCTGAACAGCTTAAACAACAGGCCGGTCGGTTGCGGGTGTATAAAGGATTGGCGACAGCTCATGCTCAGACGGGTGACTTTGCCAGAGCGTACCAATTCCAGTCGAAATGGGTGGTCCTGAAAGATTCAGCCTTTAATGAGGAAAGCGCCAAAAAGATTGCCGGAGTGCAGGCCAGCTATCAATTTGAGAAGAAACAGGCCGAAATTGAGTTGTTAAAAAAAGATCAGCAGGTGGCCCAACTGTGGCGAAATACAATTGGTGCCGGTTTATTGGCGGCTCTCATTATTGCCGGTCTGGTTGTGAGCCGACAACGGTTAAAAATTAGAAATGATCAGGTGTTGCTCAACCAAGGCAAAGTTGTTACCGCCAAGAATGAGCAGCTAGAAACCCAAACGCTCCTGTTGGAAAATCAGGCCGAGGTTCTAACGAATCAGGCACAACAACTTCAGGAATTGGGCGAGGTGAAATCCCGTTTTTTCACCAATGTTACCCATGAATTTCGAACTCCGTTAACGCTCATTATCGGTACGTTGAGTGAAAAACTCCACCTACTCAGCTCGAATACAGAAACAGTCATCCGGCGGGATGAGGTAACAGTCATGTATCGCAACGCCGACCGGTTATTACACCTGATTAACCAATTGCTCGATTTATCGAAAATCGAATCCGGCCAGTTGGCATTGCAACTGCAGACCGACGACATAAAATCACTGCTGAACGTTTCGGTCGACCTGTTTTCGTCGCTGGCGGCTCAGCGTAACATCCAGATCTCCGTCCAGTTATCACCGCAAAATATGTTGGTGAGCTACGACTCCAATCAGTTAGAAAAAGTAATCACGAATCTGCTGTCGAACGCCTTCAAGTTCACGCCTGATGGCGGAGAAATTACCATTGGGGCCGAACCAATCCAGATCGACGGTAGCGATTTTGTCCAGCTAAGCGTTGATGATACGGGCATTGGGATCGCACCGGACCAGATCGAGCGGGTATTTGAACGGTTTTATCAGGGTAATGCGCCCCGCGTTGACCGGCAGCCGGGAACGGGCGTTGGCCTGTCTTTAGTGAAGGAGATTGTTGACCTGCACCAGGGTACGATTCGCATCGAGAGCAAGCCGGGTGTGGGCGCCCGATTCGTCATTCTGCTCCCTCTAATCGAATCGGACCAGGTATCGGCCAGCCACTTAATTCCGGAGCCGGAGCATTCTCCAACAGTCGGCGACTTTTCGGCACCAAGCCCGGCTCCTGATTCATTAGATGTCATACAAAGTGACGACGAACGGCCGCTGTTGCTGATCGTTGAAGACAATGATGATGTACGCACTTTCATCCGAAATTTGATGCAACCTACCTACCGGGTGCTGGAATGTGAAAATGGTCTTCAGGGTCTGACGGCAGCCCAAGAGCACTTGCCTAACCTGATTATCAGCGACTGGATGATGCCCGATATGGACGGAATCGAGCTTTGTCGCCGAACAAAAACGGATGAGCGCACCAGCCATATTCCATTTATTTTATTGACTGCCCTCTCCGCGCAGGATAAGCGGCTAACGGGTCTGCAAACCGGCGCCGATGACTACCTGACCAAACCATTCGATTCCAGAGAATTACTAGCCCGAACCCAAAACCTGATTACTAACCGCCGGAAACTGCACGAGCGATTCAGCCGGGAAGTTCGAATCCAGCCGAAGGATATCACCGTGACCTCTGCCGACGAAACGTTTCTGGCACGGGTTATTCAAATTGTTGAGAACAATTTAAGCAATGCGGATTTTAGTGCTGAGCAATTTGGGCAGGAAGTGGGCTTGAGCCGAATGCAACTGCACCGTAAACTCGTTGGTCTGACCGGCTTAGCCGCTGGGGATTTTATTCGGCTCATGCGCTTGAAGCGGGCCGCCCAACTCCTCGACGGGCGTACCGGTACCATATCCGAAATCGCGTATAGCGTGGGGTTCAATTCTCTTTCTTATTTTTCTAAATGCTTCCGGGACCAATTTGGTATGCTCCCGACCGAATACCAAAGTCGGCTTTCTTCTCCCGTTTAGCGTTCAGCGTCTCTACACCTGACTAAAATCTAGTACTGCCACAACGGCTGTATCCAGTGGCCGCGTCTCAAATGGCCAAATCAACTCATGATCTATTGCCTACGATTCAATGGGCGAATGGCTCCATTCGTCATGGAATTTTTGATAAGCAGCCTTGGCGCATAACACCTTTGTAGCATAAACAACAAGTATCAAACACAACGATGAACACATTCCTCAATTCTACTACGACCAATTCATCATTGAACAGTTATGTTGATATACTGAAAAAGTACAATGATGTTACCGGACGCGCCCGGCGTAGCGAGTACTGGTATTTTGTCTTAATCAATACCCTCGCATCTCAGATCTTAGTCTTACTAAACGCGCTGCTCTTCAATGGATCGGAGTTGATTGGCTGGCTCATAATTTTGTTTGACCTGGCCATTCTGATCCCAACGGTTGCCGTTGCCATCCGGCGAATGCACGACGTAGGCAAGAGCGGCTGGTACCTGCTAATCCCGATTTACAACCTGATTCTAATCTGCACAGAAGGAGCCAACGCGCCCAATCTATATGGTCCTGACTCTAAACTAAATGCCTGATTTAATTGACGCAGGGATCAGGCGACGGTGGCGCTGACACTTTTTAACGCGTACGAATTCCGATTGGTACGGCAAAGTAACCATTGGGTCATTAACGAAATTATGAACATCGGCCGCGAATAAGCGGCACAACGCCATGCGAAACAATCCATTACTTATCAGTCTATTTTTGCTTCTATCGCTGCCTGCCCACAGTCAGACCAGAAAATCTGCCGTCAATTTTATGGGAATCAAGAGCCCGATTTCCATTCAAAGAAACACGTACCAGTTAGCCTGGTCAGCGCATCCAGATGCGTCGTTGTACAAACAGGAATACCTGGCGGTTGGGGATGCTTTCCCGAAATACAAGTCGATGGTTACCGTTGATTTTGTGGTGACAGAAACAACGATAAATCAGGCAGTAGAAACAAAAGTTCGTGAGTTGGAGAACCTGAAACGAACGACTCCTATCGTTAGCTATGAGGTAATTAGTAACCTGGCAACGGGCGAGAAGATGATCGACTGCCTGATCGGAAATAATGCTGCCGATGAGCGAGCTAATCTCGTGGAACGGGATATATTTCGGTTCAAAGTAGTCAAGGCAAAATCCGGGCAGCAGGGCATTCTTTTATTTGCGGTTAGCGTCAGGAAATACGGAAACGACATTACACATTTCCTGACAAAATTGAAATCCGATAAGTCAATGTTAGTCAATGAAGTGGCTAAGCTTTCAATGCCAGAAATAAACGTAACGAACTAAGCCTGATTAACCGCGAAAGAATAAGCCCCACGTTGCGAGCTGGCAAGTGGGGCAGGTGATCAATTAATCGGTTTCAAGACCTTTCGGTATACTAACCTCAATCTTGCATCGCTCAAAATGGGCTTTGGCTCGCTTCAGGCTTAAGAACAGTTCGCCTTCCAGTTTACCCAAGCCATTGCAAAGGAGATAAATATGCTTGTTTTTCCCCTTCTCTTTCGTAGTGCAAATTTCCTTGATCTTATCTTTTGCTAACGTCTGCTCAGGTGTCGTATAGTACACCACATCGCCGACAAAAATCTCAAACATTCTGAATAGAGAAATCAGGTAATGCTTTGGCCCAATTTTCTATAATAAAAACACTACGCCTTAACTATTAATTCTCCTTTTTCACCTAAATGTCGACTATTTTCAACTAAATATTTGTATTATTCTAATAAAAACCTATTAATAAAACCAAGCTTTTCTCATCTATATTATCCGGTTCGGGCTTACTGACTTTCATCTTCCCAAGAGTCAACATATACTACCACAGGTCGCTCCGTTTAAGACCTACCAGGCGCCGTATTCAAACCTTATCAGGCAATATGGGTTAACAGACAAGAGTCTTTTCAAGTCAGGCAAGCTTCACTCAAGGATGGAAAACGAGCATATTAAACAACAAATCATTGCTGAGACGACGGCACTTATGCCCCTTAAAGTTGATAACGAAGACGTTGTAAAGCATAAATTTAGAACAATTCAAGACCGAGTCAACGAGCTACATCGATCTGCATCCGAAGGAAACGAGGTTTACACAAAAGCGGTTACGCTTATGCAAGCCGCTATGCTTGCCGAGTATAAGCAATTTAGCGAGTCGACCAGCCATGATGACAAGGAACAAGCCCTGATTCAGTTGAAGCATAAGGCAGCTGAGGTTTGTCAATTGCTGCAAACCAATGGGCCAGCTACCTTGTCTCCTACACCTAATTAAACTAGTTCAAACGCATGGATAACCAAACCGTTAAGCAGGATTTATACCAGGCCATCAGCGAATTTTTAAAGCTAGAGCCAACTGCCGACAACGAAACTGTAGAAACCCTGTTCACAACCATTAAAGTCTTTGCCGATGAACTGCCGGTTTATCCCAATCCACAAACACAGGCCCAAGTTGATGCCTATAATCTAGCCCACGGGCAAAGTGAAGCTGATTTAATCTATTTTTCTACCACCCAGGAAAGTACGTCGGGATCAATTGGCGATAGGAGCTTAGTTCTGAAACGGTTGCAAGCCAGAGCTACAGAAATTGAAAATCTGCTTCGAGCCGATTCGTAATATTCTACAACTGAGTAGTATGGGTGTGCTACAGAACAGAATGACGCTACATTAACTGTAGCCACTTAATGTAGCGTCAAATTGATAGGTATCCATCACGAGTTCAAGGAAGCATTCTTCCTACCTAACAGCATTTCCTCAAACGTTGGTATGCTTTCAGGCCAAGCTACAACTCTTTCCTCTCGCCAGTAGGTGGTTTTTTCGTCGGCTCAAGCGCCGACCTCATGATTTTCACAGTAACCTTGCTCAGCCAGGCATTCTGCTTCCATAAAAGTTGCTTCAGTTTCGGTTCCTTTCGTAAACCAAATTGACTATCTCCTCGTTCAGCCACTAGTAGATCGCACCTTTATCGCCTACTTTATTCGTTCATGCAACCTGCTATTTCCGTTACAGCACCTGCCGTTCCAACCGGGCTGATCCGTATTATTATTGTCGTTACGGCTATTTCGGCAGCCGTCATGGAGCTCATCGACGTCACTATTGTCAATGTTGCCCTCAATGAAATTGCCGGTGCGTTAGGAGCCACCATCGAAGATGTGGCTTGGGTGGTTACCTCCTACGCCATTGCCAACGTGATCATTATTCCCATGACCGGCTTTCTGGCCGATTACTTTGGGCGTAAAAAGTACTACGTTGCCTCGATTATCCTCTTCACTGTTGCCTCTTATTTCTGCGCCAGCTCGACAAGTTTGTGGCAATTGGTGTTCTGGCGATTCATCCAGGGCATGGGGGGAGGAGCATTGCTATCTACCTCACAAGGCATCATTTTTGACGCTTTTCCGCCCGCCAAACGAGGTATCGCTTCCGGTATTTTTGGTATGGGAATCATTCTGGGGCCAACACTGGGTCCATTTCTGGGTGGGGTGATCGTCGATAATTACCATTGGTCGTACATTTTCTACGTCAATGTGCCCATTGGCATTATCGCCACGATACTGACCCTGATCTATATCGCCAAAAAACCGGGTGAAGGCACTCGCAAGAGCCAAATTAAGATTGACTACCTGGGAATTTTGCTGCTGGCCGTAGGCGTGGGTTCCCTGCAATACGTACTCGAAAAAGGCCAATCGGATGACTGGTTCGAATCGCGAACCATTGTGATGTTGACCATAACCGCCGTTGGCGGGCTGGCAGGATTCATCTGGCGACAACTAACGACCGACCATCCAGTCGTCAATTTGCGGGTGCTGGGCAAGGGAACGCTGGGCGTAACAACCATTTTCAGCTTTGTGGCGGGCCTTGGGCTGTTTACGTCCGTCTTTGTGTATCCCGTTCTGGTTCAGCGCATTAACGGATTCACTCCAACAATGACTGGCCTTTCGTTGCTCTGGCCCACGTTGGTAGGTATTCCCCTGTTTCCGCTGATTGGCAAACGGCTATCGGTGGGAGCCTCTCCCCTCCCCTTCATCATTACCGGCATGTGTACATTTGTGGTGTTTGGCTTTTATAGTGGCACTTTAAATGGGCAAGCCAATCAGTGGGACTTTTTCTGGGCGCAGATGATGCGCGTTTTTGGGGTAACGATGCTTCAATTACCGCTCATTAATCAGGCGGTTGCCGGATTACCACCGCAGGATTTTCCTTCCGCAATTGCCCTCAACAATATGATTCGGCAGTTAGGCGGGGCCTTTGGCATCGCTCTGGCTAACACCTTTGTTACGAGAGATTATGCGCAACACCGGTACGATCTGGTGAGCAACCTGGATCCGGCCAACCCATTGCTAACGGAGCGGCTCAACCTATTGGGTGGGGCGAGTCAGCGGGCTTATAAAATACTCGATCTGGCAGTGGATAGACAGGCTTACTTGCTTTCCTATCTGGATACGTTTCGATTGGTGGGTATTTTCTTCCTGATTATTTTACCCCTGGTTTACTTCCTCCGAACCAAAAAGAAGTCGGCTGCTGAAGTTGCTTTAGCCGCTAAGGCCATGTCGGAGGCCCACTGATCAAATGGGTAGGTTGTAAATTTGTCCACTTCCTAAAAGCTTGATGATCATCGAGTCTATTCAAATTTTCTGCTTTTCGTTAAAGCAAAATTGTTTTTTTGTCATTCCAACGCAGGAGGAATGACAAAAAGCATTAAAATGGGTTCACCTATAGATTCACTTTGATAAACGAGTTATTTAAGCGCAAAAGGCCCGCTCAGTTGAGCGGGCCTTTTGCGCTAGTTTTTTCGTATAAAACAATACTGTTATTCGTCGAATTTTGACAAAAAAAACTCATTTATAAATTACAAGAACGCTACTTAATAGCGCTCGTTGCCCTCGTCTTCCTCTTCGGCGAGTTTAGTAATTTCTTCATCCAGTTCGTCATCTGATAAATCGTCGTCTATATCATCAACAAACTCGTCGCCTTCTTCACCGTTTGAGACTTGATCGGTAGCGTGGCGAGCCGTGGCCGTATCGGTGTATAAAAGCGTATCAGAGGCTTCTTCATCGCCCGGATTCAGGATGTCAGGCTGGCTGTTAACCCCCAAACCGGCATAAACGATATCGTCCTGTTCACTATCGTTTTCGGGCAGATTGTTATTTTGGGGCGACATACCTCCCAGCGGACCACCCGAATTTTCATCTACACGCTGTTGGTCAGAATTATTCGTATTTTCCATAGTGGTTTAGTTTTCAACTAAACTTACAAGATTTCGAAACCGCACCGGCGACCGTCCGCGGCTGCGGCCCGGCTTGTAAGTTTGTCGGTTTATCTTAAAATTAATTAACTGCCTGCGACTAAAAGAGTTTTCGGTTATTTCCAGACCACTACTTTCTGAATCTGTACAGCCCGATTGTCGGCCAGAAGCCGTACCAGATACGTACCATCGGGCAGATTGCCCAAATCAAGAATCGTGTCTACCTCAGCTCGAACGGCTTGAAGCGGCAACATAGTCTGACCAGTCAACGATACGACGTCAACACGCCCATCGTGGCTTGGGCGAATGGTTAGGTAGCGATCTGTGGGATTCGGAAAAACCCAAGGGCTGATTGGTTCTTCGTCTATGCCCGTTACAACCACCTTCTGAGATGTATTTTTCAGATAGCGCAATCCCCCCGCCGAGCCACCCAACAGCAAATCAGGCAGTTGATCGCCATCAAGATCGGCGACCGCAGCAATCAACCCTTTACCGGGCAAGCCCAGTGTGGGCAACGAGTCGAGCAGGGTAAAGGATTGATCTGCCCGTTCTGGAAACTGATACACCCGAACCGTACCGTTATCGGCTGCGGCAATGAGTTCGTTCTTTTGATCGCCGTTCAAATCGGCAACAACCAGCGAACGGGCGCGAGCGTACACATAATCGTCGGTTGTGATGCCACCGAAAGTTTGATTTTGCAATTGAAAAATCGGACTGGTTGCCGTGCCACTATTGCGGTAGTACAGAATAGTACCGAGACTATATCGGCCAATCAAGAGATCAGGCTTACCATCCCGGTCAACATCGGTCACCGTTAGCAGGTCAAGGGAACTCATCAAATCTGGTTTTGTCCATCGTGTAGCACTGGCAAGAGTATACTGCACAGCCGCGCCCTTGGCAGCGGAATTGAACAACACCCGAATTTCAACATCGTTTACACCAATCCCGGTTAAAACCAGATCTACACTCCCATTGCCATCAACATCGACAAATGATGGAACGGCATTCGTTAAGGCAAGTGACTGGGCTATGCCTAGATAGTCGGTTGTAACCAGCACAAACGCCGGATTCTGGGTCGTACCCTTATTCTCGAATTGCCAAACCCCGGCGCGATAAGTACTACCTAAGCCCAGTCCGCCATACCCTACAAGTAAATCCATATCCCCATCCCCATCGAGATCGGCCAAGGCGGGCGCTGTCCGCTCGCCCAAATCAAGCATATCGCTTTGCAGGAAATCTTTCTGGACAAGCTGAAGATCAGGCTTTTGAGTCGTACCCTTATTTTTATAAAACCAACCCGACGCCCGAAAATCAAAAGCACGACCATCGTTAAAACTCACATTGGGCGAGGCCAGTAAATCTTTCTGCCCATCGCCATCTACATCTTCCCAGTACGCGGCCGGAAAAGCGGGAAAAAGGATAGGATTACTAGCCGGAAACAAACTATCGTAGCTCGTAAAATTGGCTTTGTCGCTATTGGGACCGGCATTGCGCAATCGGGCAATATTTTCACAACTCACAAAACCGAACAACAAGTCCTTGTTGCCGTCGCCATCGGTATCTACCACGGTTAGTGTATTGCCCGTGTGTAGCGGCCTCGCCCGGCTTGGATTAGCCCCGGCACCAACCCGGCCGGAACCGGAACCATCATCGCACTGGATCCCAAATGTGAAGTCGTTGCAGTATTCTTTATGAAAATGGCCCCAGCATTGGTTGCCCGTCCGCATAAAATCCAGCCCCCCTTTTACACCGGTTCGCTCAACGCTCATATTTTGCTGATAAGCAACTATATTTCCATCGGCGTCGAAGGTAATAATGTCAATATCCCCGTCATCATCATAATCCGTGATGGCTGGCAAATCGGCGCCATTGACATAGAGTACTATTTGGAACCCACTAAATCCAAGCGTTTTAAGCGGATCAACCGCGAGTTTAAACAATACCGTTCCATTTTGAGATTCGTTATGCCATACACTTATTCCCTTTTCACTGTTTGTAAATATGTCTTTCCGACCGTCGGCGTCATAATCGACCAGCAACATCCAGTTATACATCACCGCCGGAAAAGCAAGTTCATATTCGGGCGCGTACTGCCACGCGATCCCGCTTCCCGTTGGATTATCAATGGCGATGAACGTGCTGACTTTGTTCGTCGATCGATCATAGACGGCAAGATCGTCGCGCGTGTCGTTATTTAGGCGAATGGTTGAATATTGCGTCGTGTTAAGACCACCCGCCCAGGGATTAAGCAAAGTCCGGCCATTCATACTGACCGTTGGACTTTGTTCATATCGAAACGAGAGTTTCCCACCCGATTGGCTATAGGTGAGAAACGGAATTATTAAAAAGCAAAGCGTAAACAGCTTTTTCATCTAATTTTGAGCCTTTGTGAATCTCAACACGGCGATTCACACAAAAGAACGAACGGAGGCTCTATTTATGTCTATCGGTATGCTGTCAACCGAACAACTCTATCATAAATTTCAGGAATGCAAAGGGGTTTCGACCGACACCCGCCGAATTACGCCTGGCTGTTTGTTCGTGGCCCTAAAAGGCGACAACTTCGATGGCAATCAGTTTGCCGAACAAGCCATCGCATCGGGTGCCCGCTACGCCATTGTGGATGATGCCCTTGTTGCCGAACGCGATCATACCGACGGACCATCTCGTTGTCTGCTCGTTCCCGATAGCTTAACCGCCCTACAGGATTTGGCCCGCCATCACCGGCAAACATTTACCTTTCCCGTTATTGGACTAACGGGCTCCAACGGTAAAACGACAACTAAAGAATTGATAGCGGCTGTTTTATCGAAAAACTATCAGGTTTATGCTACCGTTGGCAATCTAAATAATCACATCGGCGTGCCCCTTACGCTTTTATCACTGAACGAACAGCATGAAATAGCCATCGTTGAAATGGGGGCTAACCATCAGAAAGAGATTGAGTTACTGTGTTCCATTGCCCAGCCCACCCACGGCTTGATCACGAATGTTGGTAAAGCCCATCTAGAAGGATTTGGCGGTATTGATGGTGTTAGAAAAGGCAAAGGCGAATTGTATGATTATCTGGTGCAAAACGCGAAAACGGTTTTTATCAATTCGCGTGATAAAACGCTAATGGCCATGTACCGCGAACGCCTGAAAGCGCTCCGTTCCGAAACCACATTTGCCAAAGTCATCTTTTATCCTGCCGAGGATTCGGCTGCGGTGGACACAACCGCCGTGGACTCTACCGGAGAGTCAGTAAAGTTAATTCAGGAAGCGCCCGTGGTTGTTTTTCGCGATTCAGCCGGTCGTGAGCTAACGACCCATTTGCCCGGCCGTTACAACTTCGAAAATATGTTAGCGGCATTAGCCATTGGCGATTATTTCGACGTTTCGCCCGAAGACGCCACCCACGCCGTAGCTGATTACAATCCGACCAATAACCGTTCACAGCGCATTGCGAAGGGCACAAACACGGTGCTTCTGGACGCGTACAATGCGAATCCAAGTTCAATGGCAGCCGCGATTCAGCAATTTGCCGCTACGCCCGCCAAGCGGAAAGCGGTCATTTTGGGTGACATGTACGAACTTGGCTCTGAAAGCGAAGCCGAACACGCGGCACTGGGAAAGCTGATTGCCAAAAGCAACTTCGATTTGGTTATTCTGGCCGGGAAAGATATGCATTACGCCCTCGCGTCGTTGCCCAAAGCGTACTATTTCCCTGACAAATTTTCACTACATAACTGGGTGATGGACAACCCCATGACTGATACGCACATCCTAATAAAAGGCTCGCGGGGCATGAGTTTAGAGTCAGTGGTGTCTTTCATTTAAAAACCTTTGTTCTATCGTATGTATTATCTCAAACTCAATTGGTGCATAGGTCTGTTACTTGTGAGTACCTGGGCGTTTGGGCAAACCAAATCCACTGCTCAGAATAGCCCTTTCGAGGCAGAGATTCGCGCTTTTGAGAAAGCTGACAGCGTGTCGCCCCCACCCCAACAGGCCATCGTGTTTACGGGAAGTTCGTCTATTCGGGTCTGGGATAATTTACCGGCCTATTTTCCAACAAAAACCATACTTCAGCGCGGTTTCGGTGGTTCTGATCTGAGCCAGGTTTTGCTGTATGCTGACCGGATTATTATTCCTTATCACCCGAAGCAAGTGGTGCTCTACGCCGGCGAAAATGACATTGCTTCCGGGAAACTATCCGGCCAGCAAACCTTCGAGCGGTTCGTTGCTTTATTCCAATATGTTCGCCAAAAACTGCCCGGCGTTTTATTCACATTTATTTCGATTAAATCCAGCCCGTCACGTCGGCAGTTTTTCCCCGAAAATGATATAGCTAACCAACTTATTAAGCAGTATTTAGCCAAAGACAAAAACACTCAGTTCGTAGATATCCGGCCAATCATGCTTGGAGAAAATGGGCAACCCATACCCGCCTTATTCAAATCTGACAGTTTACACATGCTCCCGGCAGGCTATCAACGCTGGACCAAAGTCTTAGCGCCCTATTTAAAGTAATGTGCCTGTAATTGATTCATTTTTCAGCATTTTAAATCCAACGAAATACCTTTCATTATTTTTGATTCTCGCCGGGTTAAAACGGCAGCGGCCGACCGTCGCAAAAAATACAGAACGGATGAACTGTGCCGGGTTAATTGAGTTGAACTAATTAATCGACGAAATAAAAATGACCCAGGTCTGGTGTCGGGTTCTCAAACCGCACGGGCGGCCCCGCCGACAGTTCGCGTCAGCAATTGCGTCGGCGGGGCCGATTTCTATGATCTATGCAAGCGAATATTTATAGTTTTCGTCATAATTTCGGTCATCTCGAACGCAAGCGAATATTCGAAGTACTAGCTTATTGCGAACGTTGTT
>CAXVWN010000443.1:0-4663 GCA_964263725.1 Spirosoma sp.
ATCAGTTTGCTTATTTCGGCGTATTAGGGAGCAAAACCAAAATTGATAAGTTGTTCTCCGAATATCGCTTGGAAGGAATCAGCGACGAAAAGTTAAACCGGATTTATTCGCCGATTGGTTTAGCCATAAACAGCCAGACACCCGAAGAAATTGCTATCAGCATTGCCGCCCAGATTATACAGGTGAAGAACGCTATTGGTTAACTCGTGGCGGTGCGAGTTTCTACCCAATTGATAATCGTTTCCGCTTCCTGAATAACTACAGCTGCTACAGTTGCATTGGGGTTGCCGTCATAGCTCATCGATAGATGTAACGTATCATAAGCTGAAACGAAAGTAGTTAGCAATTTTTTATCCAGTTTGGCCAGATGGTCTTTGTACCAGCTAACATCTTTCCGGCCTTTGCCTTTTTTGCCTAAGAACTCATCCAGAGCTACCAAAATACCGGCGTAGGCTGTATGTCCCGCCATTCTAACATACTTGGTATCCTATAGCCATCTTCTTTGCGGGCTTTATCACGCAAAATTTCCCGGGCATTGTCTACACAGCGTTTGGCTTCCTGGATTGACGTCATTTTTGAGCGGTGGTTTCTCGTCGAAATAGACTACAAAGGTAACGACGAATTTGTGTGTTTTGTAGATTGTAGTCAGTTATTTGGTTACAAAATGCCGTCGCTGGCCGTGGGCAGAACGACAAAATTACGACTCTCAATGGCTACTATAGCCTATCAAAACCCATTTCCGGATTATATTGCTTAGTAATCAGCGTAACCCATTCGTACTCTATGCACCTGACACCGCGCGAAAGTGAAAAATTACTCCTGTTTCTGGCGGGTGAACTGGCCGAAAAACGAAAAGCCCGTGGACTAAAACTAAACTATCCCGAAGCCATCGCGCTCATTAGCAGTCAACTACAGGAAGCCGCCCGCGATGGCAAATCGGTGGCGGAGTTGATGCAGTTTGGCACCACGATTTTATCCCGCGAAGACGTAATGGATGGGATTCCCGAAATGATCCACGAGATTCAGATCGAAGCTACGTTCCCCGACGGCACCAAACTCGTTACCGTTCACGATCCAATTCGATAAAGCTGATCAGAACTTTTGGAACACGGATCGTACGGATTAAACGGATAAACACAGATTTTCTATGGAGAAATTGCTACATAATGAGTTGACTGATTCTATTATAAAAACGTACTATGAGGTTTATAATGAATTAGGATATGGTTTCCTGGAAAAAGTTTATCAAAATACAATGTATTTGGAGTTGAAGCGGAGAGGATTTAGTGTAGAAGCACAGAAGCAAATAAAAGTCCATTATAGAGGAATTATTGTTGGAGAATATTATGCCGATTTAATTGTCAATCAAACGATTATTTTAGAATTGAAAGCCAGTGAAGTATTGGTTTATGAAAACGAATTGCAACTGCTGAATTACCTACGAGCTACCGATATTGAAATTGGCTTGCTATTGAATTTTGGCAAGAAACCAGAATTCAAACGAATGATTTTTACAAATGATAGAAAGAGACTAAAAGATCCGTTTAATCCGTAATATCCGCGTCATCCGTGTTCTATTTTTTAAACACCAACCCATCATGATTCCCGGAGAATATATACTTGCCGACACCCCCATCGAATGCAACGTGGGCCGACCGATTGCAAACATAACCGTTGTCAATACCGGTGATCGACCGGTGCAGATTGGTTCGCATTATCACTTTTTTGAAGTCAACAAACAGATGGAGTTCGACCGTGAGAAAGCGTTTGGTATGCGCCTGAATATTCCTGCCGGAACCGCCGTCCGCTTCGAGCCGGGCGAAGAAAAAGACGTAGTGCTAGTGTCATTGGGTGGTAACCGTAACGTCTACGGATTCAGCAATTTAACCAACGGCGATACAACCACGGAGGCCAGCAAACAAAAAGCGATGGAGCTGATTGCCATTCAGCAATTCAAAAACAAAAAAGCATGAGCCTATCCATCAGCCGAATAAAATACGCCAATCTCTACGGTCCGACAACAGGCGATAAAGTTCGTTTGGCCGATACTGATCTGATCATTGAAATCGAAAAAGATTATACTGTTT
The DNA here is from genome assembly GCA_964263725.1 of Spirosoma sp. Classification (GTDB taxonomy): domain Bacteria; phylum Bacteroidota; class Bacteroidia; order Cytophagales; family Spirosomataceae; genus Spirosoma. Next base: position 2,088 of record CAXVWN010000443.1, read on the forward strand.
ACGGTGATGAAGCCAAGTTTGGTGGCGGCAAAACCATTCGTGACGGCATGGCTCAATCGGCGACGGCGACACGTAGCGAGGGCGTGCTGGATATGGTCATTATTAGCGTCATGATCATCGATCATTGGGGCATTGTGAAGGCTGATATTGGTCTGAAAGATGGTAAAATCGTGGGTATTGGTAAGGCTGGAAACCCCGATACGATGGACGGCGTTGATCCCAACATGGTTATCGGTGCATCGACCGAAGTACATGGTGGCGCGGGTTTGATCGCAACGCCGGGCGGCATTGATTCGCACATTCACTTCATCTGTCCGCAGCAAATTGACCATGCATTGTTCAGTGGCATCACGACGATGATGGGTGGAGGCACTGGCCCCGCCGATGGAACCAGCGCCACAACAGTTACGCCCGGAGCCTGGAATATTCAGAAGATGCTCGAAGCCGCCGATGCCTTTCCAATGAATCTGGGTTTTATGGGCAAAGGCAATTGCGCGACGACCGCACCACTCGAAGAGCAAATTGAAGCTGGGGCTTTGGGCCTAAAAATTCATGAAGATTGGGGCTCGACTCCTGCCGTCATTGATGCCTCGCTGCAAGTGGCTGACAAGTACGATATTCAGGTTGCCATTCATACCGATACGTTGAATGAGTCTGGTTTTCTGGAAGATACAATCAGCGCCATCAACGGTCGAGTGATTCATACGTTCCATACCGAGGGCGCGGGTGGTGGTCACGCACCGGACATAATTAAGGCAGCTATGTATCCATACGTGCTGCCATCTTCGACCAATCCCACGCGTCCGTATACGGTGAACACCATCGACGAGCACCTCGATATGCTGATGGTTTGCCACCATCTGGATAAATCCGTGCCGGAAGACGTAGCGTTTGCCGATTCGCGCATTCGTCCCGAAACCATTGCTGCTGAGGATATTCTGCATGATATGGGTGTCTTTAGCATGATGAGTTCCGACTCGCAGGCGATGGGGCGCGTAGCGGAAGTGATTACGCGCACCTGGCAAACCGCTGATAAAATGAAGAAACAGCGGGGCTTTCTGCCGGAAGATGACGCGAATAAAAACGACAATTTTCGGGTGAAACGCTACGTAGCAAAATACACGATCAACCCCGCTATTACACATGGCATATCTGACTACGTAGGTTCACTGGAAGCCGGGAAAATCGCCGATCTGGTGCTGTGGAATCCAGCTATGTTCGGGGCCAAACCCGAAATGATTATTAAGGGCGGGATGATCATCGCCAGCCGAATGGGCGACCCAAATGCGTCCATTCCAACTCCGCAACCCGTCATTTACCGGCACATGTTTGGGGCTTACGGAAAAGCGTTGTACAAGACCTGCGCTACGTTCGTGTCGCAGGTTTCGCTGGATAAAGGCATCGTACAACAATACGGATTGGAAAAATTAGTTCTGCCCGTAAAAAACTGCCGAACCATCTCGAAAAAAGACCTGATTCACAACGACGCTACGCCCCAAATCGACGTAAACCCCGAAACCTACGAAGTGAAAGTTGACGGCGAACCCATTACGTGCGAACCCGTCGCTGTCTTGCCACTGGCGCAACGGTATTTTTTGTTTTAACTAACCTATTTTTTGTCATGCTGACGCCAGGAAGCATCTTCGGGTAAGACTAATACCTTCCGGTTACATCAAGATGCTTCCTGGCGTCAGCATGACAGAACAAAAAAAATGCTCATTCAACAAAAACTCGGTAACATAACCACCATTCCTCCTGAAAATCGAACCATCGACTGGTTGCCGTTGGAATGGTTTGAAACGAGCAAACGGATTTTACGGAAACGCACGCAGTCGGGGCAGGACGTAGCGCTGAAGTTTTTGGCCGAAAACCCGCAGTTGACTCAGGGAGACGTACTTTACGAGGATGCTCAAAAGCTGATTGTTGTCGACGTACTGCCGTGCGATGTGTTGGTTATTCGGCCGCAATCGATGTACGAAATGGCGTCGGTTTGTTACGAAATCGGCAATAAGCATTTGCCGCTTTTTTTCGATGAAGATACCGTACTGGCTCCTTATGAGGCTCCTTTGTTTCGGTTGTTGACCGCATCGGGTTATGCCGTGGAGAAGCAAAATCGCAAGTTGTTGCAACCCTTGAAAACGACCGTATCACCGCATGGTCATGACAGCGGCAGCGAAAGTTTATTCTCTAAAATCCTTAAACTCACTACGTCCCCGGAATGAACGCTGGCCTGATTCGTCTCTTACAATTGAGCGACCCGACGCTACCGATTGGTGGCTATGCGCACTCGGCGGGTTTGGAAACCTATGTGCAGATGGGTGTGGTGCATAATGCCGCGACAGCGAAGGAATTCGTCACAGAAATGCTGGCGCAGAACTTGCAATATACCGATGCGGCTTTGGCCTCCCTCGCCTACGACGCAGCCACCCGGAATGATTGGGACGAATTAGTGCGTTTGGATAATGAATGCACGGCGGTGAAATTGCCGAAAGAAATGCGGCAGGCCAGCCAGAAATTGGGCATTCGCCTGATGAAAATCTTTCAACCGCTTTGTGATAACGTACTGGCAAATCAAT
>CAXVWN010000444.1:0-21922 GCA_964263725.1 Spirosoma sp.
CATCGAGCGGCCAATATTCGCTCAATCTGGTATTATTCGGTCTATTATCCCGTTGCCGATATTATTTCGGCGGTGGCCGTTGGTCTGGTCGTTTGGTACGGGGCCAAACAAATTATCAGTTCAGATGTCACGTTTGGTACGGTTACGGCCTTCGTCATGTTTATCAACCTGTTTTTCCGTCCCATTCGGATGCTGGCCGACCGTTTTAACACGCTTCAGATGGGTATTGTCAGCACCGACCGTATTCTGAAATTACTGGATAGTGACGAGTTCACCGTCAACGACGGCAGCTACGCCCCCACCGCCATTCAGGGGAAGGTGGAGTTTAAGGATGTATGGTTTGCCTATAACAACGAGGACTGGGTACTGCGCGACATTTCGTTCCGGGCCAATGCGGGTGAAACAGTTGCGTTTGTTGGTGCTACGGGCGCGGGCAAATCGTCGATCATTAACTTGCTGAGCCGCTTTTATGACATCAACAAAGGCGAAATAAAAGTCGATGACGTAGACCTTCACAATTATGAACTCGGTCACCTGCGCCGAAATATAGGCGTCGTCTTGCAGGACGTCTTCCTGTTTTCAGATACTATTGAGAACAATATTACCCTTGGCGATAAGCGAATCAGTCGCGAAAAAATAGTGGAAGCCGCCAAACTTGTCGGTGTTCACGAGTTCATAGAGCGATTGCCGGGTGGGTACGAATACAACGTGATGGAGCGTGGCGCAACGCTTTCGGTTGGGCAACGTCAGCTAATTTCGTTTGTGCGGGCCATGGTTCAGGACCCGAAAATTATTGTGCTCGATGAGGCTACATCTTCTGTAGATACCGAAACGGAAGAGATGATTCAGGATGCGATTGGCAAATTGATGAAGGGCCGTACGGCTATCGTCATTGCCCACCGCCTGTCCACCATTCAGAAAGCGAACAACATTATTGTGGTAGATAAAGGCCGTATTGTCGAGCAGGGCAATCACGAAGAACTACTGCAGCAAGAAGGTTTCTACGCCAATTTGTACCGAATGCAGTACAAGGAAGTGGTGTAGATATTAACTACGCCCTTAATGCTTCATCTTCGGGTCCAGCACCTGTAATACCTTCAGTAATAACTTTATGGCCTGACACATTCGGCTTGTCGTTTGTTGGGCCGGGGCCACTGCCATCAAGAGCATAAGCTATCGAAGCGGCTAAATCATCGGGAACAATTTTTGCTGATTCGACTTGGTCTGACTTACGGGCTACCGATTCGGGATACTCCTCTCCGGCTTGCTGATTAATCACTTCCTCATCTGCATTGGGATCATTGTCCATACCAGATGGAACACGGCTGGACGTACCGCCGGTCAACTCATTGGAATCAGGGCTGAAGTGTCGCATGAGTGTTGATGAGTTTAATTCTCATCTATAACCCGCGAAATAGGTTCGCTGTTTATTCTTCCACTAATTTCTTTACCAGAATTTTATCGATTCGGCTTTTGTCCATATCTATAATTTCGAAATGGTAGGCGTGCCAAACGAACGATTCGCCCGATTGGGGAATATCTTTCAGAATGTGCAGGGCAAATCCGCCAAGCGTATCGAATCCCGTCAACTCACGCCGGGCCTGCGCCGTGATGTTGATGGAGAAATAGGACAAAAAGTCTTCGAAGGGTAATTGAGCGTCAATCAGGAAGGTATTATCCTCACGCTCGCGGATTTCATATTCAGAATGGATGTCATCGTTAATATCGCCAACCAGCACGTCCAGAATGTCGTTCAGGGTGATAACGCCTAAAACTCCACCATACTCATCCACAATGACCCCGACGTACTGCCTGCGCTCCCTGAATCGCTCCAGCACCTGATAGGCTTTGTTATTTTCGGGCACGAACAGGGCGTCCCGTTTCATGTCGTTCAGGCGCAGCAGTTCGGTGTCCAGGTCTTTACCCAAAAAATCTTTTGTGTAAATCAGCCCGACTACTTCATCGACGCCCCCATTGCAGAGCGGATAAACCGAGTGCTTATGGCCTAGAATCCGTGCTTTATTTTCAGTAGGCTCATCTTCCAGATCTAGATAAACGATTTCTTGCCGGTTCGTCATCAGGGATGTAATCTTGCGATCGCCGAGTTGAAAAACATTCTGCACGATTTCCTGCTCAATTTCTTCAATAACTCCGCCCGACGTTCCCTCCTGAATTAAGCTTTTTATTTCTTCCTCTGTTACTGCACTTTCATTTGGCTTAATGTTTAGCAGCTTGAGCAGTAAATCACTCGAAAAAGTTAGCAGAGCAATAAAAGGAGACGTCAGCCGCGAGAGAAAAATCATTGGTGCGGCCATTGTTTTGGCAATCCCTTCCGGATTCGACAGGCCAATCCGCTTGGGTACTAGTTCGCCAAATACAAGCGAGAAATACGTTAAGAGCAACAGGACCAGCACAACAGCTATCGAGTGCGCATAAGGGCGCAAAATTTCGATTTGAGCAACATACTCCTGAACATCAGTTGTTAGTTTGTCACCCGAAAAAATACCCAGCAGGATCCCAATTAGCGTAATACCAATTTGCACCGTCGACAGGAAGCGATTGGGTGAGTTCGATAAATCGAGAGCAACCTGAGCTCGACGATCTCCGTTCTTGGCCGCGATTTCTAATTTGGACTTACGAGAGGATACTAAAGCGATTTCTGACATCGAAAATACACCGTTCACGAGCGTCAGAAGAAAAATAATTAGAATTTCCACAAAGGAGGATGGTTGACCTGTTGCAAAAATATAGAAATGGAACTGGTTTGCAACAGGTTTTACTGTGCGACAGACCAGCGGTTTTGCTACTTTTACGGTTTGAACCGTTTATTTATCGATGATTGTTTTCATTAATGACCGCCCTATTCGGCTCGTTGGCCCTAAAGCCGCTGCTCAGTTAACCAATCCGGCATTGGCAAACCATCCGGCATTTGTTGACTATGAACAAATTATCGATGCGCGATTAGAAGCGCTCAAGCAGGATGCGTTACATGGCCATCTCCTGATTCTGAATGCTACACCCGCTACAGTAAGCAAATTACTTGCTCTGCTTCAAAAAACCGATGCGGGTAATCTGCTATCGGTTACATTGGGGTGTCTTGATAAGGAAGCCTGCGAAGATGCCATAAAAAAACCATTCAAGATTATTAAGGCCGCCGGTGGAGTTGTTTTTAAAGAAGACAAAATGTTGCTTATGTTTCGGCGGGGTGTTTGGGATCTCCCAAAAGGCAAGTTAGACGGGGGCGAATCATCGCGCCAGGGCGCTGCGCGTGAGGTGAAAGAAGAAACAGGCGTTCGGGTATCGGTCAACGAACGCATTTGTACCACCTGGCACACATATACTCTCAACGGCAACCGAATTTTAAAACGCACAAAATGGTACCGGATGCTCATGCTTGACGACAGCCGCATGGCTCCTCAAACTGAAGAAGACATTGAAAAACTCGTCTGGTTTGATCGTCGGGAAACGAAACTAGCCCTTACCAATTCGTTCAGTTCGATTCGGTATGTTATTGATGAAGTAAGCAAACGTGTAAGTGGTAAGGCATAGCGAGAAACAGGGCTTTTTTACAGAAATAAAATAGCCCTGCGGTGTGATGTCGGTTACTAATAACCGACATTTTAAGTTTCTCAAAACTTTATATCAATTGGTTCTGAGAAACTTAAAATGTCCAATTTAGGAATCGGACATCACGGTAGATCTTCTACGCAGCCCTACATTTTTTCGGCTTTCCCTAGTTGGTACGGCAGAAATTCATCAACATCCTGCCCATATCGGTGTAGGTCACGGATAATGCTTGAGCTAATAGGTGCCAAATGTGGTGATGTAATTAGAAATACCGTTTCAACGTCTTCGTAAACGTAGCGGTTAACCTGCGAAATGCCGTTTTCGTATTCAAAGTCGGTAGTGTTACGCAGACCGCGCAGCAAAAACTTAGCACCAATATTACGGGCAACATTGGCGGTCAAATCATCATAACTAATGACGCTTACGGCTGGCTGATAGCGGAATGCCCCTTCGATAAGCTCTGTAATTTGCTCCAGAGGAAAGTAGCGTTCCTTGCGTGCGTTGCGCCCAATACCAATAATGACTTCGTCGAATAAATGCAAACCACGTAGTACAATGTCTTCATGACCTCTGGTAAACGGGTCGAACGAACCGGGAAAAAGGGCGATGCGCTTCATAAATAATAAATGAAAGAGCGAGTGAGTGCTCTGAGTTTATAGCACTCACTCGCTCATTAAACCTAACCCGTATAAACTCAAGTATCGGTGGTCGGGCAGGTCATTAAATTCGGCAGACAATGTTAAGCCGGGGGGTACCTGGCCAAATACTAAATGGGGCAGGAAACGACTCAATTCAGCATAAGCCTCAGCAAATGGAGTAATCTCCCCATGTAAAGAAACTTGAATCAGATCGGGACTTAGCTTCTGTTCATCAAATACGTAGAGAATATAATAGGCTAAATCCTGTACGTTTTTATAGCCAAAACGATTGCAATAGCGCACTTGGTGCGCACTACGGTAAATAATTGTGACAAATTCGTCTTCAAAAAATAAATAAACGTTATCGGGAGTCAGTGCCCGACGGTCAAGATCAGCCGTGGCCTGAATCAATGCACCAACCTGATGAACAAATCTCAATGGCTGGAGTGGGTACACCTCCGAAAAAAAATCGGCTAGTGGGTGTTCCAGATTAAATACCGATAAAAATCCTTCGGCCTCATGCACAAATGACTGGGCAAACTCATGGGCTGGCAACGCGCTCCCACGCATAAGGGCCAAATAACTACCCGCGTATTCTTTGCGAAAAAGCGGGGTCGGCACAAGGGTAAATGAAGGCGAGTTTACTCCGATACGAACTTCCTGCCACGGGCCGGCCGATAAAACCGGATGTTCGCGAAATACCTCGGGCAATATTCCCGTCATTGACCGGTCGGTCAGCAGCGATGGGAATGTATAATCGTCGAGGTACAAACCGCGTCCGCGCTTATCCTGTACCATGAACCGAAAGCGGTCTCTGCCAACTTCCAGACTTAGTATCGACTTATCGGTAACCCGGGGGTCGAACGAGTCGGAACGAATGGTTACGGTGGGCGCGAGGGTTACGGCGATTTGCACAGTGTCGGGCAAGTATATTTTAAGGGTAATACGAAACGATAAACGTAGCGAAAAGCTGGCAATTTATTCCTGATGGTTTTATTGCAAATAGCCTCTTAGCCGAAATACATCATCGAGAGAGTTGCAATAACGAAACAGGGCATGCACCTCTTCGGGCGGGTAGCTCTTTATTTCTGCGAAATTCATTAGCCGGACTTCGTCAATAATTTGCCCGTCGATGCTCATTTCGGGGTCAATTCCTTGTTGGAGTACACCGCCTACGGCCCGAACGGCAAAAAACAACTCCAAAGCATGAAGGGGAGGCAACATAAATTCATTCACGAACAACATATCGCCAATTTCGACCTCCAGTCCGGTCTCCTCCATAAATTCCCGAATCAGGGCATCGGGCGCGGTTTCGCTAAACTGCGCACCACCACCGGGTGGGCACCAGAATGTATCTGTTAGACCAATACCCCGATGGCGAACCATTAATAGCTGATCGCCTTCGCGGTACAGGCCACAAACGCGTAACCGAAGCCGGTTTCCATATAATTTCAGCACCTCTTCCCGAGGCTTGTCAGCTACTTGCGTCACAGTGTAAGGCGTGTTTGGGGTCGCAAAGGTAAGGAATTTATAATCCGGGTCCCCGCGTAGTGCTATTTGGTATATGATATAGTGACGCAGATACATCAAATATCATACAACTTAACACGACATAATCAGTACGGACTTCCCGAAATGTAACTCTCCAGAGAATCGATGCGGGTTTTTTGGTCGCGGATAATAGCCGTTACCACATCATTGATTGAAATAATGCCGACCAATTTACCCTTATCCATAACCGGTAAGTGACGAATGTGCTTGTCTGACATTATAATCATACAATCTTCTAATGTCTGTTCGGGTTCGATAGTGATTACATTAGCCGTCATAATGTCGGAAATGCGGGTATCATCTGAGTGACGATCTTTCAGGATTACCTTGCGGGCATAATCGCGTTCAGAAAATATACCAGTCAGCAAACCTTCATCAACAACTAGTAATGCGCCTATATTTTTGTCGGCCATGACCTTAAGTCCATCGAGCACCGTTTGGTCAGATGAGATACTGTAAAGCGCGTTAATAGACTTTCCCTGAAGTATTTGGCGTATGTTCATTGGGGAGGGGGTTTAGTGGTGGGTGAATATAAGGAAAAGGCAGAAAGGAGAAAAGATCGAATGAAAAAAGGATTAAAAAAACCAAAAAACTATTTTTTCCTGCCCTTTTTTCTTCTTTTCCCTTTCCTCCTTTTTTCGTAAATTAGACCCATGAACGAAACCCAAACGGCGGCCCATTTGCTGGCCAAACGTTTCCCTTTTAAGCCCACTCCCGGCCAGGAGCAATTCTTTGAACAAATTGGCCAGTTCATCACTCCCCAGGAATTTGAACACTATCGAGATTGTTTTTTACTGCGCGGTTATGCCGGTACGGGCAAAACAACACTCGTCGGTACGCTCATAAAAGTGCTTCCCCGTTTTGGCTATAAATCGGTTTTGCTGGCTCCCACGGGTCGTGCAGCCAAAGTCATGACTAACTATGCCAAGAAATCAGCCCAGACCATTCACCGAAAAATTTACCGGCAGGTAGCCGATCCCGGCTCGAGTTCGCTGGCGTTCCAACGGCAGAAAAACTACCACGAAGACACCCTGTTTATTGTCGATGAAGCGTCGATGATCTCCGACGAAGCAGACTTCGGGGGGAAAGGGCTACTAACCGATCTCATTGATTTTGTGTTTGAAAACCCCGGCAACAAGCTCATGCTTGTGGGCGATACAGCCCAGTTGCCGCCAGTTGGCCGCGAACTCAGCCCCGCTCTTAACCGAAACTTTCTGGCCAGTTCCTTCGACATGACGGTTTACGAACAGGAGTTAACCGAAGTAATGCGTCAGGATGAGGAATCGGGTATTTTATACAATGCTACCGGTTTACGGCTGTTGCTCGATGGTGCATCGGCTACGCCCAAAGCGGTAGGGTTCGACGCACTTCTCAGCGATAATCCATCCGCATCGTCTGTCGAAGCACCTGCAATTCAGTTGAATGTCCATTCTTTCAATGACATTTATAAAATGCCACTGACGAAACTGGAAGATGGAATTCGGTATGCGTATGACAAATACGGTCGCGAAAATACGGCTATTATTTGTCGGTCAAACAAATCAGCGGTGCAATACAACCAGTTTGTCAGACGCATGATTGACCAGTGCGAGGAAGAACTCGATGCGGGCGATATGCTGATGATTGCCCGCAACAATTATACGGTGCTGGACGAAGAATCGCCGGCGGGTTTTCTAGCCAATGGCGAGTTTGCGGAAGTACAAAAAATCCGCAATAAAGAAGAGATGCACGGTTTTCGATTTGCCACCGTCACACTGCGCCTGATCGACTACGAGGAGCAACCCGATTTCGACGCTAAAATCATGCTCGACACACTACATACACCTGTACCGTCGCTAACCTCCGACCAGTATAAGGCCTTATATGAGAGCGTGTCAAAAGACTATTTTTACATAAAAAGCAAGAAAGAACGATCCGAAGCCATTCGGCGCGACCCGTATCTGAACGCTTTACAGGTAAAATTTGCGTATGCGCTTACCTGTCACAAAGCGCAGGGCGGTCAGTGGAGCGCGGTTTTTGTGGATCAGGGATTCTTGCCCGAGGGCCAGGTGAATGACGAATTTGTTCGGTGGCTCTACACGGCCTTGACACGCGCTACGGATGAAGCATTTCTGATGAATTTCAATCCGCAATTTTTTGGGTAAACCCAGAGGTCATAAAATAGGTTAGGGTTTAAACGAAAAGATATGTCTCTCGAATGGATTATGAGTGCCTGCATTGGCGTTGGCCTGGCCGCTTGTTGCGGTTTTCGGGTATTTGTACCAATGCTAATTGCTAGTGCGGCCATGAAACTCGGCTTTGTAGGTACTATGACCGGCTTTGAGTGGCTTAGCGGCTGGCCCGCTCTGATGGGTCTTACCGTTGCTACCGTGTTTGAGATTGGTGGCTACTATATTCCCTGGCTCGATAATCTGCTCGATACGATTGCCACACCCGCATCTATAATTGCCGGAACGTTACTGAGCACATCTTTTCTGCACATTGACAATCCGGTAATGCATTGGGGACTGGGGCTAATGCTTGGCGGTAGTTCGGCGGGTATTGTTCAGGCGGGGACCAGTTTACTTCGGCTCGGCTCTACAGCAACAACTGGCGGAATTGGTAACCCAGTTGTGGCAACCGGCGAAAATGTAGCTTCTATCGGCCTGTCACTTTTTACTATTTTTTTGCCGTTGGTAGCAGTCGTTATTATCGCGCTGGTGCTAATCTTCATCATCGGGCGATTAGTTGCCCGACGGAAAGTCTGGTTTACACGTGCGGCCAATAAGCAGGGCGGCAACTCATTAAGTCAGATACCACGTAGCAGTAATGGCCGAACATAACCGAACCGTATAAGCTGTTCAAAAATCAACTCTTTATTAGCACAAAAAACCCCTAAATCCCCTAAAGGAGACTTTGTCCACGGCTAGACGAAGTTTCCTTTAGGAGATTTAGGGGTTTTTAGACTGAATACCCGCGATTACTTTGAACGACGATTATAATCCAGCTACCGTCCGACGAACGAAGGCCGTCAATTCTGCGCCGGTAAGCATATTTTGCGAAAGCAAAGCCAGATCATAAATCTGTTTCACCAACGCTTTTTGGGCCTCAACATCCGATTCGGCGAGAACTTTGCCAATCAGCGGATGGTTTGCGTTAACCGCTACATTATAGGTGTTCGGCATATTTCCGTAGAACGACTGTTCGCCCGAGAGCGCCGACATGTCCTTCATCCGACGCATAAACTCCGGCACGGTAATCGTAACGGGTAATTCATCGGTCGGTTGAGCCTCTACACTCACGTTGAGCATTTTATTATTCAGTACCTGCTCAAAAACTTCTTTCAGTTTCGTCTGGTCGTCTTCCGACAAAACACTTTCGTTATTCAGTCCTTTATCGATTAATTTATCGACAGTATCAGCGTCTACACGCTGGAAATGGACTTTTTCGAGTTTTTGCTCAAGGGCATTGATAAAGTGAGAATCAATGACATTGTCCATTAGCAAGACATCGTAGCCCCGGCGACTGGCCGATTCAATATAAACGTCCTGCTGTTTGCGGTCGGATGTATAGAGCATGACCAGCGTTTCGTTTTTATCGGTCTGGTTCGCCTGAATTTTCTCTCGGTATTCGTCCAGCGTAGAGAAAACACCTTCGGTATTTTTGAGCAATACAAAGTTCTTCGCTTTCTCCCAGAACTTGTCATCGCTCAGAATACCGTATTTGATGAACAGCCCGATATCGTCGAACTTATCTTCAAATGCCTTCCGATCAGCATTGAACAGGTCATTGAGTTTATCGGCTACTTTACGGGTGATATACCCGTTAATTTTCTTAACGCTGGCATCGGCCTGCAGGAAACTCCGCGACACGTTGAGCGGTATATCCGGCGAGTCAATTACGCCATGCAGCATCATCAGAAAATCGGGCACCACGTCTTTTACCTCATCGGTGATAAACACCTGGCGACTGTAAAGCTGAATTTTCTCGCGTTGAAACCGCAGTTCATTTTTGACACGGGGGAAATACAGAATACCGGTCAGGTTAAATGGATAATCCACGTTCAGGTGAATCCAGAACAGGGGCTCCTCTCCCATCGGGTACAATTCCCGGTAGAAATTCTTGTAATCTTCATCGGTTAATTCCGACGGTGTCTTAATCCAGATTGGTGCTGTATTATTCACAACCTCGCCGTCAAACTCCACCGGAACTGGTAGGAAACGGGCGTATTTATTCAGGATACCCTGCAACCGGTCTTTACTCAGAAACTCTTCAGAATCCGAAGCGATGTGCAGAATAATATCCGTTCCGCGTTCGGCACGGTCGGCGGGCGTCAGCTCAAATTCGGTCGATCCGTCACAAACCCAGCGAACTGCTTCAGAACCGTCGCGGTAGGATTTCGTAACAATCTCAACATTTTCGGCTACCATAAAGGCTGAATAGAAACCCAAGCCAAAATGGCCGATAATCTGGCCTTTGTCATCGGTCTTGTCTTTATATTTCTCCAGAAAATCCGTTGCTCCAGAGAACGCAATCTGGTTAATATATTTCTTAATTTCATCGGCAGTCATGCCAAGACCATTATCACTAATGGTGATGGTTTTAGCTTCCTCATTAAGCGAGACCGTTACTTTTAAATCACCCAACTCGCCCCCAAATTCACCAAATGAAGCCAACTGGCTCAGTTTCTGAGTGGCATCAACTGCATTTGATACTAATTCCCGCAGAAAAATTTCGTGGTCGGAATAAAGGAATTTCTTGATAATCGGGAAGATATTCTCAGTATGAATTGAAATCTGCCCTTTTTCGCTTTGTACGGCTTCCATAGTTTATTGTTAAATGAGATTATGAGTCTACTGGTGTGGTGTCAAATCCTGTTCCATCACCGGCATTTATGACAGATTGACAGATCGGTTAGCTTTATGACCTGCTTTACAACGTTTGTAAACTGAATTGGGTCCATGCCCGTAAACGAACTATACCGATGAAGACTTGTGCCTTTCTTTTTATGGCTGCTTTTGTAAGTTGTCAGCCAAAATCAGCGGTCAGTCCCGGCAACGAACGTATCGAAGCCGCTTATATTACGGATGACACCTATATCGCCGACGGTTGCGAAGACCATGTCTGGCTCTATAAAAATGACTCTTTAAAAACCATTATTCAGTACAAACCCACGTCGGCTACACTGCCACTTTTGCATCTGGCTTTAGCTCAGATACCCCCAAGTACTAACTCCACAGAACGGGCTGTTATCATTCGCTTTACGGAAACAGGCAAACAGGTTGAGTTGCTTTGCGGCTGGGGCGCCCGACCCAAAGTAGGCGAAATTGACATTTTGTCAATCGCCAAACGTTGATACGCTTGGCTGAACAGGCGTTGACCAATGCTTGTTATGCCTTCGTATGCTTGCTACTGCTTATACCGACCTAACCCTGCGCGAAGTCGAGACACTTCGCCATCAACCCCATACCGCCGTTGTCGATGTGCGCGATGAATGGGAGTTTGAGGAGTTTAATATTGGCGGACTCAATGTTCCCTTGCCAGACATCCGCGCCCGCAAAACTGAACTTCTTCCCTACAAGTCGTTAATTATTATTTGTACCAACGGCGTCCGCAGTCGAGTCGCGGCAAAAGATCTACTACGGCAGCCGGAATTTCAGGATAAAGCGATTTACCATCTGCACGGAGGCATTGTTGAAGATGTCGATTAGGTGACGATGGTAAACCCTGGCTTAGCCGCCTGCTTTTCGACGTGGGGCAAATATATCTGCAAAATATCGTGAACGTTTACACGAATCAGCTGACTTAACTGATTCAATGGCAAATCGTTACGTTCGAATCCAAACGGTTCTTCAATTTCCTCCCCAATCATTTCCAGGCCAACCAGAATATACGACGTTAACACACCGGCCGGAATAGTCACGTATCCAAAAGCAGTTACTACCGTAAACGGCAAAAGAACCACATAAAGCATGATGAAGAGCTTGATGAAAAGCGTGTACGAGAACGGGATTGGCGTACTTTTAATACGTTCACAAACACCGCAAACGTCCATTAGCGTGGTTAAATGCTGATTTAAGTTGATGTGCTGCGATTCGGAGATGTGCCCTTGACGATATAAAGTCTCCGTTTTTACCCAGAGTTGATTGGCCACTCCAGCGGGTTTATGATCAAAATTACGCAAGTCACGACGTTCCCCTTCTTCAACCATATCCAGTTCGTCCACTTTATTCATATCGCGCAAGTGATTTTTCAGTGCGAATGGAAAGTTGGAAATAGCCTTGGCAAAAAAGTGTCGGCTGTCAGTGTCTCCTTCTAGCAAAACAGCGTTAAAAAAAATGGCCAGATTACGGCAGTTATTCACTAATGTACCCCACGCCTGCCGTCCCTCATAGAATCGGTCGTAGGCCGTATTAGTACGAAAAATGAGTAGTAAGCTTAGCAAAATCCCCATTGCTCCCAAAAAAGAGCTAGGCGTATCCTTCAGGCGCAAATCCGTATAATGCATTTCGGCAACCGTAACGATGGTTACATAAACGGCTATAACCGCCAGTCGCCGAAGTAATGCTTTAGCGGTGGGTCCTGTATGAAAATGCCAAATGGATGGCAGCAATCCCTTATTCTTATAAATAATCATAGCGTTGAGGAAGCAAATCTTATGGTAATAACAGGCTGTTTACAAAGAAATTGCACCCGTAAAAACACGTTTTGCGGGGCCAATCAGGTAAATATTATCGAATCCGCCATCGGCCAGACGATTGAATGATACACGCAGGTTACCACCAATTGTTTTAATAAAAATTGGATCAAGCATAGCCCGTTGTTGGTGAGCCACCAGAGCAACCGCTGTTACGCCTGTACCGCAGGAATAGGTTTCATCTTCAACGCCCCGCTCATAGGTTCTGACAAACACCGTATTGTCGTCAAGTACCTGAACATAATTAACATTTGTGCCCTTGGGCTGAAAGGGAGAGCTGTACCGAACAGCACGGCCTTCGGCAACAACATCCAGCGATTCCAGATCATCCACAAATCGGACAACATGGGGCGAACCGGTATTCAAAAATGCTACCCCTTCGCGATCTTCGATACCTGAAACAGCGCCCATTTTGAGAAAAATATCTTCCTCGCACACTACCGCTACGTGTTCGCCATCGACGGCCCGAAAGCGAGTCTCACTCTCAAACAGACCCAGGTCATGCGCAAACCGGACAATACACCGCCCGCCGTTGCCGCACATACTCCCTTCTGCCCCATCGGCGTTAAAATACACCATCCGAAAATCATAGTCAGGATCGTTCTGGAGCAAAATCAGCCCGTCGGCGCCAATGCCAAACCGCCGGTGGCATAAATTTTCGATAAGTGCCTGATTCGAGGCAGGGAAAGTCCCATCCCGGTCGTCGATCAGTACAAAGTCATTGCCGGTGCCCTGATATTTGAAGAAATCCATACTAGAAGTTGCAACAGACTCCGGCTGTTGCTCTTGTCAATGAGTACAACAGCCGGAGTCTGTTGCAGACGATACAAAAAAAGCCGCCATATTTGGGCAGCTTTTAAGTAATTAACGTACGTTTGAAGCAATTAAGCTGCTGCAACTGCCTTAGGCTTCCGCTCTTTAACACGAGCAGCTTTACCCTGACGACCGCGTAGATAAAACAACCGAGCCCGGCGAACTTTACCTAAACGAACGACTTCAACTTTGTCGATATTTGGTGATAGAAGCGGAAAAATCCGTTCAACACCAACACCATTTGATACCTTGCGGACGGTAAACGTCTCGCCACCGGTGCTTGGGTTCCGGCGTTGAATTACCGTGCCCGTAAATACCTGAATACGTTCCTTATTTCCTTCGCGGATTTTAACGTGTACGTTCACCGTATCACCCGCCCGGAATAGGGGCAACTCGGTGCGACGCTGCGCGTTGTCTGCCTCCACTAATTTGATTAAATCGCTCATGACCTTATATAAATCGCCAGATAACTATTTGCGAAATGAACCGCAAAGATAGTAAATTACTCAGTAGTAGAAAATACTTTTGTAAAATTACGATACGGCCCCAACCGCCAGACCCATGAAAATTCTGAACATCGATCAAATTCGTGCCCTCGACCAATCGACCATTCAACACGAACCCATTGCGCCACTCAACTTGATGGAACGGGCTGCGCTCACCTTTGTCGATTGGTTTGTGGATCGTTTTACAAACAAAACGCCGACTAAGATTTTCTGCGGGTTAGGGAATAATGGGGGTGATGGACTGGCCATTGCCCGACTGCTTCTGGAGCGAGAATACCCAATTGAGATTTATGTGGTACGCTACGCCCCCCGCGAGTCCGATGATTTCATCCACAACCACCGGCGCCTTAAACTCGTCACTGAAAACATCCATTACATCGAATTATCGACCGATATTCCAGCCATACGCCATAACGAAGTCGTCATTGATGCCATTCTGGGATCCGGTCTGTCGCGCCCGGCTGAAGGAATCGTTAAAGACGCTATTGAAGCTATAAATCGTGCCCCCGCCACGGTCGTATCGGTCGATATTGCCAGCGGTCTGTATGCCGATCAGCCCAATGCATCAAACGATATTATTATCGAACCCGACTATACTATTACGTTTCAGTTGCCTAAGCTGGCCTTTGTACTCCCTAAAAACGGCCGCTACGTTGGCGATTGGCACATTGTCGATATTCGATTACACAAGCGCTACATCGACCTGGCACCAACGCCCTACTATTTCACCCAACCGCGTGAAGCCCGTCTATTACTTCGCAAACGCGATCGGTTCTCGAACAAAGGCACGTTCGGTCATGCCTTGTTACTGGTGGGTAGTTATGGCAAAATTGGTGCGGCCGTACTGGCGGCCCGAGCCTGTTTGCGATCTGGAGTGGGCTTGCTAACAGTTCAGGTACCTCAATGTGGCTACACGGTTCTGCAAACAGTTGTGCCCGAAGCGATGTGCCGCCCCGATAAAGACCAGAATGTATTAACGGAGGCTTTACCGTCGGGCGGAAGCACCGCCCCGGCCGATTATTCGGCGGTAGGCATCGGCCCCGGAATTGGTCAGGCACCCGAGACACTGGCCATGTTAAAAGAACTATTGCCAACCCTAAAAAAACCCATTGTGGTGGATGCGGACGCGTTGAATTTACTTTCAGAAAATCGTGAATTGCTGAAACTGCTTCCGCCCAATAGTATTCTGACGCCCCATCCCAAAGAGTTTGAACGGCTGACAAAAAAATGGGCTAATGATTATCAAAAGTTAGACCTTTTACGTGAGTTTGCCCAAAAATATCGGGTGGTAGTGGTTTTGAAAGGAGCTTATTCTGCCGTGGCAACACCCGATGGCGACATCCATTTCAACTCGACGGGCAACCCCGGATTAAGCACTGGTGGCACTGGCGATGTACTAACGGGGATTTTAACCTCCCTGCTCGCGCAAGGGTATGACCCGGTTGAAGTGGCCGTATTAGGCGTATTTGCCCACGGCCTGGCTGGCGATCATGTAGCCAAGCAGCGCGGCCCTATCGGTATGACTGCATCAGATGTAATTGATGCGTTGCGTTGGGATTAAATCTGGTAGAAAAATCAAATTGTATGCTACGCGACAGATGCGGGTCACTGAGAGTCAATTTAACTCTTAGTGACCCGCATCTGTCGCATTGAGAATAAGCTGAGAAAATACTAGAATGAGTAGTTATACGGGGTCGAAAAATTCCGGGTTTCTCCCCTGTTTTAGCTCACGATAAGGACCGAAATTTGTGCCGGTAATTAGATAGAATATTACTGCACACCATGAAACATACAGCACACCGCGACTGGCGCAATAGTCGCACATCGTATAAAAATCGAGTTCTTTTCGATCAAACTACTGCCTTAGGCGGTCTTACACTAGCCTTATTTGGCTACATTGTTTACTACTTCATCTATCCATTGATGAGCAAAGGATTACTTTGGTAGCTGATCAATACATGTATTTATTTCATAAATTGGTACGTGGCAAAGGCAGCTACGTAAGCTAATACAGTCATGTAAACCAGTTGTACGGCTGGCCATTTCCAAGTCTTCGTTTCGCGTTGGGTGGCAGCTAACGTACTCATACACATCATCGCAAATACGTAAAAAATCAGCAACGACCAAGCCAGAGCCGGTGTATACATCGGCCCTCCAGTTTCAGGATTTCGCTCCTGCCGAAGCCGTTCACGTATTGTTACACCCGCATCGTCGGCTCCACTACCAATACTGTAAATCGTTGACATGGTGCCAACAAACACTTCGCGGGCGGCAAAGGAACTCAGCAAGGCAATCCCAATTTTCCAGTCATAGCCAAGGGGTCGAATAACGGGCTCAATGAAGTGTCCAAAATTCCCGGCATACGATGCTTCGAGCCGTTCGGATGCAATGAGATTCTGTAACGCATCGGTCGTAAGGGTGGGATTTTGCTGCCGGGCACGACTTTCTGCCTGCTCCATCGCGTTGCCGGGACCATAGCTGGCCAGCACCCATAAGACAATCGAAATGGCCAGAATAACCCGCCCGGCTTCCCATACAAATGACCGAACGCTTTCCCAAACCGTCAACCCAACATGGTTCCAACGAGGCAGTTTAAACGTTGGCAACTCCATAATAAAATAACCGCGCTCTTTCGTTTTAAGGAGAAGTTTAAGCGCATAGGCGGCCAATAAGGCACTAATCAGGCCCAGCAAATACAAACCCATCAACGCCAATCCCTGAAGATTGAACACGCCGAACACACGCTGACTCGGTACGACCAACGCAATTAAAATGGTATAGATTGGTAGTCGGGCCGAACAACTCATTAGAGGTGTCACCAAAATAGTGATGAGCCGGTCGCGTCGAGTGCCAATGCTGCGAGTCGCCATAATAGCTGGTACGGCACAGGCAACGCCTGAAATGAGTGGCACAACACTTCGGCCATTCAATCCAAACTTTCGCATAATGCGGTCCATAATGACCATCACCCTCGACATATAACCCGACTCTTCGAGTAAGGCAATTAGTAAAAACAGAAAAGCGATTTGCGGGATAAAGACAAGAATTCCGCCAATGCCGGCCAGTATGCCATCGGTAAGCAAGTCGGTAAGTGGGCCAGCCGGTAAACTTTCTTTAAGTTGTCCGTTGAGCCAGGCTACGCCCGTGTCGATGGCGTCCATGAACGGTTGCGCCCAAGCAAAAATGGCCTGAAAAATCAACATCAGAACAAACCCGAAAATGGCATAACCCCAAACAGGATGCAACAAGATTCGATCGAGCTTCTGGCTCCATGTGGGTTGGTTAGGCGGACGCTGATCGGTGACGACCTCAGCCACAACTTTCGCAATTCGTTTGTAGCGTGTTATGGTTTCGCCAGCCTGAAACGTTGGCTCACTAAACTGATACTTATCAATGATAGCGTCTAACCCAACCCGTTGCGATTGATTCAGAAACGAGAATCCATCATGTTGAACAATGTATTGCAGGGCGAGATAATTATTATCGAGTTGGTATTGGACTTTGGTGTCGGCAATTAGATCAGCCGCTTCATCCACCGGGTCGAAGAAAAGTTTGCCGGGTAAAGCGGGCGTTTGAATTTGTCCCAGAACCGCCTTTTTCAATTGATCAATCCCTTCGCCGGTACGGGCGTTGATGCGCACGACGGGTACACTTAACTGCATAGCTAATCGAACGGCATTGACTTCTTTCGTTTGCTGATGAGCAACATCCAGCATGTTCAGGGCCAACACCGTTGGAACGCCCAGATCGGCTACTTGTGTGAATAGCAACAAGTTACGATGTAGATTAGAAGAATCTACCACAACTACAGTCACATCGGGGTAATCTGGATGGTTGGGATTAGCCAGAATATCTGTGACAACTTGTTCGTCTAAAGACTTGGGATAAATCGAATAAACACCAGGGAGGTCAATAACGGTTACCGTATTTTGTGTGTCGATGGGCCACGTTCCGGATTTTTTATCCATCGTGACGCCGGGAAAGTTACCCGTTTTCTGACGCAGGCCGGTCAGCTGATTAAATAACGACGATTTACCGGCATTGGGGTTGCCAACGAGGGCAATTGTAGGAGACGATTTCAAGACAAAAGCTAAGAGAAGGCTGCCCGCGTACGGCGAGAATAAAACGGAGCACCCGCACGGTTAAGAACAGTTAATCTTAATCCTCAATCAGAATAGTAGCCGCTTCGGACTTACGCATGGCCAGGCAATAGCCTGCCACGTTCAAACAAATTGGATCACCAAGTGGCGCTTTACTGTGTAAACAGATTTCAGCACCGGGTAAGCAACCCATTTCGAGCAACTTAAGCGACATCAATTGATTATTGAACGACTCAATAATGGCCCGTTCTCCAATTTTCAGGTCAGCTACGCTACGTTTGCTCATGATGTCCGCAATACTATCTTTATTTAGATTCAGTTTAATTAACGCAAGTTTACGACGGAAAGTTTGTCGATGCAAATCTACATGACCAAATCCCAGGCAAACCGTATGATGGTTGCCGCAATGAGCAACAGGAAGAAAATACGGATAAAGCTATTGCCTTTTAAAATAGCCAGTCGGGCACCAAGAAAAGCACCGGAAAGGTTCGCTACGGCCATTGGGATAGCAAAACTGTAAAGAATTTTGCCTTCCTTCATGAAAAATAAAGTGCTGGCCAGGTTTGTCGATGCGTTAACCAATTTGGCGTGGGCACTGGCTTTAAGAAAATCGAAACCGATCAGTGTAATGAACCCCAGCACGAGAAAACTACCCGTTCCAGGCCCGAAAAAACCGTCGTAGAACCCGATTCCTGCCCCCATAATCCACATGCGCGTTTGCTGTTGCGCTGTCGTTACCATGCGTTGCGACACCTGCCCGAAATCTTTTTTAGTGAGTGTATAGATAAATACACCAATCAGTATTACCAACGCCAGGGGTTTCATAAAACTGTTTGGCACTTGCGTGAGTGTCCATGAGCCAAACCACGATGCGCCAAAAGCAATAGCCATCATTGGCCCAATGAAACGACCAATCACCGCCACATGTCGGCTGTACTGGAATGCGCCCATCAGGCTGCCTGCCAGCGAAGGAATTTTGGTCGTGCCAATAAGCGTTGGAACTGGATATTGCGGCAGACTGAACAACAAAGCGGGCGTTTGAATCAGCCCACCTCCACCGATAATAGCATCAACAAAACCAGCCAGAAACGAGAACCCACAGAGAATCAGAAGAGTAGAATAATCCATCAATAAAATAGCTCCCATATATCACCTGGCAGGGTGCACTTTTTGGGTAAGTCAGGCGGCTTTTAGATACATCCAGGCATGAAATCGTGACAATATACGACTGACAAAGTGAATCAGGAGGCAAAACTATTTCTTTTTCGCGTCAGCATTGCGCTGTAAATTTGCAGAATTAAAAGACAGAGCATGGCAGAATCGGTACGGCAGATGAGTGCATTGATGCGGAAGGAATTTCTGCTGGAGTGGCGGCAACGTTACGCCCTCAATGGCATGCTGCTCTATATTGTGGGGGCCGTGTTTGTCTGTTACTTAAGTTTCAACGCAAGGCGCGGTCAGTTGACGCCAATTGTCTGGAACACATTATTCTGGATTATTTTGCTGTTTACGGCCATTAATGCCATTGCCAAGAGTTTTGTGCAGGAACGGGCAGGCCGGCAGTTGTATTACTACACATTAGCCAGTCCGCAGCAAATTATCCTTTCCAAAATTCTGTACAATACGGTATTGATGCTGGTACTGGCGTTTTTGGGATTTAGCGTCTATGCGTTTGTTTTGGGGAATCCGGTTAACGATGTGCCGCTTTATTTGTTGACATTAGTACTGGGAGCGATTGGATTTGCGGCTTCATTAACACTTGTTTCAGGGATTGCCAGCAAAGCTGAAAATCCGGCTACACTAATGGCAGTACTGAGTTTTCCGATCATTCTACCATTGCTGCTGATGCTGCTTAAAGTCTCAAAAAACGCCCTCGATGGGCTTGACCGGAGTGTAAGCTGGGACGAAATTGGCACTATACTGGCCATCGACGCTATTGTGTTAACCTTATCATGGCTTTTGTTTCCGTTTTTGTGGCGGAGTTGAGTAAGGCGGACGGTCCGCCGTTGCGTGGGGCCGCCCGTGCGGTGGAAGCCCGCTTTTGTAGTCTATCATCGCGGGTCTCCACCCGCTTTACCTTATGAAAAAAAATTGGTGGAAGGCCCTGGCGGTCTTGATTTACATTTACGTTATTTTCCAGGGAATGCTGGGAACGGTACCCCGTTTGCCAATTCTGAACGAGAGCATACGCAACGTATACTTCCACGTATCCCTTTGGTTTTCAATGATTATTTTACTCGTGGCATCCTTAGTTTACGCGGTTCGTTATTTACGAAAGGGGCGGCTTGATGATGATCGGGTTTCGGTAGAGTTTGCGAATACGGCCATTCTTTTCGGCGTATTAGGTTGCCTGACCGGCTCGTTATGGGCCAATTATACTTGGGGAGAACCCTGGCCGAACGACCCAAAGCTCAATAGTGTAGCCGTAGGTATGTTGTTATACTTCGCTTATTTGATTCTACGCGGCTCATTTGACGATGAACAACGTCGCGCCCGTATTTCGTCGGTCTATAACATTTTCGCCTTTGCTGTTTTCATTCCGCTGATTATTATTCTCCCCCGCCTGACCGATTCATTGCATCCCGGCAACGGCGGCAACCCGGCTTTTGGTCAGTATCAGATGACAGGCCCGATGCGTTTAGTTCTTTATCCGGGCGTTATTGCCCTCACGCTCATTGGCGTTTGGATTACGGAGCTGCGTGTTCGGTTGCGCCGGGTAAAAGCCGTTGTGGAGGAATAAAATCAACGACGGTTTTCGGAATGATTCAGCTTATTTTTATGTTATTTTCTTAACTATTTCCCCTTAACAATGCGACTGCCTTCTCGCTTATCCTATCTCTTAGCGACCTTGCTTCTTTTTAGCCAAACCCTTATGGCGCAACAGCCCGTATCGGATGGAATCCAGATGGCCGACCGGCTCCGTGCCGATGGCAAAATATGGGTGGTGGTGGCCGTTATTGCGGCTGTCTTTGCTGGTATTATCGTTTACCTTATTCGGCTCGATATGCAGATTGGCAAGTTAGAAAAAGAAGTAAAACAACAAAAACGCAACGAACAAGGTGTGAAACTCTCGTAGTTTGTTCGGTCAATATCTTTTGCAGTACCGCCTGTCGGCCCGGTCTTTACATTTTCTAACACAATGAAACTCTCTCACATTCTCGGTATCGTTGTCATCGCTTTAGCCATCGGCATAATTGTCGCCACGGCGGGTGATGCAAGTTCTTATGTTACGTTTAAGCAGGCCAGCGAACTGGCTAAAGACGGCGACGATAAATTGATTCACGTAGTTGGCAAGGTCCAAAAAAACGCGCAGGGTCAAATTATGGATATGCTTTACAATCCGGCAATTGACCCGAATCACTTTGAGTTCACGCTTATTGATAATGACAATCGGCCTGAGAAAGTCGTTTTCAACAGTCCGAAACCCCAGGATTTTGGCAGTGCCGAGCAGATTGTCGTCATTGGCGCTATGCAGGGCGACCATTTCCAGTGCAGCAAGATTCTGCTAAAATGCCCGTCAAAATACCAGAACGGCAAATTAGAGACGACGGAACACGAGGCAAAAACGGCACAACTATGAGTGTACAGGAAATCGAAGCAGCAGCTAAAGAATTACCGACTGACGAATTAGACGCACTTGTAACTCGTCTTTTTGATTTCTTCCATGAACGTTGGGACAACCAAATTGAAGAAGATGTACAAGCGGGGCGGCTAGATAATTTACTTAACGAAGCCCGAGAAGATATCCAAATGGGTAGAATAAGGCCTTTATGACCCATCACACCACATCAAAATTCTGGAAACGTTATTACAATTTATCAGAATCGATTCAGAAATTAGCTGACAAAAATTTTGAACTTCTTAAAGCTGATTCATTACATCCATCCTTGCATTTCAAGGAAATAAGTGGAAAAGATAATCTATGGTCAGCGCGTGTAGGCGATCATTTTCGTGTATTAGCGATACGTGAAGAAGACAAATTATATTGGTTTTGGATAGGCTCTCACGCAGAGTACAATAAAATTATTAAGTGAGTATGATTCACACAACAGTCGGGCAACTCGGCCATTT